>NZ_JBLBVM010000053.1:0-230349 GCF_047250385.1 Glaciecola sp. MF2-115
GAAACGTATTAGCGGCAATGGTAGTGTGGGGTTTCCCCATGTGAGAGTAGCACACCGTCAGGCTCCCATTAGAAGAACCCGTCCTAGCGACGGGTTTTTTTATGCCTGTAAGAAAGTGGACGTGCACTAACCGGCATCCTCTCACAGTGAACACTTGGCATAATATTACAAAACGTCATCCTCGTAAAAACACCCGTCATCCTCGCGCAGGCGAGGACCCCCCACATTACATAGTAAACGTAAACATAGCACCTGTGCGCTTACTAGATATGCAAGGAGGTCCCCGCCTTCGCGAGGATGACGGTGTGTATCTACTTTTATTTCAGTTTTACAAACTCTTATTTGTAAGCGATGCAACTAAACATTATCATTCCCTAATTGAAGTTTCTAAAAAGAGTGTTATGACGATATTTTCTGGCAATATAAAAAAAATGGCTGTTGATGTTAACGCCGACAACTTAGCTCAGTACCAACTTAAGGTTGGTGATAATAAGCTAAACATGAATGATGTTATTGGTAAGCATATATCTGTTAATTATGAATCTACGATTAATTGTGTGCATTGTGGCAGAAAAACTAAAAAGAGCTTTAGCCAGGGCTACTGTTATCCGTGTTTAACAAAATTGGCACAGTGTGATTCATGCATCATAAAACCAGAAAAATGTCACTATGATCAAGGCACATGTCGTGAGCCTGAATGGGGTGAAGCAAACTGCCTACAATCTCATTTTGTGTATCTATCTAATACAGGTAATGCAAAGGTAGGCATTACTCGCTTCGTAACTGACGGAGTATCCTCTCGTTGGATCGATCAAGGCGCTTCCCAAGCAATCCCCATACTAAGAGTCCACAATAGGCTTATGAGCGGTCTAGTTGAAACAGCTTTGAAAGCTCAAATCGCAGACAAAACGAATTGGCGGAAGATGTTACAAGGTGAGGCTGAACCTATCGATTTAATCGCGTTAAAAGAAACACTATTAAAAAATGCTGCTACCGAGCTTAATGCTCTTCAGAATGAATATGGCCTACAGTCGATGTCATCAATTGAGTCAGACATAATAGATATTGCTTATCCAGTAGAAAGTTATCCGACGAAAATTAAATCGATTAACCTCGACAAAGAATTAGGATTTGAAGGGAAACTTCAAGGCATTAAAGGGCAATACCTTTTATTAGATGGTGATAGGGTCATTAATTTGCGAAAATATTCGGGCTATCATTTAGATATTGAGATTCAGTAGACAAGTCATAAAGAGAGTTTATTCATAAAAAGATTAACTCTCTGTTCTATTTACAAAAGCTTTTAAAAATAAGTAAAGCGGCAGTATGTTATTTTACATTAGTCTTTGAGTTATCATTAGTAGCATGTTCATTGGGTGATTCCTCAACAATACTTACTTTTTTAGGCGTCGGGATAAGAGGCCACAAAAACTGTTCGCCCCACCCAGCTTTTCTCATTCCTTTTACACCATAGCGAGACGGATACTTACGATTTATCTTAGCTGTCCCAAACAATACATCCCAAAAGAACAATAAGTTGCCATAATTTCCTTTATAGCTAGTAATGCCATCCTCAGGGTCATAGCCATGATGACAACTGTGCGTAGAGGGGGTCGATATTACTCGCTCTACAAGCCACATGAGTTTGCGTGTATACCTATTTACATATAGTGCCTGATCCCACTTCCAGTCGGAATGTGCACCCGTAATCACAGCCAGTTTTACTACTAGATAAGCTGCGTAAGTCCAGCCTAGTCCTAGATAAATTAGTACACCTGAGAGCCATAGAGAGGGCATCATTAAGTAGTAGAAAAAATTATTACGATAGATAATTCGAACGCTCATATACTTGCCATTATGATGAGCTCGATGAAGTTTGTACAACCAAATCCTTGAGTGTGAAGCTCTGTGCCACCAATACTGAGTCATGTCGTCAAAGACAAGTAACAAAGCGATATGTAAGAAAATGGAGCTATCGGCTAAAATCCCCTCATATTCTGGAAACCCAAGGAGCATAAGATAACCAGCACTAAATAAGATTAGTGGTTGCGTGAAAGCAAACAAAACTAGAGTACTTGCTAGCTCAACCCATGCGTCAGCTTTAACTTCAGTTTCTTTCTTGAATAGCCCGCTATAGCGCGCCTCTTTCAAAGCGAAGAATGCAAAAATGATTAGAATAAGTATATAGGGGGTCATGCTTCAATGATTTTAACTAACTGGAAAATATAGATCTAATATACACAGCTTGGCATTGGAGTGTTAGTACTCTGTGTGTTTGCATATACTGTTAGGTACAGTTTGTAGTGACTAGAAACAAAAAAACCTATTGAAATTCAATAGGCTTTTAGTCTCTAAAAAGAGATGGTACCAGAGGCCGGACTTGAACCGGCACAGTATTACTACCGGCGGATTTTGAATCCGCTGCGTCTACCAATTTCGCCACTCTGGCACAGAGTGCCAAACGACTTCCGTCGAATGGATGAGCATTATATCTATCTAAGATCATGTATCAAGTGTTATTTTACGCTTATGAACAAAAGATAGTCTAATTTAAGAATAAATGTTTGTTTGTCGATGTTGCTGGTAGTCTAATCAGTGATAACATGCGTAATTAAATTTTCCTAGTACGGATGCAGAGGCTGTAAACGTTGGCAAAAAATAAAACTACTTCAGAAAGTTATTCTGAACAAACAGCAAAAAACAAAGAGTTCCAGCGCGCGGGTTTCCTTAGGCGATTGGCTTCTATGGTTTACGATGCTTTGGTTGCCACTGCCGTCGGTATGTTAACAGGGCTCATATTTCAAGTCTTCGCACTTATTTTGTTTCAAACGCAAACGATTGATAATCGTGGGTTCGAGAATTATATGGATTATTTTCAATCCTCCGAATCGCTCAAAATGATCGCTAATGCTTGGGTTATCTTTTGGGTTGCTGGCTTTTTCTTGTGGTTTTGGAAACACGGTGGGCAAACTCTGGGTATGCGAGCTTGGCGCCTAAAGATTTATAACTTAAAAGATGAAAAAAATATCAGTTATGGAAGGCTGGTTTTAAGATTAGTAACGGCACTGGGAGGCTTAGGGACGTTGCTCGTATTGCTCGATTTTAAGAACAAACAGTCACTACAAGATAGAATTGCACAAACTGAAGTCTTATATCTATCGAAAGAAGCGAACGATCACAAGAGTTGGTAGTAAGCATAACTTAAGCTAAACGAGCGCCTACTGACGTTTTAGTAACAACATTGCTACACCTGCAAAAACGACACTTGGAAGCAATGCGCCAATATATGCGGGCAGTTGGAATACTAAACTGACTTGCCCAAATACTTGGTTCGCTATGAAGAAGGCAAAACCAACCATAACGCCCATTATCGTCCTTGCACCCATTGTCACGCTGCGTAAAGGCCCAAATATAAACGACAAGGCCATCAATAACATGACTGCTACTGATATCGGCTGTGTTATTTTACGCCAGAATGCAAGTTCATAGCGTGCAGAATCTTGGTCACTATTGTTGAGATATTTTACGTAGCCAATCAAGCCTTGAATGGAAAGCGCCTCCGGCTTTATTGCAACGATCCCTAATTTATCCGGTGTTAAAGTGCTATTCCACGACAAGCTTGGTGCTTGTGATTTGTCTATCTTTGTGGGGGAAAACGAAAGCAGATTGACGTTTTTCAGTTCCCACGTTTCGTTTTTGAAAAGTGCGGCATCAGCAGACAGTACATTGGTTAATTCAAGATCGGGCCCGAATTGGTATACGGTAATATCTCTTAGAGTGTCTTTTGTTAAAACTTCCCCAATACTAACGAAATCATTGCCGTCTTTGGCCCAAAACAATTCGTCTGATAAAATCAGACTACCTCCCGACAATGCTTGTGTTCTTATTTCTTTTGCTTTGGCTTCACTCTGAGGCGTTACCCACTCGCCTAACATCATGACGGCGATAATGAGAATGACGAGCGATTTCATGGCTGAATTGATGATATTCCAGCGACTCAAGCCAGACGCTTGCATCACAACTAATTCACTGTTTTGTGCTAACAAGCCCATGCCAATCAGTCCACCAAGTAAGGTAGCCATTGGTAAAAACTGCTCAATATCTCGTGGCAAACTTAATAAGACGTAGAGTGCAGCTAGGGTCATGTCGTAGTCACCTTGTCCTACGCGACGCAATTGCTCTACGAATTTGATTAGTGCACTCAAGCCCACTAGTACAGAAAGTGTAACAGTAACGGTACCTAAAAGGGTTCTAGCGATATAAAGATCAAGGAGACGGAGCATCTTTTCTCCTTAAAAATATTTGACGTAAAACAACGCCGGTTTTTCGGTCTCTGACGATTAAGCCGAAGCCGACCAATAACATTACAATATGCACCCACCATAAACCCAAAGCAGGGGGCAGCTTGCCATCTTCAAGTACTCGGCGACTTGCCAAAAGTAAAAGGAAATAGCCGAGGTAAAGAAGCAGTGCTGGAAACATTTTGCCAAATCGACCTTGTCTAGGATCGACTGCACTTAATGGCACGGCAATTAATACTAAGAATGGTAATGACAATGGGATAGCGATACGCCATTGTAATTCAGCTATCGCTTCAATATTGTCGAGCTTCATTAATTCTGAAGTAGGCAGTGCTATGAGCTTGCGACGTCTTTCCTCTTGGTCTTTCGGCGCAATAGTCACTCGATATTCATCAAAATTGATTATCTGAAAAGCTTGCTCGGTGCTTGACCCTTCGTACTGATTACCATCAAACAAAACCAGTTGCTGATCACCTAATTCACTTCTCTCGATGGTGCCAGTTTTAGAATAAATAAGGTGCATTTTTTCATCAAATTGGCTGCGCTGAGATAAGAACACTTTCTGGAAGCGATTGTTGTCTGTATCGACGTCGTGAATGAAGATAACGGCATTGTTATCTCCCGTTTGTTGGAAGCGACCCGGCATAACAGAAGCAAGTCCAGATTTTGCCGCGGCTTGTTCTTGTAATTGATATTCCTTCTCGGCAGCAGCAGGGGCTAAGTAAAGGGTGACGACGGCGGTTACAATTGCAACTAAAACCGCAAAAAGAAGTGTTACACGAGTGACATACCATTCACTTACTCCGCAGGCTTTGAGTACGGTCATTTCACTGTCGACATAAAGCCGGCCGTGAGCAAGCATGACACCTAAAAATAGGCTTATGGGCAGTACCAGTGACGCCAGAATTGGGCTATAAAGTGTAAGAAAACCAAGGACTAAATCTGCAGGAACGTCACCATCAGAAGCATCACCCAAAACTCTTGCGAATTTAAGTGTAATGAAAATTGCCATGAGTATTAAAAATACAGCAATTTGTGATTTGAATGTTTCGCGCAATAAATATCGAAAAATTAGCATTTAGTTACTGATGAAAACATAGGTTTTAGTGGAAAGGTGCAGATATTTCAGTAAACTTAGTGTTTCTTACTGTTTTCATGCACACAACATATATAAATCGGCTGTAAGTTTAGCATAAAGAGTTCTTTTGCTAACACAGATTAATAGATTTTTATTCGCATGAACCTGAAAAACAACACAATCTCGGTTTTAAGCAGAGAAACTAAGCATAATCATTGAGGATATATCATGGAATTTAGCGTCAAAAGCGGTAGTCCAGAAAAGCAACGCAGTGCTTGCATTGTGGTTGGCGTATTTGAACCTCGTCGCCTAACTCATGTTGCTGAACAGCTTGACCAAATTAGCGAAGGTTATATTAGTAATTTGCTTCGTCGCGGTGATCTTGAAGGTAAAGCCGGACAAATGTTGCTACTGCATCATGTACCAAACGTGCTAAGCGAGCGCATTCTTTTAGTCGGCTGCGGCAAAGAGCGTGAGCTGAATGAAAGACAATATAAACAGATTATAGCTAAAACCATTCAAACCCTAAACGAAACGGGTTCAATGGAAGCCGTCTGCTTTTTAACTGAATTACATGTGAAAGGGCGCGATACTTATTGGAAGGTTCGCCAAGCAGTTGAAGCGGCGAATGACTCGCTATATACGTTTTTGCAGTTAAAAACTAAAAAAGGCGAGCCACGTCGCCCATTGCGTAAAATGGTTTTCAACGTACCAACACGCAAAGAACTCACTTCAGGTGAGCGTGCAATAGAGCATGGTTCAGCCGTCAGCAAGGGTGTGTTAGTAGCGAAAGACGTAAGTAATATGCCACCAAATATTTGTAACCCTAAGTATTTGAATGAACAAGCAGTATTGTTGGTTGAAGAATATGAATCATTAACGCTTGAAACCGTTGGTGAAAAAGAAATGACTGAACTGAAGATGGACAGTTATTTAGCGGTGGGTCGAGGCTCAGTGAATGAATCCATTATGAGCATTATTCATCATAAGGGAGCAGATGATTCACAAGCACCGGTGGTTTTAGTCGGTAAAGGCTTAACCTTTGACTCTGGCGGTATTTCAATTAAGCCAAGCGCTAACATGGACGAAATGAAATATGACATGTGCGGTGCAAGCTCAGTGTTAGGTGTGATGCATACCGTCGCTAAATTGAATCTACCGATTAATGTCATTGGCGTGATTGCCGGTTGTGAGAATATGCCGGATGCCAATGCTTATCGTCCAGGCGACATACTTACAACTATGTCAGGCCAAACGGTTGAAGTACTTAATACAGATGCGGAAGGTCGCTTGGTATTATGTGATGCTCTTACTTATGTCGAGCGTTATGAGCCTGAAGCGGTAATCGATATAGCTACCTTAACGGGAGCCTGTGTTGTTGCTTTAGGTCCGCATGCAACGGCAGTATTAAGTAGTCATAACCCTCTATCTCACGAGTTAATCAATGCATCAGAGCAATCTTCTGATAAAGCTTGGCGTTTGCCGCTTTGGGATGAGTATCAAGAACTAATTGAAAGCCCATTTGCAGATATGGCCAATGTCGGTGGCAGAGCTGCTGGCACAATTACGGCGGGTTGTTTCTTGTCTCGGTTCACTAAAAAGTATAACTGGGCCCACTTAGATATTGCTGGCACGGCCTGGGTTGGTGGTGCTCGCAAAGGTGCGACGGGAAGACCTGTACCAATGTTGTCGCAGTACTTATTCAACAAAGCAGGTTTGGTAAGCGAAGATTAATGAATCACTTATTAAACGATAAGCCGCTATTGCTTGATTTGAGTCTAAATCAATTTTTTAAAGTTGGATGTGAGAAGTAATGCCAATTGTAACTTTTTATCAACTCGACGAAAGCAGTCAAGATGCCGAGCAGGACATGTTAAATGCCTGCTCGCATTTGCTATTACAAACTGTCAAAAAGCGAAAGTGGGCAGCGGTACTTTGCACTGACAAACAACAAGCAGAAGCGGTCGATGAATTCGTATGGCAACATCCGGTAGACAGTTTTATTCCACATAACCTTATTGGCGAAGGTCCGAAGCAAGGCACGCCAGCAGAGATTACGTGGCTAGGTCAGACTTTAAACAGCCGCCATACTATGATTAATCTATCGCAAAGCATGATAGATAATCATCGCCAATATCAACATATAATTGACTTTGTGCCAGTTGAAGAAACAGAAAAACAACAAGCACGAGATCGATACAAGCAGTATAAGTTAGCTGGATGTACCATGCAGTTTGAAAAAGCGCAGTTTACACCCGTTAATCAAATAAATGAGAGTAATTAATGGATAAGACATTCGACCCCCACAATATTGAAAAAGACTGTTACGCAAAGTGGGAGCAGCAAGGTTATTTTAAAGCATCTGGTGAAGGCGAGCCTTATTGTATTTTGTTACCGCCACCCAATGTAACCGGCAGCTTGCACATGGGTCACGCTTTTCAGCATACGATCATGGATTCTTTGATCCGTTACAAGCGAATGAAAGGCAACAATACACTATGGCAATGTGGTACCGATCACGCAGGTATTGCGACGCAGATGGTAGTCGAACGTAAACTAAACGCTGAAGGCCAAACTCGTCACGATCTTGGGCGCGAGGATTTTGTTAAAAAAATCTGGGAATGGAAAGAAGAATCCGGCGGTACGATTACTCAGCAAATGCGCCGTTTAGGTACATCACCCGATTGGGAACGTGAAGTTTTCACGATGGACGATAATCTATCCGACGCCGTTCAAGAAGTTTTCATTAAGCTGCATGAAGAAGGTTTGATTTACCGAGGTAAACGCCTCGTAAACTGGGATCCCGTTCTATTAACCGCGGTGTCCGATTTAGAAGTAGTGAGTGAAGAAGAAAACGGCCATATGTGGCATATGAAGTATCCATTAACAGATGGTTCTGGTCATTTAGTTGTCGCAACAACACGTCCTGAAACCATGTTAGGTGATACGGCTGTTGCGGTTCACCCTGATGACGAGCGATATGCTGGTTTTGTGGGGAAAACGATTACGCTTCCATTAACGGGAAGAGAAATCCCAATCATTGCTGACGACTATGTTGATCAAGAGTTCGGTACCGGCTGTGTGAAAATCACGCCAGGGCATGACTTTAACGATTACGACATGGGAAAACGTCATAATCTTGAAATCATCAATATCTTAACAGACGAAGCAAAAATTAACGACGAAGCTCCTGCTAAGTATCAAGGCATGGATCGATTCGATGCGCGCACGTCTATTGTCGCCGATCTGCAAGAGACGGGTGTTTTGATTAAGGTTGAAGAACACAAACTGAAAGTACCAAGAGGCGATAGAACAGGCGTGGTGATTGAACCATACCTAACGAATCAATGGTATGTAGCCGTTGAATCACTTGCAAAACCAGCCATTGAAGCTGTTGAAAGTGGTGAGATCCGTTTCGTACCTGAGAACTGGAACAAGACCTACTATCAATGGATGCACAACATTCAAGATTGGTGCATCTCTCGCCAGTTATGGTGGGGACATCGTATTCCAGCTTGGTTTGACGAAGAAGGCAATATTTTTGTTGGTCGCAATGAAGCTGAAATTAGAGAAAAGAACAATATCCCTGATTCAGTAAAATTAAAGCAGGACGATGACGTACTCGACACGTGGTTCTCTTCTGCACTATGGCCGTTCGCAACGATGGGCTGGCCAAAAGAGACGCCAGAACTAGAAACCTTCGTGCCTAGTTCAGTACTAGTCACTGGTTTTGACATTATTTTCTTCTGGGTAGCCAGAATGATTATGATGACGAAAAAGTTCACTGGCAAAGTCCCGTTCAAAGATATTTATATCACCGGCCTTATTCGTGATGAAAACGGCGATAAGATGTCTAAATCTAAAGGTAATGTATTGGATCCAATCGACCTTATTGACGGAATCGATTTAGATACATTAATGGAAAAACGTACGTCGGGCATGATGCAGCCGAAAATGGCAGCCAAAATAGGCAAGGCGACTCAGAAGCAATTCCCTGATGGCATAAATGCTTATGGAACCGATGCTCTTCGCTTTACGTTTGCTGCAATGGCGTCGACCAGCCGTGATATCAATTTTGATATGGGCCGAGTTGAAGGCTACCGCAACTTCTGCAACAAAATTTGGAATGCGACACGATTCGTCTTAATGAATACCGAAGAGTTCGATACTGGCCGCGATGGCGGCGAGATGTCATTAAGTGTATTTGATCGTTGGATTTGGTCACAATTCCAAGAAACATTGAAAGCTTACGAAACGGCCATTGAGCAATATCGTTTTGATATTGCAGCTCAGCACTTGTATGAGTTTACGTGGAATCAATTCTGCGACTGGTACTTAGAGTTATCTAAACCTGTTTTAAACTCTGAACATAGTACTGAAGCTGAAAAACGTGGTACTCGCAACACCTTGATCAATGTCCTAGAGCATATGATGCGTTTGTTGCATCCTTTCATGCCATATATAACGGAAGAGATTTGGCTGAAAATCCAGCCATTGTCGAGCAACAAGACAACAGCGGAAAGTATCATGGTTGATGCCTTCCCTGAGTTTGACGAAAGCAAGCACGATCAAGCTGCTATTGATGATATTGAGTGGGTGAAGTCATTCATCGTTGGTATTAGGAATATCCGTGGCGAAATGGATATACCACCATCGAAGCCTCTACCAGTGTTGCTTAAAAACGTCAGCAACAGCGATCAAACCAGGTTAGACAACAGCGGCAGCTATCTTGCTAAGTTAGCTAAACTTGAGTCTGTTACGCATCTGGCGCAGGGAGAGAAGGCACCGGCATCTGCAACTGCAATGGTAGGTGAGATGGAAATTCTCATTCCAATGGCAGGTTTGATCGACAAAGAAGCAGAGCTTGCACGATTGAATAAAGCAGCAGATAAAATCGAGAAAGATGCCCAACGCACAAAAGGTAAACTCAGCAATGAGAGTTTTGTGAGTAAAGCACCGGCAGCGGTCATCGATAAAGAGCGTGCAAAACTTGCGGATATGGAAATGCAATTGAGCAAAATCCAAGCCCAAAAAGCAGAAATTGAAGCGATATAGGCTTCAGTTTTTGTTATCCGCCTGACAAATCTAAGATAGCCATGAAAGACCATGGCTATCTTAGCTGACTCAGCTCCTATAAGAGTCTCTAATGCCAGAAAATAAAAGATTGAAACAACTCAGTATTCCCGCCCCTAAAGCAAATAAAATTCCTTTCAGCGCTCAACACCACGGCAAAACTATTAGTGATCACTTTCATTGGCTACGTGATCCGAGTTTTCCTGAAGTAAAAGAGAAAGCAATCATTGATTATTTGAACGAAGAGAATGCTTACTTTGACGCTTTTTTATCACCACAAAAAACGCTAGTCGACACTTTGTTTGAAGAGTTTAAAGGGCGTACAAATGACACTGATACTTCTGTGCCCTGGGTTGAAAATGGCTATGAATATAAATCGTTTTACAAGCCCGGTGAAGAATATCAAACTCATAGCCGTCGTAAGCTAGATAGTACGCAAGCGCATGAGGTACTTCTAAGTGAAACGGACTTAGCCGAGTCTTTTGATTATTTTCTTTTAGATGATTGGCAAGTAAGCCCAAACAATCAATATATTGCTTATTCATACAATACCAATGGTGATGAGAGATACAAGATTGTAGTAAAAGACATCAAGAGCGGCGAGTTACTGACAGAAGAACTAAGCGACACTAATGGTGAGTTAGTGTTTAGTGCGGACAGCCAATCACTGGTTTATGGCGCATTAGCAAGCGATCGTTGGTATACCGAAAGTATTAACGTTCACCGACTAGGAACGAAGCAAAGCACTGATAAAGTTATCTATACCGAGAATGATGAAGGCTACTTCCTCGGTTTTGGCGTGAGTAGCAGCAAAGAATACTTGGTGATTAGTAGCGGACAAAGTGAAATAACGGAAACTTATGTTGTTCCGGTCTCAGACCTAAGTGTTGCACCTAAAAAACTAGTCTCTAGAGAACAGAAATTTATCAACAGTGTCGACCATGCTAATGGCTATTTTTATATCTTAGCGAATGATTCACACTCCAATTTTCGTTTAGCAAAAGTGCAAGATAAACATCCAAGTTATGATTTATGGGAAACGGTGCTAGAAGGCTCCGATAGAAATTACCTCATGGAGATGCAGACCTTCAGTGAGTTTATGGTCCTTGTATCAAGAGAGAATGGATTGGAACGATTTTCAATCTTTGATTATAACGGCAATCAACATGATGTTGAGTTTCCAGAAACGGTTTGCTCCTTATCAATCGGAAACAATCCTGAATTCAAACAAGACTGTGTCCGCATCAACTATAATTCGATGATCACGCCTAGCACGGTATTTGACTACAATGTTGTTAGTAAAGAGTTGAACACCAGAAAGGTCCAAGAAATACCATCGGGCTACGATAAGTCAGAATATATCAGCGAGCGTATCATGGCGCCAACAAGAGATGGTGTGTCTGTGCCAGTTACGCTTGTGTGCAAGAAAGGCTTTAAGAAAAACGCTAGTCACCCAATGCACCTTTACGCTTATGGCGCATATGGGAGCACAGTCAGGCCAAGTTTCTCGACAATGCGGCTAAGCCTTCTGGACCGTGGCTTTTGTTATGCGATTGCCCATGTTAGAGGTAGCGACATGTTGGGCCACCAGTGGTATTTGGACGGCAAGCTTGATAAACGCATGAATACCTTTAACGACTTTGTTGATGTGGCACGTCATTTAGTTTCTCAAGCCTATGTCGCACCAGGTAATATCAGCATTTCAGGTCGCAGCGCTGGAGGGGAGCTTATGGGTGCAGCAACTATTCAAGCACCTGAATTATGGTGTTCAGTCACACTAGGCGTCCCCTTTGTAGATGTATTAAATACTATGTTAGATGCGAGCTTACCGCTTACACCGCCAGAGTGGAGTGAGTGGGGCAATCCAATAGCTGAATCAACTGTGTTTGATTATATTCAAGCTTACTCCCCTTATGACAACATTACGCAGCGTGAATATCCGCCAATGCTTGTTACGGGTGGTTTAAATGATCCTCGTGTGACCTATTGGGAGCCAGCGAAGTGGACTGCAAAAATGCGTGATTTGAAAAGCGATGATAATTTATTAGTGATGCGCATTAATATGAGTGCTGGTCACTTTTCGAATAGCGGGAGATATGGCCGCCTGCGAGATTATGCTGAAGAGTATGCTTTTATGTTGGCGTCTCATCATATTTCACAGTAGTTCTTAGCAAAAAAATAGATAGCATAAACTGCTTCTTCATTAATATTTCGTCGCTAAAAAGTAATCTTTTTTATAAATAAAGTATCTATAAATTAATGACTTAATAATCACGTGGTTTTAAGAAAAAGTGGCTTAAAACAAAGTGCGCCCAATGTAGGGCGCTCTAAGATATAACTTGAAAGGCCTCGTTTCCAGTATGCTGAGGAATCGGGTCCTTTTTCTGGACTCGTCATACTCTTTAATGCTTACGAGTCAAAGCGTCGAAACATAACAAACCCTAATCCTAATATTAATAATCCACCTAAGGCACCGCCGTGTTCAACTACCACAACTTCAGCAGGCTCAATATATTCGTAGTTTTCGCTTTCAAGACTGAGATAGGCTAAATCTGCATCATCTGTGCCGTCTGCAACTGCCACAATTTCATCAGTATCAGCATCATAAATCACGATCATAATTTCATAGTCGTTACTCGGGAAGCCAGTTACCAAGTCATTTTCAACAATGATTGAATCGTTTGTGTTATCGCCATGAATATTATAAATATTGGTTGTATAAAATGGCGTAAAGACGTCGGTAGTTGAAGTGTAAATGACCGCATATATAGGTGCTGTTTGGTAAATGGTATCTACGTCAAATTCAAGCTTGAACGAAGAATAGTAGCCGTCATAATCTAGGTCAGAGCTTAGGCTTACGTAGCTATCATAAATCCAAAAGTCAGGATCATCATGATAGCGAGCTGACTCTCTCGATAGTGGCCCTTTTTCGGAAGTTTTCAACGGTGCAACTTGCTTACTCTTTTCCTCTAATGGTTTGCCATCTTTCAATTGTTTTTTTACTTTAAAGTGAGAACCATCTTCTTTCACAACGTTCGGCTGGTATTCAGTGCCTTTAACAACGCGCTCTTCAATTGCTTTGTTGTTTTGAGGTAGTTCATCTTGGGCAAATGTCGATGTCGAAAACAGGCCCAATGCAACAATAGTGGCAAGTGTGCTAGTAGCGATGAAATTGGCCGAATGTAATTTGTTGTTAGATGTTTTCATAATATGTCACCTTAAGTTTAATTCTTAAGACACATTATGCGATTTGAAACCTGAACCGTATCTGAAATGAAACTGAACGTTAGCTGACTAAATTGGATAATTTATAAAACTAAGAACGGCTATCTTTCATCAATATATTGAGCGTCGTTTGTGCTTTATCGACGTTGTTTAAATCACTTATTTCAATCATTTCACACTCATCTCGAATCATTTCTGAAATGAGACTCGGATAATGA
This sequence comes from Glaciecola sp. MF2-115, assembly GCF_047250385.1. Classification (NCBI taxonomy): domain Bacteria; kingdom Pseudomonadati; phylum Pseudomonadota; class Gammaproteobacteria; order Alteromonadales; family Alteromonadaceae; genus Glaciecola; species Glaciecola sp. MF2-115. The sequence goes on from NZ_JBLBVM010000053.1 coordinate 13,896, forward strand.
CGGCAATCTTCGGGGCGGTCTAAATAGATACTGCAGGTATATTTTGTTTTGGCAGCAGCATGTTTGGGAGTCTCAACGTCCAGAAAGGGACAGCGAGTGAGTTGAATACCTGTATCAGGGTCAAACCAAATTTCATTATCTTTTACATACTTGAATATTTCAGGGTTAAATAATTCCCATAAATCAATTTCTTCTTTTGTTGCGCTAAGTGCTCCATCGCCGTACTTTATGCAGCACTTTCCGCATTGATTGCATTCTTTCACTTGAGGTCTTAATCAATAATCCTCATCGTCGAATTCAAAACCATCTTCGCCTATTTCTTCTCTTTCAATAGCGCCTTCACCAATAAAGTATGTGCCCCAACCATCATAGTAGACTTTGTGTTTGTCAGCGATAGCTAAAAGCTTATCTGTATCTGCATTGAATGCTTTAACATCTAATTTTTTCTCTACAGATGCATCAAAACAAAAAACGGTTCCGCCATCGTCAAGTACCATCTCTTCGGCATCACTAACTTCAAAGCCAGCTTTAAAAACATCAACTGCTGCCTTCTCCAAGGCATCAAAATCGCTGCTTGCGAAGTGATGTTCGATGGTATGTGGTAAGCTAACGTCACTGCCATCCTCGGTAAGCGCTTCTATTGTTTCTTCGTTAAATTCGTACCATTCTGCCGCATCATGCTGACTCATATTAACCTCTTTGATGTTGTATTGGTCAAGCGACCTTATGCTTTGTCTAGTGCTTCAGCTTCTTCATTTAACTGATAGATCTTACCAGCCATAATTGCGTGGAAATGCGCGGCTTGCTGTTGCGCACTTAAGTCCTCTGGCAGTTCGACAGGGTCCATCACTTCAATTATAACCGTACCGTTATTCCAACGGTTTAACTTAACTTTGTTATGCATTTCACTTGCACAAACTGGCACAATCTCTGACTGGGCTGCTTTTGCCAATCGAAATGCACCTGTTTTGAATTTTAGTAAGCCACGACCATAACTGCGTGTTCCTTCAGGGAAAAACCAAATACTCAGGTTTTTCTCTTTCATTTTATCTAAAGTGTCATCGAGCGTATTTCTGGCCTTCCCGGTGTCTTTTCGATCAATCATGATGTTCGCAGATAACCAATAAATGACACCAAAAATTGGGATCCACTTGATACTTTTCTTACCCACCGTGACGACGCCTGGTAAGGCAGCTTTGCATATCGTCAAAATGTCATAGCTGTTCTGGTGATTTGCGATAAAGACATACTTTTTTTGAGGATCGACTTTATCAGAAACGCGCAATTTGATTTTTAAGCCAACGATACGTGTCATAGTTGAGTAAAATTGACCGGCTAGATACACGTTGTTCCTATGAAAAGGACGAGTTAGATAAATCAAAAAAAGTACGAAATTGATTCCAATAAAATAAACTAATAACGTGATAAATCGAATTATGGCTAACACAAAAATTCCAAAAAGCTTGAATTGACCACAATTATACGGAGATTTTAGTTCGAAGATAGTTAATCAGTCGAATTAGTGCATCAATTTTGTCTCAGTCCCGATATACTATACTCAACTATTTGACTTAGGTAAGTGGGTTCATATGTCGGTTTTTAAGCATGAAGAATTAGAAGACGATATTCTTCAAGACTTAATGGAAGAAATTAATGAATTATACGAGGCCAGTGAACAAACGCTGATTGAGCTAGAACTGACGCCGAATGATAATGATTTACAACGTGCTCTATTCCGCTCAGTGCATACCATAAAAGGTGACTTAGGCCTCGTTGCCTTTGTCCCAATGATCAGTTTGCTTCAGCATCTTGAAGACTTATTAGACCTTCTTCGTAAAGGCGAAATTGAATACACAAGTAATATGAGCGATCTGGTTCTTTTACTTATGGATAAGGTTAAAGTGTTCGTTGAAAGCTGCATGAAGAATGGATATGCAGAATACGATGCTGAATTAAATGAAGCCGTTATTAAGATCATCGCTGAAATTGATGCGTCGAACCAAACTCGACATGAGAGTTTACTGGCAAAAGCGGTCAATTTAATTGAGCCTTCACGAAAATTACATCAAGACGATGAGACACCGTCGCAACATCCCGTTAAGTTAACCCGCAGTGGTATCCCTAAAGATCTTAGCCCTGAGCAACAAGTAGATTTACTATTTTTTAGGGAGCTGATGAAGCCCATTGAAAAGAGAGTGGGTTACACGGAAGGGCGAGGAGATAGATTAGCGAAACTAGCATTCTATATTAATGAACTAAGCGATACTCCCATTGATCAAGCACAGTTAGCCGTTGCTTGTTATGTGCATGACTTTGGGCTCTCCTTTATGCCGGTGGATGTAGTGAATAAAAACTCTCCGCTCACCACATTGGAACAAAACCTAATACGTTCCCACGTATACAAAAGTGCCCGCTTACTCGAAAATTTGAGCCTTTGGGATGAAGCTAGGAAAATAGTCATGCAGCATCAAGAATTTATTGATGGCAGTGGTTATCCTCTGGGAATTAAGAATGAAGATATTTGTGATGGTGCTAAGTTGCTGGCGATACTAGATAAATATGATGGCTTAATTCATCCAAAAAATGATAAAAAGAAATCTAAAAAAGACGCTGTGATAGAGATTAATAAAGTGTACAAAGGTAAATTGAGTGGTTATTGGTTGCGTTTGTTTAACCTTGGGATGACTAGGATTTTAAAGGATTAGTGATCCTCATATATGAGCGTTAAAGCTGCTTAAGTCTCAATTTATAAGGATGCTTATAGTATTCTCTCATCGAGGGAGATTCGCTATAAATGGCAAGCCAAATAGGTGAACGCTTTACTTACTGGGCAATCAGTCAGGCTATTAAAATTACTCTTAATAGCCCAAATTAAAATCAATGCGTGAATCTAATGGATCCCCTTTTAGCTTTTTGAACAAATTACTTTTAAATACACTGAACACTAATTCATGCTGACTAGTTGCAGCAGTGTGATTGCTCATTATTAAATTAGGCGTGCCCCAAAAAGGGTGTTCTTTAGGTAATGGCTCTTGTTTAAATACATCGATAACAGCGGCTCGCAGTTGGTGCTGGTTCAAAGCGTTGACCAAATCGATATCATCTTTAATCACATTTCCGCGCCCAGCATTTATAAAAATAGCACTGTTTTTCATACTCTTAAAAAATGCAGTATCACAAATACCAGTAGTGCGTTCTGTGTGAGGTAACAAATTAACAATGACATCAGCGCTATTCGCAAAGTCATGTAGTTTATCTAAATGGAAGTGTGTATCAGCTTCGCTCGGCAGGCTCGATGAAGTTAAGCTAGCCACATTCATTCCAAATGCTTTTGCTGCATTCGCAACTTCCTTCCCAATACTGCCCAAACCCATGATCCCCATTGTTTGTTCTTGTAGCGTAGGAATATGGTGCTGCTGCCATATGTGTTGTTGCTGATTGACTAATAACTCTGGAATCTTGCGTTGAAAATACAAGACATAAGCCAATACGTACTCGCGCATCTGAGCGCCAAAAATGTGTTTTAAACCTGTCAGCTCGTAATCGCGTTTATCTTGGGTGACTAAAGTGTTTATGCCAGCCCATGTCGACTGCAGCCATTGCAGACGAGAGCATTTATTAATGTATCTAGACATAATGTTTGGGTTAGCGAGGACGAATTCAAAATCATCAAGCGGGGCCCCATCTGCATGCTCATTTGCCCAAACTAATTCTATGTCATTAATCTCATTACGTGACTGTAATTCATTAAACGCTTTTTCGTAAGCACGATAATTTCGAGAGACGATAGCTAGGTTCGGCATGCAAAAAATCCAAATTTAGTGAAATTGGGGGTGAAGAAATTGGCGTTAATGCCGATACTGTTTTTATCACAGTTCATAACAATAAGCGAAGTAGATTATATGTATGATTTCACCATTGACGGTACACTCAACGCGGGACTTGATGAGGTATACACTGCGTTTCATGACCCAAGTGTGCTAGTGCGCTGGTTTGCACCAGGCAACATGATGGTGTCACAGTTTATGTCTAACTTTATTGAAGGTGGTAATTATCGCCTTATTCTCCAATCTCCAGATGGTTTTCAACAAACCATTGTTGGTAGTTACCAATCCATTAACCTTAATGAAACTCTTTGTTTTACATGGCGTTGGGAAGATACAAATGATATTACTGAAGTAGATATCGAGTTCACCTGTGATAATGACACCACAACATCTATAAAATTAACTCAAAGTGGATTTAAACGAGAAGAAGACATGTTGCATCAGCAATATGGATGGATTGCATCGCTAGAAAAGTTAAGCTTAGTGACGCGTGCTCAGGCCATGGTTGCCTAGCAATAAACTCGCTGAGCTACCGATAGCTCAGCATACTATTTATTCCCCTCGACGCATCACTATTAATTCATTGCCAACATGATTCGTTTGTTGTTATTCAACTGCTCAACGCGCTGCTGAGCAATCAACTTAAACTTCTCAGCATGCTCTTTGGCGATAGGATCGGCTTGCGGTAGCTTTACGGTTCTGGGGTTACGGTGAACGCCATTGACTAAGAACTCATAATGCAAGTGAGGACCTGAAGCTAAACCAGTTGAGCCCAAGTACCCAATGGTTTGGCCTTGTTTTACCGTCTGTCCATTTTTCACTGCTCGCTTTGTAAAATGTAGGTACTTAGTCGTATATTTTTCGCCATGTTGAATGAAAACGTGGTGGCCATTGTACTTGTCATAGGACGACCTAATGACTTTACCGTCACCAGCTGCCATCACTGGGGTGCCAGTCTTACCTGCATAATCGACACCTCTATGAGCTTTCCAACGTTTTTGAACAGGATGGAAGCGTCTTTTCTTAAAGCTAGAGCTAATGTATTTGAATGACACTGGCGCTCGCAAAAAGCTCTTACGCATGCTTTTACCGTCTGGCGTGTAAAAGTTTCCATCGTCATACTTTACCGCTTGAAAAACTTCACCTTGGTTCTTGAATTCTGCTGCTACGATGTCCCCGAAACCGATAAACTCACCGTCGATGTATTGTTTTTCAAAGATAACGTTGAAGGTATCACCTTGGCGTATTTCTTGAGCGAAATCGATGTCCCAACCAAAAATACCCGCTAGACGCATAATTTGGTTGTCGGTTAAACCGGCTTCTGTACCCGCATTCCAGAAGCTGCTTCTAATTTCACCTTGTGCAAAGCTTTGGACGCTTTCTACTTGTTTGACCGATACATCACTATGAAGTTTACCATCCGAGTTTTGGGCAATTGAGAGCGTTTCAGTTTTTGAAAGTGGATAACGAAGTGAAACAAATCGATTTGCATCATCGACATGCAAATACAAAATATCGCCAGGTTTTATATTGATTAAATTTTTTGCCAGCTCACCGGCACTGCTAACATTGTATGTATCTCGCGCAGACAAGCCTGCTTGAGAGAATATTTTGGCCAATGTATCGCCACTTTTCACTTCATAGGTTTGCCAGTTATCGATATCATCTTCTAGCTCTGCATCGACTTGTTCATAGGACAACGAAGGAAGTTGCAATTCGTACTTAACGCCCGGAAGTAGTTGTTTGACTTCAAGATTCTTTGAAGCTTTTACCGAGTCAAAAGGGAATAAAACCAAAGACACCAAAACAAACGCGACACCCGCAAGGGTCCAACGATGTGGTTTTGGTAGTTGTTTTATTGTATTCGTAATCATACGACCGTAAAATGCTCTTAAATCAAAACATCAGAATATAATGATTTTAGTCTCGAATCCAGCGTAAAGGTTCAAAATAACCTTTGTAAAAGCCGAAATCCTTTGAATATTTCTCACGCTAATTCAATACTTCATCTAAAATCTAATAAATTGAGTAAGTTAAAACGCGACTTGCTTTATACCAAATATACTACAGGAATAAGTAATGGCAGATTGGCAAACAGCATTCGCAGAGATAAAACGCGGATCGGATGAGATTTTAATTGAAGAAGAGCTTATTGAAAGGTTAAAAACCGGTAAGCCGCTAAAAATTAAAGCTGGCTTCGATCCAACTGCGCCCGACCTGCACTTGGGTCATACCGTTTTAATAAATAAGCTTCGTACTTTTCAACAACTCGGCCACGAAGTTATTTTCTTGATTGGAGACTTCACTGGCTTAATTGGTGATCCAACCGGCAAAAATGTAACACGTAAGCCGCTTACTAAAGAGCAAGTTCTTGAAAATGCTAAAACTTATCAAGAACAAGTGTTTAAAATCCTAGACCCAGCCAAGACTACCATACGATTCAATTCTGAATGGTTCGACAAAATGGGTGCTGACGGCATGATCAAACTTGCTGCAAGTCAAACTGTGGCCAGAATGTTAGAACGAGATGATTTTAAAAAGCGTTATGCTAACGGCCAAGCAATCGCTATTCATGAATTCCTTTACCCATTAGTGCAAGGTTGGGACTCAGTAGCTTTAGAGTCTGATGTTGAACTAGGTGGTACGGACCAACGCTTTAACTTATTGATGGGGCGCGAGTTACAGAAAGGCCAAGGTCAGAAGCAGCAAACGGTTCTAATGATGCCATTGTTAGAAGGCTTAGACGGCGTTCAAAAAATGTCTAAGTCATTAAACAATTACATCGGTATTACGGACTCACCTACAGAGATGTTTGGTAAAGTGATGTCAATTTCTGACGAGCTTATGTGGCGTTACTATGAACTGCTTAGCTTTAAACCAATTGAAGAAATAGAACAGTTAAATCAAGACGTGCAAAACGGTAAGAATCCGCGTGATATTAAAATTGCTTTAGCGCAGGAGCTGATTGCACGTTTTCACTCTGAAGCTGATGCTGAAGCTGCGTTACAAGACTTCATTCAACGCTTTCAAAAGAATGCGATACCGGATGAAATGCCTGAACTTGAAATTGCTTTAGGTGACGAAGGTATCGCTATTGGTAATTTGTTGAAGCAAGCCGATTTAGTTGCTTCAACCTCAGACGCGATGCGCATGATAAAACAAGGTGCGGTAAAAATAGACGGTGAAAAAGTAACGGACACTCGATTTATTGTCCAAGCTAAAGGCGAAAACGTTTACCAGGTAGGCAAACGTAAATTTGCGCGAATTTCACTCGTCTAGTTAACAGCTTTGAGAACAGGCACTCAGTTCTTAGTGGGTGCCTGATTAGTCGGTCTATTCGCAGCTTCCCAAGCGCTCATATCGCCCTCAAGATGCATTACATTAGTAAAGCCATTTTCTTCTAAAATGCTGATTGCTTTACCCGCTCGTCTGCCTGAGCGGCAATATACGACAATAGGTGCATCTTTAAACTCCATTAAACTTTTTAAGCTTGTGTCTACTTCGTCAAGCGGCACATTGATTGATGTCGGGATGTGGCCGCTGGCGTATTCCTCAACGGTACGAACATCTAAAAGTAAGCGAGACGACTCTTCCATCTTCAACAATGCGTCTTGAGTTATATCCTCAGATGCAAAACTCAATGATGATATTAAGACTAAGCAAACGTATGCTATCGGCTTTGTTAATGACTTAAGTCCAAGCGTGATGCTTGATGACCATAAGCTCTGTTTGATCTTGTTCATTTTATATAAGCTCCTAGTGATGTTTATTATCTCGGCTATTATTTTCAACGATGCACGTTCTGACATAATTTTTCAAGTTCTGGCAACACACGTGGTGTAAACCGGTGTAAAGCATCCGGGTTAACAATCTCTATTCTAGGGGAAAAGACATGTTTATGAGGAGCCCAGAAATTATAAACTTGCTCGATTGTTTGATGCGTTGCAGCAATTACGAGCTGAGGCTGCTTCCTAATAATATCAGCCACAGAAAATTGGGCATAAGCGCTTGGAAGTTGTGCGTAAACATTGCTTATATTACAAAGCGATAGCAAGGAATTAAGCCAAGCATCGTTCCCCATGCCGCTCAAGGGGTGCTGATTCATATAGTAGATAGCACTGATGTTCGAAGCTCTATAATTCTCGCTAATAACTTGAATTCGCTTTTTCATATCCTTGTACAGGGCTAGGCTTTGCTTTTCAGCATTCAGGTGTTCACCAACAGCTATTATTTCATTCATCAATTCTTGAATATTATTAGGTGAAGAGCGAAATACGGTGAAACCTAACTGTTCTAATCGAGCGATGTCCTGCGCTTTGTTGCCACTTTCCCAAGCTAGAATTATTGTGGGTTTCAGCCTAACAATTGCGGCAATATCTGCACCTTGATAGCTCGCAACTGATGGTAGTTCTCTTGAGCATGTTTGATCGATACAACCCTGTGGATATGGGTAATCACTATAATCGCTGACTGCTACTAAGTTCTGCTGCTTTTCGAGTGCGAAAACGATTTCTGTGAGATGAGGAGACAAGCTGACGATGCGCATTTGACGATAACTAGTGGCTTTGCTTATCGTTTCTGAATTCGCCACTTGAGCTTGCGCGTGGCTTTGGCCAGCACCATAAAACATCACAATAAGTAGGATAGCGATAGGGGAGTTTAGACGAGCAAGTATTGTTTTTATGGTCATTTGTGTTGATAAACTCAATGAAGCAATCGTTAATTGGATGATGAATGCTTAATCTATTCGTCTAAGCAATTTTTCTATTTACGGTACTGTTTTACAGAGCGAACTTATAAATATATCGTGAGGCTATTAATTATTAGGCAAGTTAGCAATAAGAGCAATAGATTAACGAAAAGCAGTCGGTTAATTACAGCCAAGGCGTTGGGCATAAATAGTGCGGTGGGTTCGCCTTGCCCAATGTATTTAGTTCGGCGAACTTTTATCTTGTTGTAAAACACAGCGCCACTTAAATTTGTATCTAGGGCGAAGTGACTTGCTCTCAGAATGATAGCTCCATGTCCTTCATTCCAACTCGTCGCTGGCCGATATCGCCGGACATAAGCAAAGATCTTAAGTCCTCTGCTGATAACAACTGTAAGCAGGGCATTCAGCCGTATAGGTAACCATTGAAACAACATCACAAGTTTCGCCATCGGCTTACCAAACTCGCTATACGTCTCAATTTTTGTGTTCCAAACAATATGTAGTTCGTAGCACAGGCGATAAGCTAATGTTGTTATGGGTCCAAAAACTATAAATAGGAAAAAGCAAATAAGAGCTTGATAGTGAAAACGTAAAATCACGGATTCAATTGCCGCTTTGCTTACGCCAACGTCAGATAATATGGCTGTTTCTCGCAAGACCATCGGTGCTAAAAGATTCCGCGCAAGTTTCTTCTTTCCAGCAATAAGCGCACGCCTAATATGCTGAAAGCGCTGAATATTCGATGAAAATTGGATGCACAAATAGAGAATGACAGCATCAAACAACTCTGGGTAATACACAAACTCACGAAAGATAAGCAAAATAATGAGGTTTGGAACAATAATCATAAACGCTGCTAGCGCACCTGAAATCCAAAACTGCGACTTAGGCGTTTTTTGCGACGCTGACTTTGTTTTTACGAATGGCTTTGGGCAAACTCTTTCAGCCATTCTAAGGGCGAGTAAGCGCACGAATGTCATTGGGTCTAAGCGGGTAGGCAAGAACCAAAAGCGTTCAAAAATTACGACAGCACAAAGAATGAACCACGGCAGTATAGCGGGGCTTGTGACAAAGCTAATCAAGCTATCCATGCTTAATTAAGTGCTTTTACCATACCCATCACTAATTGAGCGCTATTTTTGGCGGCTTTTTCTAAATAAGTTTGAAATGAAACTGTGGAAGTTTTACCCGCAATGTCAGATAAGCTTCTAATCACTAAGAAGGGGATTCCCATCATATAGGATGTTTGTGCAATGGCTGCGCCTTCCATTTCAACCGCGACCATAGCCGGGAATTTCTTTTGCGTCGCCAAAGCGAGTTCATCACTACCGACAAAGCTATCACCAGAGCAAACTAAGCCTTTCTTAACTTTTACACCATCAATTTGTTTTGCAGATTGTTCTGCGGCTTCAATTAACTGCTCATTACATACATAATTTTCTGGCATGCCAGCGCATTGACCTGGCACGTAGCCAAAGACCGTTAAATCTACATCATGGTGAGTGACGACATCGCTAATCACGATATCACCAATACTGAGGTCTTTATCGAAGCCGCCTGCAGAACCAGTATTAACCACATAATCAGGATTGAATTTATCAATGATCATCGTAGTGGCAACGGCTGAGGCGACTTTACCAATGCCGCATTTAACTAACACAACTTCATGCCCATGCAACTCACCAGTATAAAAATCTAAATGTGAGTAAGCGACTTGTCTTAATTCGCTCAGTGACTCTTTGATCAGTTTCACTTCTTCGTCCATGGCGCCTAAAATTGCTATTTTCATGTGTTATCTCTTTTATTAGTTGCTCAGAAGTTTACTAAGCATATACAGAAACGCAAGAAATCTTGCGAATTCTTGCGTTTAAATTTTCGTTAAGCACCAAGTATTTACTTCAATTACGCAGCGACCGGTCTAGAAGAACGAATTGGACGAGTAGGGCGTTTCGTTGGAGTGAACAAGCTTGGAGCTTCTTGAGCCTGCGGCATAGGCAATTTACCTTGTCTGCGTCTAAGTGGAACAAGCTTCGCTTCTATGCATGCTCTGATATCTTCAATTTTGTAACCATGGCGGGCTTTAATTCTAGCGTGTGGAATACCTGCAGAATCCAATGCACCGGTAACAAAGAAGTCTCTCGTTTTTTTATGACCGTCTTTACCTAAAGAGTGGACTAAGTCCAAAGCCAATACAGGTGTCATATCTGCTTTGCTGACTAAAACGAAATCAAGTTGTTTTCCGCCCGCTCTCAGCAATGCGCTCTTAGCCATCTTTTTATTGGTATTTCTGCGTAAGGCAAGAATATCGGTTAATTTAACACGGCACATTACGCGAAACTCGTTGCCAACGGCCTTTTCGATCATATCTAAGAATTGATGTTCAACGGGGGAGAAAAGTTGAGTTTTACTCATAAAGGGAAAACTAACCTCATCAACACTGAATTTTATTGCAACAATGGCGACAACGATTAAAACCATAATAAGTACGATTGCGAATTCCATAATAGCTCCTAGTACATAAGTTAGTTTCTTCAATTTTGTAGTGAGGAAGAAACTCATCAAGACCAAATCAAAAAGTGAATGGGAACATTCCCATTACATACCGTGATTTAGCAAATGATGTGCCAATAGATAGTAGACTTATAAAATAAATGAGCTTGTTGGAATTGAAAGTTCGCAATTAATGATATTTGTGCGAAGTGTTTTAGGAATAAATTGGATACAAAAAAGGCCAGTCATTACTAAAATATGAACTGGCCTTCTGCTTTTTTAGGTGCTTAACTATATGAAGTTAATCGATTTTTATGTGACGGGTGACTTCACTAAAATATCAACTTGCGTACCGCCACCATCTTTCGAAATGATCAATGTTGTATTGTTGTCTGCACTTTTTAACATCGTTCTTTGCTTGATTAATTTCGGTTCAATAAAGCTATCAGACGATGCTAAATAGTATTTTATAACTTCTTCCGGAGTTTGAGGAACGAATAAAATCATAGATGCCGGAAAGTCGGCGGCAAAAATTTGGCACATTTTGCCGTTAAGCGGAATACTGACCTTATTAAAATTCTCAGGGCAGCCCGCACTTCGAACCGCTACGCTAACTTCAGCGCCGATATCATCGACGACAGGGGTGCTAACAGGCTCACTTTGAGCGTAATCTGGCATCTCCTCGTTAGACGACTGATTCTCTGCAACTTCAAGGGCTTGTTCTTCAACTTCATCGATAACTGTTTCTTCAGTGTATGTTTCAGCGACTTCTTCCACTTCAACTTCATCGACAACTGTTTCTTCAGTATAAGTTGCTGCGACTTCTTCCATTTCAACTTCGTCGACAGCTGCTTCTTCAGTGTAAGTTTCAGCGACTAGTTCAACTTCATTGATAGTTGCTTCTTCAGTATATGTTTCAGCGATTTCTTCTACTTCAACTTCATCAACTACGGATTCTTCAGTGTAAGTTTCAGCGATTTCTTCTACTTCAACTTCATCAACCACAGATTCTTCAGTGTAAGTTTCAGCAAATTCTTCTGCTTCCGCTTCGACAGCGACTGCTTCAACGTTGCTCGCAGTAGCAAGTTGCTCAACGAGTTCTTCTACCGGATCAACCATGTCGTCGTCTGACTCGGCAAACTCTTGACTATCTACATTCGTTTCGTCGACTTCATATTCTAGTGATTCTGTTTCAGCGATTTCTTGGTCTTTAGCAATAAGGTGCGCAGGAAGTGCGGGAAGCTCTTCTTCTGCAGTTTTAATTGGCTCTGCACTCGATGTTGGTTCTTCAGTCGTTGCTACGGCAACTGGAACTGCGACAACGGGCGCTGCTGCAACGGTGGCTGAGGCAAGAGTAGCTTCTAACGAGGCTGTCTTTTCTGAGCTCGCTTTTTCCAACTCTTCAACATTTACGATATCTGCAACGGCATAATCTTGCGCTTTTGGAGCAGGCTTTGGCGTCGAACTAGTTGTTGATGCTAGTTCTTTCTTGGCTTCGCCAGTAATTGCTAAGCCAGCTAAAATCAGTTCGGAGACAGATTTGCCGGAGTGGTCTACTTTGATAACTGGCGCCTGCGTGGACAGTGATCCTCCAACCTGATTTGAAGCTTGAGTTGAGGTGTATGAGGCCAACTGAATATTTGCATCGCGTGAATTTAATAAGGCAGTTAAGGCTTGCTCAACTTGAGCCGGTGTTTTCGTCTGCAACGCCATCGGTTTGGCTGTTACAGAAGCAGATAAAGTCGCAATAACAACACCCGCCAGTAAACTTGGTATCAGTTTAGCTAAAGGCTTCATTTGACAATTGCTCATGTTTATTGAATTTTTCATTTTACTCACCTGCCTTAAATGCTGACTTTCGACTTCAGAAGGGTTCTTGCTGCTGCCTATATGCATTCGAAAGTGCCGTCGTTTCTATTCGGACTATAGAAGTATCATCGGCAGGATACTAGCTGTACTGGAGGATTGTAGTCTGTCAGATAATAGCTAGGTATAGTTAATAATAACCTATTGAAGGCTTTGAAAGCGGTTTAGAGTAAAACTAGAGGCACAGTTAGTATGTTTGAAATCTACAATAATAAATTAGTGGCTAACGAAAAAGGCGAGTATAAGCAAAGGACTAGATGCGTCTCCGATGTGTATACTCGCCTTATAGTATTATTATAATTGTGAAGTTTGTGGCTTAAACCTCCATATAATCGAGCATACCTTCGGCTGCTTTGCGACCTTCATCTATTGCGGTTACGACTAGATCGGAACCTCTTACCATGTCGCCGCCAGAGAATATCTTTGGATTGGAGGTTTGAAAAGCAAATCGCCCCTTAGCTGGCGCTCTCACTCTACCTTTCTCATCCAGCATAATACCAAATTCGCCAAACCACGGCGCTGGACTAGGTTGAAAGCCAAACGCAATAATCACGGCATCAGCTTCAAGAACATGTTCAGAATCTGGAATTTCTACTGGTCGTCTGCGGCCTGCTGAATCAGGCTCGCCCATTTGCGTTTTCACAAAACGAACGCCAATGGTTTTACCATTTTCATCAAGCGCAATATCAAGCGGCTGAAGATTGAACAGAAAATCGACGCCTTCCTCTTTGGCATTGACAACTTCTCTGCGAGAGCCGGGCATACTTTCTTCGTCACGGCGATAAGCACAAGTGACTGATGCAGCATCCTGTCGAATAGACGTTCTTACGCAGTCCATTGTTGTATCGCCACCGCCAAGAACCACGACTTTTTTACCCTTCATATCGATGAAATCATCACTCGATTTTTCGATGCCCATCACTCTGTTTATATTAGCAATAAGAAAAGGAAGTGCTTCGTAAACACCAGGAGAATCTTCATTTTCAAAGCCGCCTTTCATTGATGTGTACGTACCCATTCCCAAGAAGACAGCATCATAGTCATCAATGAGGTTTTGGAACTGTATATCCTTGCCGATTTCCGTGTTTAAAACAAACTCAATTCCCATGTCGGAGAAGATTTGACGACGAAGTGTGATCACGTCTTTTTCTAACTTAAATGAAGGAATACCAAAGGTAAGTAAACCACCAATCTCTTCATATTTGTCGAATACAACAGGCTTCACGCCATTTCTAACTAGAACGTCAGCACAAGCCAAACCTGCTGGTCCTGCCCCAACGATGGCAACCTTTTTATCAGTCCAAACAACATCGGACATGTCTGGTCGCCAGCCCATTTTAAACGCGGTATCAGTGATATATTTCTCGATACTACCAATGGTTACCGCACCAAAATCATCATTGAGCGTGCAGGCTCCTTCACAAAGCCGATCCTGTGGACAAACACGACCACACACTTCTGGCAAACTATTAGTTTTATGAGACAGCTCCGCCGCTTCAATTATCTTGCCTTCGTTGGCAAGTGATAACCATTGTGGAATGAAGTTATGCACTGGGCATTTCCATTCGCAATAGGGGTTACCGCAATCTAAACAGCGGTCGGCTTGACCTTCAGTTTGTGACTGAGATAAAGGTTGATAAATTTCACCAAAATCCTCTCTTCTTACGACGATAGGTTTCTTTGGAGGGTCAATACGTTCAACGTCAACAAATTGATATACATTTTTAGCCATTGTTTTTCTCCCTTCCTATTGCGCTTGAATGCGCAATTCTGCGCTAGAACGGCTGATGTGGCCAAGCAAGTTTTTGACGTCACTGGTCTTAGGCTTTATTAACCTAAAGACTTTACTTTCTTCAGCGAAATTAGTTAGCAGTGCCAATGAATGCTCACTGCCGGTTTCTTCATAATGGCGATTGATAAGACCACGTAAATGTTCAGACAGAATCACTTTGTCATCGACGCTCATGATATCTACTAAATCTTGATTAACTCTTTTCTCAATATCGTTGAACTCGTCATAAAGGTAGGCGAAGCCACCTGTCATTCCTGCACCAAAGTTGACGCCAATGCTACCAAGACAAGCGACAATTCCACCGGTCATGTATTCGCAGCCGTTGTCGCCCATGCCTTCTATCACTGCAACAGCACCAGAGTTTCTTACGGCAAATCGTTCACCTGCGCGACCAGCAGCAAATAGTTTTCCGCCAGTGGCCCCGTATAAGCAGGTGTTGCCCATTATTGCGCTATTGTGTGCGTCAAATGAAATCTTTCTTGGTGGGTGAATAATGAGTCTTCCACCTGTCATACCTTTACCTACGTAATCATTCGCGTCGCCAATCAAACGCATGTGCAGTCCGCCAGCATTCCAAACGCCGAAGCTCTGACCAACTGTACCTGTGAGTGTCAGTTTAATAGGATGATCTGTCATGCCTTTGTTACCATGAATACTCGCGATATAACCAGATAAAGTCGCACCAATACTGCGGTCAGTATTACGAACATTGTAAGTCGCACGAGCCCCTTTTAAGCTATCTACGGCATGCTGGTTATCGGCTAAAATACGTTTGTTCAAATCACCCTTATCGATAGGTTCATTGGTGGTTTCAGAGCAAAATAGTCGAGTATGTTTACCTGCTTCTGGTTTCACCAATAAAGGCGATAAATCAAGACCTTGTTGCTTTGCAGTTTTACCTTCAATTAAGCTCAATAATTCTGTACGGCCTACTAGATCCTCAAATGAAGTGACCCCAATACTGGCCATGATCTCACGTACTTCCTGAGCAACAAACTTGAAGTAGTTCATGACCATATCAGGAAGGCCTATAAAATAATTGTCTCGTAAAGATTTATCCTGAGTAGCAACACCTGTGGCGCAGTTGTTCAAATGGCAAATACGTAAATACTTACAGCCAAGTGCAACCATTGGGCCTGTGCCAAAACCAAAGCTTTCGGCACCCAGAATACCTGCTTTCACAACGTCTAAACCGGTTTTTAAGCCACCATCTGTTTGTACACGTACTTTGTGACGCAAACCGTTTTCGACTAAAGCTTGTTGGGTTTCCGCTAAGCCTAGCTCAAATGGACTACCTGCGTACTTAACTGAAGTTAATGGACTCGCACCAGTACCACCATCGTAACCAGAAATCGTGATGAGATCGGCATAAGCTTTCGCTACGCCAGAGGCAATTGTACCAACGCCGGGTTCTGAAACTAATTTCACAGAGATCAGCGCTTTAGGGTTGACTTGTTTCAAGTCAAAAATGAGTTGAGCTAAATCTTCAATTGAATAAATATCATGATGAGGAGGAGGAGAAATAAGTGTTACGCCGGGTACTGAGAATCTTAAGTCGGCGATATACTTATTCACTTTGTCTCCAGGTAACTGCCCACCTTCACCGGGCTTCGCACCCTGAGCTACCTTGATTTGTATTACGCTCGCATTCATCAAGTAATGAGGAGTCACACCAAAGCGACCAGAAGCGACCTGTTTTATTTTACTGTTCTTTTCAGTGTTGAATCGAGCCGGATCTTCGCCGCCTTCACCAGAGTTCGATTGACCGCCCAAGCGGTTCATGGCAATCGCTAAAGCTTCGTGAGCTTCGGGGCTAAGCGCTCCTATAGACATCGCTGCTGTATCGAAACGTGGGAAAAGGCTCTCGGCAGGCTCAACTTGATCAATATGAATTGCTTCTTTAAAACTCTTTATTTCCATCAGATCACGCATGTGAGCAGGTGCTCTATCGTTCACCAAACTGCTATAAACTTTATAGTCTTCGTATTTGCCACTAACAACGGCTTTCTGTAAGGAAGTAACAACATCAGGGTTGTAGGCATGGTATTCACCGCCATGCACATACTTAAGCAATCCGCCATGAGAAATGGTTTTACGTTTTAACCAAGCGACCCTTGATAAGTTTATTATGTCTTGTTCGAAATCGTTAAACGACGCACCCTGAATACGGCTGGGGACTCCTCTAAAACAAAGTGCAATTACTTCACTGTTAATACCTACGGCTTCAAATAACTTTGAGCTACGGTAGCTAGCAATTGTACTAATGCCCATTTTCGACATAATTTTGTACAAGCCTTTATTAATGCCTTTGCGATAATTCATCACCGCTTGCATCGCCGTTAGATCTATCTCTTTATTTTCGACCATCTGCTCAATAGTTTCATAAGCAAGGAAGGGATAAATTGCGGTAGCGCCCAAGCCAATCAAAACGGCAAAATGATGTGGATCTCTTGCTGATGCGGTTTCTACTACAATATTTGCATCGCAGCGCAATGCGTTATCGACTAAACGTCTTTGCACAGCTCCCACTGCCATCGCTGCAGGGATAGGAAGCTTATCTGGGCTAATGTCTCGGTCAGTTAATACCACAAAAACAGCATTTCTTTCTCTCACGGCTTCTTCTACTTCATTACAAATACGAGTAATTGCAGCGGCAAGACCTTCTTCAGGCTTATAATTTAATTGAATTTTTTCATTGTGATAATGCTCGTCATCCAACTCTCGTAGTTGCTTTAAGTCGGTGTACATCAGAATAGGGGATTCAAAAAGCACACGGTTTGCATAACCACTTGTTTCGTTAAAAACGTTTTGCTCACGGCCAATACATGTGGCCAATGACATAACATGATTTTCACGCAATGAATCAATAGGAGGGTTTGTTACCTGTGCAAACTGTTGTCTAAAATAATCATACAAAGTGCGACTGTTTGATGACATAACAGCCATTGGGGTGTCATCACCCATCGAACCAACCGCTTCTTGACCGTCCTTTGCAAGGACTTTGATTATTTGCTGCATCTCTTCATAACTATAGCCATGCAATTTGTGATAAGTGGCCATTTTGTTGTCATCAAAGGCGCGCTGACCAATTTTACTATGATCCGCTAATTCAACAGGAACAAGGTGTTTGATGTGGCTATCTAACCATTCTTTATACGGATGGCGAGATTGCAGATCTTCGTCAATTTCGTTACTACGCCAAATTTTACCAGTGTAGGTATCGACAGCTAACATTTCACCTGGACCAACACGGCCTTTTTCAATGACATCCTCTTGTTTGTAATCCCAAATTCCAATTTCTGAAGCTAAGGTGATCAAGCCATCTTTGGTAATAACGTAACGGGCAGGGCGTAAGCCATTTCTATCTAAGTTACATGCAACATGACGTCCATTGGTTAGAACGATACCTGCAGGGCCATCCCACGGCTCCATATGCATGGAATTAAACTCGTAAAATGAACGCAGTTTTTCACCCATGGTTTTGTTATTTTGATAAGCAGGTGGAACCAGTAGTCGCATGGCACGGAACAAGTCCATACCGCCAGCTAGAAATAGTTCAAGCATGTTATCGAGAGAGCTAGAGTCAGAACCTTCAGTATTTACGAATGGCGCTGCTTGCATTAGATCCGGTATTAAAGGTGTTGCAAACTTGCCCATTCGAGCTGCGGCCCAATCGCGGTTACCTTTAATTGTGTTGATTTCACCGTTATGTGCTAAAAATCTAAAAGGCTGAGCAAGTGGCCACATTGGAAGCGTGTTGGTTGAAAAACGCTGGTGGAATACACAAATACTGGATTGAAGGTTTTCATCAGCAAGATCATGGTAAAAGGCTGGCAAATCCTTTGGCATGACCAAACCTTTATAAACAGTAACGAGGCCCGATAAGCAAGCAACATAAAAGTCTGGATCATCTATTAGTCTTTTTTCAGCGCGTCGTCTTGCCATATATAGGCGGCGCTCTAAATCTTCAGATCTCCAACCTGAAGGACAGTTAACAAAAACCTGTTCAATTTGTGGAACACCAGTTAGTGCTAAATCACCCAATACCTTGCGATCGACCGGAACAACTCTCCAACCCAAGATAGGGAGCATTTCACGTTCAATTTCTTCATTTAGTATTTGGCGTGATTGTTCGGCTAAGGTTGGATTTTGGCTCAAGAACACCATTCCTACGCCGTAGTCTTTGCTCAGCTTCCAGCCTTTACTCTCGGCAATTTTCCTGTAAAACGCATCGGGCTTTTGTAGAAGGAGCCCACAGCCATCACCAGTTTTTCCATCTGCAGCGACACCACCTCGGTGCTGCATACGATCTAGACCTTCAATTGCCGTTTTGACTAATTGGTGACTTGCTTCACCCGTCGTATGTGCAATTAGTCCAAAACCACAATTGTCTTTTGAATCTTTCTGATGATACAAACTCATAAATTCTCCTTCCTCAGCAGTCAGTATTGACTATTGAGGCACGTTGTCCTTGAACAAAGCGTGATACTTGTTAAAAAAGCGGCAAGCCACTGTATTTCTTTCAATTGTTAATGACTGAATGTCCTAATATCAATTGACTGTAAATCTGTTCTGCCTTGGTATTCACTAAACGCGAATTTTTATTCAAAAAAGGCGGGTGGATAAAATACATACTCCAGCAAATAAAATCAATTATAAACAGTCATAATATGAACATTTATTTTATGAATACTGCTTGAAGATACCTATTAATTTGCATATAAAGGGTTGCTAAAGTCACTGTAAGCAAGTGTTTAGCTATTTTCAGACTAAACTTGGCTAGCGGAATGTGAAGCTTAATCTTAGATTATTTTGGTTTTAAATTATGATGTGCTTTGCATTTTCATGCAATTTGAACTGCATAATAAATAGGGCTTTTACTAATAACTGAGTTGTATCTTACTTCTTTATTGTCACTTATTTTGCATTCTTGGTAGCATAGCGGCCTATCTTCAGATTTAGACGATCTCTTTACATGCATATAAAATCACCAAATGACTCATGGGCTATCAAATTTGCAAAATTTGTTGACCGTTTTGGCACTTTAAAAATCAGTATTCTGTTTGTTGTTTTTACGCTTTTTTTCACGCTTGCTGGCTCGTACCTTATAAGAGTCAGTCTAGGTAGCCAAATAGAACCAGACGATTTTGTTAGCGCTGTGGTACTGACACTCTTGAGTGCGCCTTGGGTACTATATTTTTTTAGTGAACTGATTAAACAACTTGAACATAGCCGAATTAATTTGGAAGAAGCGGTAAGTCAGTTAGAGAGACTGCGCAAGCATGATGTTATTTTGAATCGTGAGTTACAAAATAACATTCGACAACTGAATTACGAAATTGAGCAAAGACGCAATGCACAATTAGAAAGAGAGAGCGTTTTTGAAGAGCTTGAACGTGAAATAAAGGAAAAGTCCGAGCAAGAGATGCAGGCGCGACGTTTATCAACTCTTACTCGCTCGATTATTGATGCTTCACCAGATTTAATTTACTACCGAAACGAAGAAGGTCGATTTGCCGGCTGTAATCGCGTTGCCGAAGAGTTAACGGGTAAAACAGAAGCTGAGCTATTAGGCTTAACGCCACATCAGGTATACAACGAACAATTAGCTAAGCAAGTGGCAGCCAGTGACAATGAAGTTCTAGAAACCAATGCTAGCTTGACCGAAGAGTTGTGGCTTCAGTTTGCTGATGGCCGTCGACGCTATTTTGAAATGCGAAAAGTACCATTTTTTGATCAAGATGGTCAGCGCTTAGGTTTGCTTGCCTTTGGTCGAGATATGACGGAGCGTAAACAAGCAGAAAGTGCCATTGCGCAAGCAAGTAAAGATAAAACGAAATTCATCGCAACCATTAGCCACGAGCTTCGAACGCCCCTAAATGGCATCGTTGGTTTGAGCCGTATGTTGCGTGATACTCAACTAACCAAGGAACAATTTGATTGGGTGAGTACGATTTATGCGAGTGGTATTACGCTCGGAAATATTTTCAACGATATTATCGATCTAGATAAATTGGATCGCGACAAAATTGAGATTGACCTCAAAACCATCAATCTACGCGACTTTACTAATGAAATAAGCAGTATTATTCGCTTATTAGCCCAAGATAAAAATCTATCATTTAAGTCTGAAATTCTTGAGCCAATTCCAGCAGCTATTGAAGCCGACGGAACGAGGCTGCGCCAAGTGCTGTGGAATATTTTGTTCAATGCCCTTAAATTCACACAAAAAGGTGAAGTGAAGTTAACTGTTGAAGCGGTGATTGAGGGAGCAGGGAACGCAAAAGTGACGTTCCGTATTACGGATACAGGTGTCGGAATTCCAGAGCAAGAACTAGATAAGATTTTTGCAATGTATTACCAGGTAGATCACCCCGATCACCAATCAGCCACCGGAACTGGAATAGGCTTGGCAATTTGTAAGCAAATGGTTGATAAGATGAATGGTGAAATTCTTGTTCATAGTGTGGTTGGTCAAGGCACGTGTTTTGAAATTGTATTACCGGTCGCGATTAGTCAACAGCAAGCGAGAATGGCTGAATTAGAAGTCAGTAATTTAAACATTCTTTTAGTTGAAGATATTGAACTGAATGTGATGGTAGCCAAAGCTTTATTAGAAAAGTTAGGTCAACGTGTGGAAGTTGCTATGACTGGCACCGAAGCAATAGAAATGGCACGTAAAACAGAATACGACCTCATCCTACTCGATATTCAATTGCCGGACATGAGTGGCTTCGATGTAGCTAAAACCTTGCATGATGAAGAATTAGTATTGCAAACTCCAATAGTAGCGTTGACTGCAAACGTCATTCAAAAACGGCAAGAATACTTAGACAATGGCATGGATGACATAATTGCTAAACCAATCAAAAAGAGCCGTGTCATTGAAGTATTTAATGAACTCTTTGGTAGCGAACAACATGAGCAAGAAAGACCAGCTACGAGCGAAGTGGTGAGTATTCCGAAAGTGGATAAAATACTCGATGTTGATATGTTGCAAATGCTTATCGATACAATCGGTGAAGACATGGTACGCACTAGTTTGGGCGTCTTCCAAGAAAAAATTCCAGAGTATATGGAGTTGCTAAACGTATCACTCGCCGCTGATGAAAAAGCAGAAGTATGCTCACAAGCTCACAAAATAAAAGGTGCTGCAGGATCTGTTGGTTTAATGCGAGTTCAGCAAACAGCGAATAAGATCCAACAAGGCGACCACCCTGCTTGGTGGGAAAATGTGCACGACTGGGTCGAAGAGTTAGACATGGCAATTGAGAAGGACGTTGAGCACCTTTTAGAATGGGTGAATGCTAATAAGATAGATGACTAATTGATACCTCGAGATTTCTATTAAAGTTAGCACTTTCACTTTGTCAGTTTCCTTGGAGAAACTTATTCAATGAACCTTACTTATTTACCAACTCCAGCAACTGCAGGTTTGATGGGGATTGCTTTTCTAGTTATAGGTGCGTCATGCAGAACGCGTTAATGAAATCTAAAATACCAATAACTCAAAAACCGACATTAATGTCGGTTTTTTTATGCCGGTTTTTTATACATGCACACTGTTTTTTATAGTTAAAAATTACCCTAATCTTCTCTTTTACTTAGTTTTTTAACATTCATTAAATTGATGTGTTGATATTTTGTTAATTAATAGTTACTTTGTTTACACGGCTTTGCGGATTATATTTTGTCATTATCGCAGTATTAGGTCTTATTTACCTCTTACATCTGCTTGATCCTAAATGACTTTTCTAACTTCGCTTGCTGAAACTCTACGAAAATAAACTAATAATTAGGTAGTACTCAATGAAAAACTTTCAAGTTAAGTCTTTAGCTGTTGCCACGATGTTGGCATTAGGCACATCAGCAGCAGCGTCAGAACGAGTTATTATTCAAGTGGACAGCAAAGGCAAGGGAATTGTTAAAGCACTCACGAAACAGATGGGTGGTGATATTAAAGTTGATGCAGATGGTTTTATCGCTGCAGAATTTAGTTCAATGGATCTTTCTGAGATCAAAGGTGTTCTAAAAAACCCGCATATTAAACTTATCGAAAAAGACCAAATACGTAAAGCATCCGCTTTATTCAACGATGATCTTGGCGACCCAATGGTTCAACAAATCACGCCATATGCATTCTATCAAGCGCAAGCTGACCAAGTCGCATTTAATGCAAACGCTGGTATGTAAGTTTGTGTTATTGACTCTGGATTAGATCAATCTAACCCCGACTTTTTGTGGGACAGAGTAACTGGCGATAATGATTCAGGAACTGGCAATTGGTTTGAAGCGGGTGGTGAGCACGGTACTCATGTCGCTGGCACAATAGGTGCTGCTGACAATAGCTTCGGTGTTAAAGGCATGGCTCCTGGTGTTGATTTACACATTATCAAAGTATTTAATGCCGCAGGTTGGGGATACTCTTCGGATCTAGCTCAAGCAGCGCAGCTTTGTAGTAATGCTGGCGCTAACATAATCAATATGAGTTTAGGCGGTGGCGGTGCAAATAGCACAGAAGAAAACGCATTTAAATCCTTTAGAGATGCTGGTGGTTTGGTACTAGCTGCAGCAGGTAACGATGGCAACTCTGTTCGTTCATATCCTGCAGGTTATTCTGCGGTAATGATGATTGGAGCAAATGACGCGAATAACAATATAGCTAGCTTCTCACAGTATCCATCTTGTACAACGGGTAAAGGAAGAAGAGTTGTTACAGACGAAACAACTTGTGTTGAAGTGACAGCGGGTGGTGTTGACACTCTATCTACTTTCCCTGCTGGACTAGCCACCTCATCAGGTTTGTCAGCAGACGGTAGTGCATTCGTATCATCAGCGATGGAAAATACAGGTAATGTATCTGCAGCAACATTTTTCATGGGTACAGCTGAAGGAACAAACGGAGGCGCTTCAGGTAAGATTTGTGTGATTGACCGTGGTGTTGTTTCATTCTTTGATAAGGTGAACAATTGTGAGCAATCAGGCGGCATTGGCGCAGTCATTATTAATAATGAAAGTGGTGTACTCTACGGAACTTTAGGTGATACCAATACGACGTCTATTCCTGCCGTTGGCGCAGCTCTTGAAGACAGAGACGCATTGCTAGCAGCCACGAATATGAGTGTGAGTATTGGTGCAAGTGACTACGGTTTCTTAAGTGGTACTTCTATGGCGACGCCAGCCGTTTCTGGTATCGCTGCCTTAGTTTGGTCTAACCACCCAACTTGTACTGGTGAAGATATTAGAGCCGCATTGAAAGCGACTGCATTAGATTCAGGTGCTTCTGGTAAAGATGTTAACTTTGGTTACGGCATCGTTCAGGCTGCAAGTGCGAGTGCATATTTAGATGCTAACAGTTGTGACGGTTCGGTTGAGCCACCTCCGCCGCCGCCACCACCATCAGGCGATTTTTCTTTAGAAGCTAATGGTTATAAATCTAAAGGCTCACAAAAGGTTGATCTTACTTGGAGTGGTACTTCTGTTCCACAAGTGGACATTTTTAGAGATGGACAGTTGATAAGTACAACAAGCAATGATGGAAGCTACACCGACGCTCTTAACACTAAAGGTGGGGGTAGTTATGTCTATCAAGTATGTGAACAAGGCACCAGCACTTGCACTGCGCAAGTGAGCGTTGTTTTTTAATAGAAAGCTGAAGAACGTTCCACTCAGCTATTTATTTAGCCCTCTAGGAAACTAGGGGGCTTTTTCTTATTTAAGGCAATTACCTTAAATATTATTCATAACAATTCACAAAACTATCGTCTTTTGAGGCGAACCGCAAAAAGAGCCGCTTACTTTCGTCTTGTCCTCTACTGTATTTTAATGCTTGTTGATGGCTTAAATTATCCGTAGGTATTTTTACCTGAGACACTTAGTGCTAGCTATTCATCATAAATTTAGTACTAAGGCGGCGATAGAAAAATGACTGATCACGACAATAGGGGTGAGCCAGTTACGCAGCTGAGTAAACCATTCGGGGTAGTTTGTGTCGCATAACCTGCGCTCAAAAATTCTTAAAGTATAGAAGGCCAAGGCATTGATGGCGATAGCTGCGGTTATAAAGAATGACGACATTTGCGAAGACAACATAACGATGACAAGTGTTACCCAAGCGAGCAAACTCATACCGATTGAAACTGCGAATAGCTGTTTTTTGGCATTTGTCATTGTGTCTTTTTGAAGTGCTGTACCCCAAAGGATCCCGCTAAGAAAAGACAAGATGACGGTCGAATAGCAGACAAAGACTTTAGCGACTAGCAATGCTGTAGGCTTAGGTAAAAAGTAAACCAAAATCGTACAAGCCACGAATGGGATAAGACCCGCGATACCATAGATAATGGCTGTATTGTTTGCTTTTTCCGTCATAGTGCGCTCTTTTGATAAATATCTACTTAAAGCCTATACGCGTTTAGTTCGAAAACAGATGGCTAAAATAAGAGTTAATGAAGTGCTAGCGGCTTTTCAATTGTCTTTATGGGGTATAATTAAAAACATGAGAACACGCACGAAAACTCTCACAACACAGATAGATAAAGTAATCCGAACTTTGACAAGTAATACCCAAAAAGTGAATGCTTATCCTGATAATTTGGTAGTTAGATATTAATGATAAAAAGTTACTCAATACCTGCGAGTGAAAAAACCGTAGAGCTCGAAATAAAGCGAAGTAAATTTATTACCACAGTTATTAACGCGAGCGATAGGCAGCAAGCAGATACGTTTGTTAAACGGTTAAAAGCGGATAACCCGCAAGCCAATCACGTTTGCTGGGCATATATTGCAGGCTCACCTGATAGCACAGAGCGCTCAATGAGCGATGATGGCGAACCCAGTGGTACGGCAGGAATGCCGATGCTTAAAATTCTTCAACATAGTGGCTTAGGTGATGTCGCGGTTGCCGTGGTCAGGTATTTTGGCGGTACTAAACTTGGAACGGGTGGATTACAACGCGCCTATTCAGATGCAGTTGCGCTTGTATTACAAGATTTACCCTTGAAATTAAAAGTAAGCAGAACCGAATTTGAGATTGAATATGATTACACCTTTCAAGGGGCGATATCGAGATTGTTGGAAGCGCATGATGTCGAAAATATTCAGTCAACTTATCAGTCAAATGTTATACAACGCTTTGCTGTGGCGACCAGTGATGCTGATGAATTACATCAAGCCTTAATAGATCTGAGTTCGAATAATATTAGGGTTTCTCGTCCTGATATTGAAAACAAAGAGCCAGAAAAGTAAACAGAAAGAAAAGTAATCAGAAAAAACAGTAAAGAACATGCCTCTGGCAACTTTATCTTAAATTAAGAAAAGCGTTGCCGTACCTAAAAACGCAAATATGCCCACGACGTCTGTGATTGTGGTTAGTATGACACTGCCAGCCAAGGCCGGATCGATTTTTAGCTTTTTCATGATAATGGGGAGCGTTGCACCTGCCAAGCCTGCCGCAATCATATTGACCATCATCGCAAAAGCAATCACGACACCTAACATAAAGTCTTGCTTCCAAAGTGCGATCACTGAAGCGATAAGTGAAGCCCAAATGACACCGTTTAAGAAGCCGATAGCGAGTTCTTTTTTCACTAACCATACTGAGTTACTTGCGCTGACATGACCCAAGGCCATACCACGAATGACAAGAGTGAGCGTTTGGTTGCCGGCAACACCACCCATGCTTGGCACTATGGTATTCAGTATTGCTAATACTGCAAGCTGACTCAGTGTCGCCTCAAATAGATCACTCACCGCTGCCGCCATTAAGGCTGTAACTAAGTTAACACCTAGCCAAATAGAGCGTCGTTGTGTACTTTTTCCAACGGGCGCGAAGGTATCTTCTTCATCGTCCAAACCCGCCATACTCATCATGGAATGCTCAGCGTCTTCACGAATAATATCAACGACGTCATCGATGGTAATTCGGCCAAGTAATGTTTTGTTTTTATCAATAACAGGAGCGGACAGCCAATCGTAACGTTCAAACATGCTAGCGACTTCACTGTCACTCATGTCAACTGGAATGGTCTCGGCTTCTTCATTCATAATTTCGTTCACGCTCATTTCAGGAGGTGAGGTCAGAAGCTTTGTAACGGGCACAGTACCGATTAAATTATCATGGCGATTCACCACATATAGTGTATCGGTGTTCTCAGGTAGCTCGCCTTTTAGGCGCAAATATCGGAGTACAACATCGATAGTCACATCCGGTCGCAATGTGATGGTGTCGGTATTCATTATGAAACCGGCGGTCTCTTCACCATAAGATAAGGCTTTTTCTGCGCGTAAACGGTCTTGTGCATCCATCGATTTCAGAATGCTTTGCAGGACTGCGTCTGGTAAAGAGCTCAGCGTTTCAGCTAAGTCATCGGTATCCATGTCTTCAAGTGCATCTACAACACTTGAGGGCACCATTTTGGAAATGATACCGTTTCGAACATCTTCAGATAACTCTTCTAAGACGTCACCATGGAAGTCAGCATCGATAAGCTGCCAAAGTTCGTTACGTGTTTTGCTTGGGCTGGATTCTAAAAGTAAGGCAACATCACTGGAGGGTAAATCGTGTAACAGTTTTCGAACTTGCACAAAAGTACCGTCGTTAAGTGATTCACTTATCGAGGTTAACTGATTTTGTATATTGTTTAGTTCAACTGTTTCAGCCATGAGACCCTAATTTTATTGCTGTAAAAACTTACTCGTCTTCGTTGAATTTATTAACAATGAGGTTTTCAATTGCTTCTATAGCGCTCTCTGCATCATTTCCTTCGCAACGCAGTAATACTTGCTTGCCTTGACTGCTTTCAAGCATCATAAGCGCTAAAACACTATTTGCAAATGCTTCTTTTTCGCCTTGGTGGATAGTGATCTTTGATTCAAACTGATTGGCTAATTTTGCTAGCTGAGTTGCCGCGCGTGCGTGCAAGCCCAACTTATTAACAATGGTCAGTTGTTTTTCGATAATCATGCTTTTGACTCATTTTCCTTATCTGAATCAGCGCTCTCCTGTTTAATATGCTTCAATTCACGGTGTCGTATTTGTACGTCGCCATGGCTCGCTCTAAAACTACTAGTGAGCGATTCGGCAACAAATACTGAGCGATGCTGACCACCTGTGCAACCAATTGCAACAGTCACATAGCTGCGGTTGTTACGCTCAAGGTGAGGTAACCAAGTTGAAATCAAGTTTTGAATCTGCCAAATGAATTTTGTCACTAGTGGTTGAGAACCAAGAAACAATTGCACAGGGCCATCTAAGCCAGTGAGCGGCTTTAAGTCGGGTTCCCAGTGCGGGTTTGGTAGAAAGCGAGCATCGAAGACGTAGTCTGCGTCTTTTGGAATACCATATTTAAAGCCAAACGATTCAAAGACAATTACTAAGTTTGTACTTTTCTTGCCTAGAACGCGCTCGCGGATTAACTCAGATAATTCGTGAAGTGAAAGATTATCGGTGTTGATATGCAAATCAGCTTTTTCAGATACAGGAACGAGTATTTCTCTTTCTGCTTCAATCGATTCGGCGAGTGATTTGTTTAGTTTAAACAGCGGATGTAAGCGTCTTGTTTCGCTGTAACGTTTGATCAAGACATCGTCGCTTGCATCAAGATAAAGAATGGTGACGTCCCACACTTTAGGTAAGAAATCGACTATCTCACTGAGTTCGTGTGCCATTTTTGGCATGTTTCGCACATCAACACTGACAGCGACGTTTTCGCTTTCATCAGCTAATGTGTGGATAAGAGTCGGGAGGAGATTGACTGGAATATTATCAACGCAATAGTAGCCTAAATCTTCTAAAGCTCTGAGTGCAATTGACTTGCCTGAACCTGAGCGACCACTGATAATCAAAAGCTTCACGTATATAGGACCTTATAATCTGTTGACTGTTACTGAACGGTATTTCATTTAACCGCGCTGTCGGCTTTCTTAGGCTAAAGCGGATATGATTTCATCTCGGCTTTTTGCGCTTCTTATGGCTTTAACAATACTATTTTCACTGAGTTTTTGGGCAATGGACGATAGCGTTTGAAGATGTTCTTGCGTTTGTTCGCTAGGGACTAATAAAGCAAAAAAAATGTCCACGGGTTTGTCATCTATAGCATCAAACTCAATCCCTTCTTCACTCGTTACAACAATGGCGACAATATCACTTATACCCTCAATGCGACCATGTGGAATAGCTATACCATTACCGATACCAGTGCTTCCCATTTTTTCTCGAGCTAACATGCTAGACAAGACGTCGCCGATATCTAATTGTGGATTTTCTTTGACCGCAATTTCGCTAATGACTTCAAAAATTCTTTTTTTGCTTTGGCACTGAACCGCACATTCAGTGCGATCCAGTGAAATAATATCAGATATAATCATAATACGTTGACGACTAATGTCGCTTTGATTTTTCCTTATGTTTGATCACTTGGCGATCTAACTTGTCAATTAATCCGTCTATGGCGGCATACATATCATTATGTTCAGCATTAGCGTGCACCACATCACCTTTTAAGTGTAGTGTCGCCTCAGCTTTTTGCTTGATTTTTTCTACATTCAATACGACATGGACATTGCTTATATGGTCGAAATGTCGCTCTAACTTTTCGAATTTGGTGTCGACGTATGCTCTGAGTGAATCGGTAATATCAACGTGGTGACCAGTTAGATTTATTTGCATAATGTTACGTCCTCTTATGTAGTCTACAATAGACTTTTTCGTTGGTTCGACGGGGGAATCGAGAGAGACTCTCGATATTTCGCAATGGTTCGCCGTGCAACTTGAATACCTTGATCGGCCAACAACTGCGCAATCTTGCTATCACTAAGTGGTTTACTCGCTACTTCTGCAGCTACAAGCTTTTTGATTAATGCTCGAATGGCTGTCGATGAACACTCTCCGCCTGATTCGGTTGAAACATGACTAGAGAAGAAGTACTTAAGCTCAAAAATCCCTCTAGGTGTATGCATATATTTCTGAGTGGTCACTCGAGAAATAGTTGATTCGTGCATGTCCACCATTTCAGCAACATCATTCAAGACCATTGGACGCATCATTTCAGGCCCATGCTCAAAAAATCCCATTTGTTGCTGAACAATACAATGAGATACTTTTAGTAAAGTTTCATTGCGGCTTTCTAAGCTTTTAATAAACCATTTTGCTTCTTGTAGATGTGACTTTATATATTGAGAATCGTTCGAATTTTTTGTGCTTTTACTAAGCGCTTCGTATTCTTTATTGACAATTAAGGGCGGTAAAGAGTCGTCGTTTAACTCCACAGTCCAACGGCCATTTTTTTTCACAACCGTTACATCAGGAATGACGTATTCAGAATCTTTAACGGGGATCGCGCTGCCTGGGCGAGGGTTGAGAGTTTGCAACAAACGCATTGCTTCACGCAGTTGATCTTCTTTCAAACGCGTTTTACGCATTAATGTTCGATAATCTTTGCTGCTCAGAAGATCACAGTGCTCTGTAAGTAACAATCTTGCTTCAGCTAACCACGGTGTGTTCGAATCGAATTGCGCCAATTGCACCATTAAACATTCTTGCGGGCTGCGAGAACCAGCGCCAATTGGATCAAACATTTGAATACGCTTTAATACACATTCAACTTCGTCCAGTTCGATCTCTTCGTTTTGTAAACTATCTAATATTTCTTCGCAGCTAACAGTTAAGTAACCAGATTCATCAATAGAGTCGATAATAGCTATTGCGATCGAACGATCAATTTCTGAGAAGGGGGTTAATTCCATTTGCCAAATAAGATGGTCTTGAATGTTCTCAGTCGTTTCGCCCTGAAACACATAATCATCGTCAGCGGGACCATTAGATATGTTCGCTGGTGCAGAAGATGAGCTCATGTAGTCTTCCCATGAGCTATCTATGGGTAAGTCGTCGGGTATTTGATTGTTTTCGAGAGCATCGTGGCTATCAACATTATCTGAATTATCAGCGCTCAAATTATTCGTATCAAGATCACCTTGAGTATCTGAGTCATTATTAGAGTTTTCACCGTTGCGATCTGATTCATCTATTTCTAATAAAGGATTAGAATCAAGCGCTTCTTGAATTTCTTGTTGTAAATCAAGAGTAGATAGTTGTAGTAATTTAATCGCCTGCTGAAGTTGCGGCGTCATTGTTAGTTGTTGACTAAACTTTAACTGCAATGAAGGTTTCATCGATTTCCTTCAGTGCTTTTTAGAGGTAAATTTTCCCTATTACTAAACATGATACACCTATAGTACAAATTGGTCGCCGAGATATACGTCTCTTACTTTTTGGTTACTGAGTACCTCATCAGCAGTTCCTGATGCAATCAGTTCACCGTGACTCACAATATAAGCTTTTTCACACACATCTAAAGTTTCTCTTACATTATGGTCTGTAATCAATACACCTATGTTTCGTTCTTTTAATTGCTGAATTATCTTCTTTATATCATTAACAGAAATTGGGTCAACACCGGCGAAGGGTTCATCGAGCAAAATAAATTTTGGATTGGCTGCCAAAGCCCTCGCAATTTCAACACGGCGGCGCTCTCCACCGGATAAACTCATCCCTAAATTATTTCTAATATGGTTGACATTAAACTCATCCATTAAATCGTCAGCTTGTTGTTCACGTTGATCTTTTGTGAGCTCTTTGCGAGTTTGTAGAATAGCCATTAAGTTTTCATAAACTGTTAATTTACGAAAAATAGATGCCTCTTGAGGTAAATACCCGATGCCGTGACGAGCGCGCTCATGCATGGGCTGTATCGACATATCGAGTTGGTCGATACAAATCTCGCCTTTATCGAGTGGCACTAAACCCACGATCATATAAAACGTGGTTGTTTTACCGGCACCGTTAGGACCTAATAGACCAACGATCTGACCTCTAGAAACTTCTAAGCTTACGTCTCTTACAACTTGTCTTGATTTGTATGATTTAGCTAAGTTTTTGGCAACCAGTGCACTCACTTATCGGTTTCCTTTTTATTCTTTTCAAGCGCTTCTTTCGTTTTCTTCAAGGTAGCACCATCAAACACCGTCACAACTTGTTGTTGGCTGTCGGTATTCTTTTGTGCTTGCCATTGTTCTTTCTCAATATCATAAATGATTGAATCTGTTTTTATGCTGAAGGCATTTTGATAAAGCTCGGCGTTGCCTTTCAGTGATATGATCTTATTCGCTTTTTCATATCTAATGTGGTTTGCTCTAGCCACAACCATAGTGCCGTCGGATAGTTGTTGTGTGTAGCTTGCCGGATTGCCAAAAGCCTCAAACACTTCTTTATCTTTACCAAGTGCTGCGGATACTTTCAACTTCTCCGCCTTAATTTCTAAGGTGCCTTGCGTAATTTTGACATTGCCTTCATGTACCGCTACCTTTTCTTTTCCGTCTCCATAACTGGTGTCGGATGAGAGCATAGTCGGTTTCTCAAAATCATCTTTTTTGACAATCTCTTGTGCGTTTATTGTAGTCGCACTAGTCACTATTAGCAGACTAGCGAGAAGGTAAGTATTCAGTTTGAACATGGTTCTTTAACTCATATTTTTGTGTTTCTAAGTTAGCCTCGAAGCCAATGCCATTAATAGTGACATTTGTACCCGAGATAACTAATGGCTGATCCGAAGCAATTAATTTGCTTAATAAATCTATCTCAATAAATTCAGTAGATATTGTTTGGATATAGTCTTCAACTTGTAAGTTCCGTATTAAAACGCCACTAGCAAGTTCAATGCGATTATTGTCGTAAAGGGTGCCCTCATCAGCATTTAGTTGCCAACGGGAACCATCTTTCTGCATGTAAATGGTGTACTCGGGTTGTGTGAAGTTCACAAATCCAAGCAAATCGTAATGCTCCATTTTTTCCGCGCTGACTTGATGGGTTAAATTGCCATCTTTGTCGTATAACTTACTGCGTAAATTCTTCGCTTCGTAATTAGGCAGCAATGCAGCATCTTTATCACTAGTGATAACTTGCTTTTCATCTTCCAGCCACGTGGGTAAATAAAGCGCGAAAGCTGCGCTGAAAATGAGAATGATACTAATCGCGAGACGATTCATACACTGGCACCATGTATATCTGTCAATTTACCTTTAGCTTGCAAAATTATATCGCATATTTCTCTCACAGCGCCTCGACCACCAGGAAGAGAAGTAACAAATGTGGCTTGTTGTTTCACAAACGGGTGAGCATCCGCAACAGCGATGCCGACACTGCTAGCACTAAACATCCCGATATCCGGCATGTCATCACCGACACTGGCTATTGTTTCTTTGGAATATCCATGTTGGGCAATTAACTCGTTAATCGCGACAAGTTTGTCCTCTCTATTCTGCATAATATGTTCGACGTTTAGAGCCTGCATACGATCTTCGACAATCTGCGATTGACGTCCAGTAATGACAGCTACTTTCACGCCTATTTTCGATAATGCCTTAATGCCATAACCATCTTTAGTATTAAAAGCTTTAAGTTCTTCGCCTTGATTACCGAGTAATATCGTGCCGTCAGAGAATACGCCGTCAACATCGCATACTAACACTGTTATGTACTTAAAACGCTCAAATAGTTC
Organism: Glaciecola sp. MF2-115; assembly: GCF_047250385.1. Lineage (NCBI taxonomy): Bacteria > Pseudomonadati > Pseudomonadota > Gammaproteobacteria > Alteromonadales > Alteromonadaceae > Glaciecola > Glaciecola sp. MF2-115. The sequence continues at coordinate 47,133 of NZ_JBLBVM010000053.1, forward strand.
TGCGTCAATTGGCTCATACAGAGTCTCTATTTTAGACATTAGACGACTCCTGCTTTTAGTAAAGTATGCATTTTAATTGCACCGACGGGTTTTTGTTCTTCATCAACGATGAACATTGCACTTATTTTGTATTTTTGCATCAGATTCAAGGCGTCTACGGCTAACTTTCCTTGGATCATAGTAACACTTTTAGGTGTCATCACATCTTCGACTGATGCCTTATGGATGTCTATTCTTTTATCTAGCGCTCTACGCAAGTCGCCATCGGTAAAAACGCCAAGTAAATTACCGACCTTATCGACAACGCCAGTCATACCTAGCCCTTTTTCAGATATCTCTAATAATGCTTGCATGACAGTTGCTGAACTTGGCACTAATGGGAGTTCATGATCCACCGCCATTATTTCATCAACGGTCAGTAATAACTTTCTGCCCAATGAACCGCCAGGATGAGAAAGTGCGAAATCATCTGCTGTAAAGCCCTTTGCTTCAAGCAGGGCAACAGCAAGAGCATCTCCAAGCACGAGTGTCGCTGTTGTGCTGGTGGTTGGGGCAAGACCGAGTGAGCAAGCTTCTTTTTCAACGCTTATGTTTAACGCGACATCGGAAAATTTCGCTAGAGTACTTTGAGCGTTGTTACTTATGGAAATAACCGGTACACCAAGTCTTTTCACAACCGGCAATAGCCCGGTGAGCTCATGTGTTTCACCAGAATTCGAAATTCCAATCAGCACATCACCTTTTGTTAGCATGCCTAAGTCACCATGATTGGCCTCCCCAGGATGCATGAAAAACGCAGGAGTACCTGTACTTGCAAGAGTTGCTGCTATTTTATTTCCGATATGGCCAGATTTACCCATACCACAAACGACAACTTTACCGGTGCAATTCATCATTAATTCACAAGCACGATTGAAACTATCATCCAAGCTTTCTTGAAGCTTTTGTAGCGCTTCAATCTCATTTTGAAAGACGTTTTTTGCCGTGCCTAAAAAGCTAATGCGTTTTACCATGTTAAAAGTCGTCACCTTTGTTAATTGAGTTTCTTGTAATATCAAGAGTAGACTATCTTATCTGAATAGCCCCTGAACTTATTGTTCAATTACTATTTAAATAACCAGTATTGATACGTTAAAAACGCAAGCACCAAAATACCGCCTTCATATCTATTTATTTGTCTCGTTCCACGCAAGTTGAAGCAAAAGATAAACAGTAGGATAGTAAGTCCAAGCATTACATATGAATCACGAGTTGAAGCATTAGCATCGAGTAAGCCAGGAATAATGAGTCCAGGCATAGCTAAAACTGCCAAGATGTTAAATATGTTTGAGCCAATGATATTCCCTAAAGCGAGATCATCTTCACCTTTGCGAACTCCGGCAATGCTAGCTGCTAATTCAGGTAGGCTTGTGCCAAGTGCAATAATGGTCAATCCAATGACAAGGTCACTGACACCAAAGAATCTTGCTATGTAAACGGCGCTTTCAACTAAGAAATGGGCACTTAGGGGCAGCATAACAAGGCCGACAATCACCCACAAAATTGCATTCTTAGTTGGTACGTTATTGGGTATTTCGTCTGCTGTTTCGGCAATGAGAGGATCGTTCTTATCTACTCTAAAAGATAACCATGCCATAACAGCAAGTACCAGAACAAAAAGTGTGATCAACGTGACACCTTCAATTTGACTGAGTACATTATCAGAAAGGAAGTACACGGCAATAAGCGTGACGATAAGTAATACAGGCAATTCGCGTTTTAGCGTTGTTGAGGAGACTAATAAAGGTTTGAAAAGCGCGGTAAGACCTAGCACCAATGCAATATTTGTAATGTTTGATCCAATGGCATTTCCAACTGCCGTATCCGGATTTCCATTAAATGATGCTGTTGCTGAAACAACAATTTCTGGCGCACTTGAGCCCATGGCAACAATGGTTAATCCTATCATCATAGGGGAGACACCAAAATTTTTGGCTAGTGCAGAAGCACCATAAACAAATTTGTCCGCACTCCAACTCAGTACGCCTAAACCTATTAAAAATATAATGATTTGTGTAATCACGTAGTATTAAATCTCTTCTGAATCGTTTCGTTATTGTCGCAAAAAGCTAAGCGCTTTGACACTAAAAAAGTATGAAATGTTAGTCAAAACCACTTTTTTATTGAATTCAGCCACTAGTCAATTCTTAATTTATAATTTTTGTTACAGATTTATGCCTTTTTAGTGCTTGAAAAAGCTCAATGAATAACAACATACCTGCTAATATACGTTATAATACGCAAGAAAGTGCGCTTGTTTTGTTTGAGTCTGTATAGAAAGTACAGAAAAAACAAAATTAAATCTCATTTATTCGGGTCTTGTTCAGCTTACAGTCATTAAAAGTTGGTAATGTAGTGAACTTTTATTGGCGCTGAACCGTCTTTATTACTCGGGGCACTTTCAGAAAATTTTTCAGGGAAGCGTTGTTAACGCGAATACCCATTTTATAGGAATGTAAAAAACCAAATGTCAGACATTTTAGTTGATATCAACAAAATGCACTTCGCTCGAGGTGGACGTGTCATTTATGACAGTATTTCGATGCAGGTGAAAAAAGGCGGTATCACTGCAGTCATGGGACCAAGTGGCATTGGCAAAACGACTCTGTTGAAGCTGATCGGCGGGCAGCTATACCCAGATGCTGGCGAAGTACTATTTCAAGGTGAGAATATTCATCAGATGACTCGAAAGCGGCTTTACGATGTTCGTCGTAAAATGAGTATGTTGTTTCAAAGTGGTGCATTGTTTACCAATATTTCAGTGTTCGACAATGTGGCATTTCCTATCAGAGAACATACTAGTTTGTCAGAAGAGATCATTGAAACAATCGTTTTGTTGAAACTAGAAGCTGTCGGCCTGCGTGGTGCGGCAAACTTAATGCCAAGCGAACTATCTGGTGGTATGGCAAGACGAGCGGCTCTTGCTAGAGCAATTGCGCTAGATCCTGATTTAATCATGTACGACGAGCCTTTTGCCGGGCAAGATCCTATTTCTATGGGAGTGTTAGTTAAACTGATTAAAGAGCTAAACGCAGCTTTAGGACTTACCAGTATCGTTGTAACGCATGATGTAACAGAAGTACTCACCATTGCGGATTATGCCTATATACTTGCGGACAAAAAGATTATCGGTGAAGGCACGCCAGATGAAATTAGAAACTCCACGTCAGAGCGCGTGCAACAGTTTTTGAAAGGTAATGCCGATGGACCTGTTCCATTTCACTTTCCGGCGCCTACTATGCAAGAAACTTTTATGCAAAAAAGTACTGCGGGGTCTAAATAGTGAATTGGCTTATTAATTTAGGGGCTGGAACGCTTGCTAAGCTCAGCGCAGTAGGCAACGCTTCATTGATGTTGTGGGGGAGCCTGTTTGCTGTCCCAAGACTTAAGAATATCCCATTGATCATCCATCAAATTTATATCGTGGGTGTGCAGAGTCTGCTGATCATTGTCGTTTCCGGTTTGTTCATTGGAATGGTAATGGCCCTTCAGGGTTATACGATACTTGTGAACTATGGAGCGGAAGGAAGCTTAGGACCAATGGTTGCCTTGTCTTTATTACGTGAGCTTGGTCCAGTCGTTACTGCGTTGCTGTTTGCAGGAAGAGCAGGGTCCGCTCTAACAGCCGAAATTGGCTTGATGAAGGCGACCGAGCAACTAAGTAGTTTGGAAATGATGGCAGTTGACCCGCTAAGACGTGTGATATCACCGCGCTTTTGGGCTGGTGTCATTTCAATGCCGATGCTGGCCGTTATATTTAGCGCTGTTGGCATACTAGGCGGGCATTTAGTAGGCGTTGACTGGTTGGGTGTCGATTCTGGCAGCTACTGGTCAATTATGCAGGCAACTGTTGAGTGGGATAAAGATGTCATCAATGGTGTTATTAAAAGTATTGTATTCGCGTTAATTGTGGTTTGGATAGCACTTTACAAAGGATACGATGCATTACCAACATCAGAAGGTATTAGTAAGGCAACAACTGAAACCGTTGTGTTTTCATCGTTGGCAATTTTAGGTGTGGATTTCGTGCTAACAGCATTGATGTTTGGAATTAATTAGGAAAAAAGATGACAAGCAAAAAAACAGAATTAATGGTCGGTATATTTGTTGCGTTGGCAATTGCAGCAACCCTACTACTGGCTTTGCAAGTTGCCAATCAAGGCATGAGTGGCAGTGGCGATGTTTATAAGGTGAGTGCTAAATTCGACAATATCGGTGGATTAAAAGCAAGATCATCCGTAAAAGTAGGTGGTGTCGTCATTGGAAGAGTATCTCGTATTTATTTAGATGAACAAGAGTTAATTCCTGTTGTCGAAATGGAAATATCGGAGAATTATGCAAAAACTTTCCCTGAAACCAGTTCAGTGTCAATACTAACTGCGGGCTTGTTGGGGGAACAATATATTGGCTTAACGCCAGGCTTTGTATTCCCAGGTGAAGATCCTATTTATTTAGGTGATAAAGAGGGTGAAACTAAGTATATCGTTGATACTAAATCAGCGTTAGTTTTAGAAGACCTTATTGGTCAGTTCTTATTTGGTAAAGGCTCGGAATAATAGCCATGACAGTATTAGTGAAGGGGAATAATTTGAAGAAGCATTTTGAGAACGTGCGTAGTTGGTTTTTATCAATAATGACAGCAGTAGTTTTGATGGTACCTGCAGCAACTTTTGCGGCTGAGGAACAGGATGATCCTTATGTAATGATCAACAAGGTTGCGTCCTTAACATTTGAAAGAATGAAAAAAGAGAAAGACTTAATTAGGGAAAACCCAGAACTGTTACGTGTTGTTATGGAAGAAGAGCTTTTGCCTTATATAGACTACCGCTTTTCAGCATTTAAGGTATTAGGAAAGTATGCGAACAAAGTTCCAAGAGAAAAGTTGTTGGAGTTTGTTTCTGTGTTTAGAGAGTATCTAATCACAAGTTATGCTGTTGCTTTAGGTTATTACGATGACCAGCTTGTTGAATTTGCCCCTGCTATGGAGTTTGATGGTCGTTCTGATGTCACTGTTCGTGCTGTCATTAAGGATGGAGATCGTCCTGACATCAAAGTTGCGTTTAAAGTGCGCAAAGACCGCCAGTCAGATCAATGGCAAGTTTACGATATGGTTGCTGAAGGCATTAGTCTATTGACGAACAAGCGTACTGAATTTGAATCCATTTTACGTCAAGATGGCATCGATAAAGTGATTGAGCTTATGAGAAAAAGTATCTCTGAGCCAATCAAGCTTAATGAAAAATTGGATAACTAAGGTTTCAAGATAAATGCAAGCTGAGCTCAACAAACAAGACAACGCACTCACGTTAAAGGTGAACGGCGACCTCGATCTTTTATCATTGAAAAAAGATTATTGGACTTCAATTGATAGTAGTGAGAAAGAGGAAGTTCAGGCTGCTGGTAGTTTGATAGTGTGCCTTGATAATGTTGAAAGAGCAGACAGTGCAGGCTTAGCTTGGCTAATTAATCTCAAACGTGATTTAAATCAACACAATGTTAGTGTTAGTATTCACAATTCACCTAAAAAATTAATAGAGTTAGCTAAGCTAAGTAACGCTGACAGCTTTCTGGAATAGAGAAAAGAATGACAAATGAAGAAATAGCGAGTTTATTGAAAACGGAACTCAACTTGAGCGATGTGAAAGTAAAGAGTGAAGGTTCACATTTTCAAATAATTGCTGTCGATAATTGCTTCGAAGAAATGTCTCGCGTAAAAAAACAGCAACTAATTTACGGACCCTTGTCAGATAAAATAGCAGATGGCACTATGCATGCTATCACTATCAAAACATTCTCTGTTGATCAATGGCAACGTGAGAAGCTGTTTCATTCGTAATTCGCACGAAGCATAATAATAATTATATTTAAAAGAGAGTATCCGTGGACAAGTTGGTCATCACAAAAAGCCAGCCATTAGCTGGCTCAGTTACAATTTCTGGGGCCAAAAATGCCGCCCTCCCACTCCTTATTTCAAGTTTGTTAGCTGATTCAACTTGTTCATTTGAAAACGTTCCTGCACTTAGAGATATCAGCACAACATTGCTGTTGCTTAAAGACTTTGGTGCAACAATTAATCAGATTGATAAAAACCATGTTGAAATTGATGCCAGCAATCTAAGCAGTGTCACTGCATCTTACGATTTAGTCAGTACAATGCGAGCTTCTATTCTAGTACTCGGCCCATTGTTAGCAAAACATGGTAAAGCGAATGTTTCTTTACCAGGAGGTTGTGCCATTGGTGCTCGTCCAGTTAATCTGCATTTGTCGGGCCTTGAGAAAATGGGCGCAAAAATAGAAGTGGATGAGGGGTATATTCGAGCTGAAGTTGATGGACGTTTAAAAGGTGCTCGCATCTTTATGGACGTAGTAAGCGTAGGGGCAACTGAAAACTTGATGATGGCGGCGGCCTTAGCTGACGGTGAGACTATTCTTGAAAATGCCGCACGAGAGCCTGAAATCGTTGACCTAGCAAATTGCTTAAATAGCATGGGTGCAAAAGTAAGCGGTGCTGGCAGCGATCATATTAAAATAACAGGCGTTACAAGCCTTAAAGGGTGCAACTATAGTGTGCTTCCTGATCGTATTGAAACCGGTACATTTTTAGTTGCAGCCGCTGTCTCTGGCGGCAGCGTGCGTTGTGAGAAAGCAGATCCTTCTAGTTTAGATGCTGTGTTAAGTAAGCTTGAGCAAGCGGGAGCGACAATTACAACGGGTAAGGATTGGATTGAGCTCGATATGCAAGGCAGAGCGCCGAAAGCAGTGAATTTGAGAACGGTTCCTCACCCTGGATTCCCAACTGATATGCAAGCGCAATTCATGACCTTAAATGCGGTTGCTGAGGGCGCTGGTGTCATCACTGAAACAATTTTTGAAAACCGTTTCATGCACGTGCCTGAGTTAAAACGAATGGGTGCGGAAATTGAACTAGAAGGTAATAGTGCGCTGTCGAAAGGGAACTCTAAATTAAAGGGAGCTCAGGTGATGGCAACTGATCTTAGAGCCTCTGCAAGTTTAGTGATTGCTGGATTAGTGGCTGAAGGCGAAACCATCGTTAATAGGATCTATCACTTAGACCGAGGCTACGAAGCCATTGAACATAAATTGGGTGGTCTAGGCGCGAATATTAAGCGTGTTAAGGAATAAGACTTTCGCTTAAAGAACTCATCGCCTTAGCTAGTTAGCATAGTCTCAACTAGTTAAGACGATGCTGATGAACCAACAACCACCGTTAGTGTTATGAGCTGCGTGTTACGTTCAACACTTAAAGTAAGTTTAGTACCAGGTGTTGTCTGACTTACCATATTCAAAGCTTGGCCATTGTCATTTTGTTCAATTTCAACGCCATTGATTGCAACTAATATATCGCCCGTCCTCAAACCACCAATATCAGCAGGGCCGCCACGAGTCACAGAACTTACTAATAGCCCTTTACGCTCAAGGTATGGATTCCCTTCAAAGCCTAATTGCCCGCGTACAACTGTTCCCGATACGATAATTTCTTCCATCACTTTTATAGCCAGATCATAAGGAACCGCAAAGTTAATACCATCGACTGTTGTTGACGCTCTTCCTGTGGGGCCTCGAGTCGTAAAATTAGCGTTGGTGATCCCTACTAAATAACCGTTACTGTCTACTAAAGCACCACCTGAATTACCCGGGTGCAAAACAGCGTCTGTTTGGATGAAGTCGAAATAATTGGCTAAGTTATTACGGCTAATTCGACTAACAATGCCTTGAGTGATGGTTTGACCTAAATCGAGAGGGTTACCAATAGCCATTACTACATCACCAACACGCAGGCCAGTTTTGGGCACTTGTGGAATTACATGAAGATCATCTGCGTCAACTTTCAAAACAGCTAAATCGGTTTCTGTATCAAACCCTACTATTTGGGCTTCTAAGGTGCGACTGTCTTGAAGGCGAATATATATGGTGTCTGCATCTTTAATTACGTGGTAACAAGTCAATAGGTAACCGTTTTCATTCATGATAACACCAGAGCCTAAATTAGTGCGTTCAGTCGTTCGGCCTCTAAATATGCTGTTTGGGTTGGGGTTATCGATACTTACACCATAGATATATACAACTGCAGGAGCACTTCTACTAAGAGCATCATAATAGCTGAGTCTTTCTGGTGGTTTGTCTCGCTTTTGTAGCCAGTCAACGTTTAGACCGCTACCTTGACGAAATTCGGGGATGAAAATAAGTAAAATGGCTGCAACGGTCAAACCAAGAATAATTGGTTTTAGTAGAGCGATTAAGAATCTTTGCAGTGCAGCCATGTTGAGTAAGTTCGATGCGAGTAATTATTTGATAAGAATAACAAATTAATCCAAAGTGTTACAGCATCCTGAATAAACAATCCATGGCATGGTTTTCACCACACCATGGATACATTATTTATTCTCTCGTTCTACTGTCGGATAACAACATAGATTGTCGAGCTGCCGCGCTTAATATTTAAAGCCATCACGTTGTCTTTGCTCTCTTCAACTAGGCGGCGTAGGTCAGCGATATTGCTAACTCGCTGTCTATTTAAACCAACAATCACATCATCTGATTTAAGGCCTATTCTAGCTGCTGGCGAGCGTGCTTGAACAGCTGTCACTACCACTCCTTCGTTACCGGCAAGGTCTTGGCCATTGTTCAATTCGCTACCTTCAAACGCCGGGTGTAGGTCTTTCGCTTCAGCAACAGGCATTCCTGCATCACCTAACACCACGTCTACATCTTGACGTTTACCTTCTCGCACTATTGTTAGTTTAACCTCGGCACCAGCACCCATAGTCGCTACTTTGGCACGAAGCTCATCAAAACTGTGTAGGTCGTTCCCATTAATACTAGTAATAATGTCGCCAGATTTTAGACCTGCTTTATCGGCAGCTGAATCAGGAACGACTTCATTAATAAACGCACCTTTGTTACTTGGAGAACGCATCGCTTCGGCTAATTTAGCATCAACGTTACCACCCTGAATACCAAGTAAACCTCTACGCACCTCGCCAAACTCGACTATCTGGTCAATCAAACCCTTCATCATGTTGCTTGGGATAGCGAAGCCGATACCGACATTGCCACCATTAGGGCCAAATATAGCTGTGTTAATACCAATGAGTTCGCCGTTTAAATTCACTAAGGCGCCACCAGAATTACCACGGTTAATTGCTGCATCAGTTTGTATAAAGTCTTCAAGTCCGCTTCTGTTTATGCCTGAGCGACCTAAGGCACTGACAATGCCAGAAGTGACAGTCTGACCTAGGCCGAACGGGTTCCCAATAGCAACAGCAAAGTCACCAACGCGCAGCTTGTCAGAATCCGCTAAAGGGATTTCAGTCAGCTCTTTCGCATCAATTTGCAATAGCGCTACATCACTTTGCTCATCTGCTCCCAGTTTTTTAGCGGCAAACTCTCTTCCGTCAATTAACTTAACAGTAATTTCATCAGCATTTTCTACGACATGGTTATTGGTAACAACATACCCTTTCTTTGCGTCGATAATAACACCAGAGCCCATGCCTCGGAATGGACGTTCATTTACTTGTTGATCAGGCGTGCCGAAAAATCGTTTGAACGCCTCAGGAATTTGTTGACGAGTAACCTGTGTCCCTTCCACTGCAATACTAACGACAGCTGGTGAGGTTTTTTCTATCATTGGTGCTAAAGAGGGAACGGCTTCTTTTTCGGTTGAAAAGAAGGGAAGTGCGGCATTTGCACTTGGTAATGTAGTAAAAACAATAGAGCCTGCAGCTAAGCAGACCGCTACTTTATGAAGAAATGCTTTCATTAATCTTGATACTCCAAATAAAACTTTAAAATTGAATACCTAACAAAGACTAGTGAAAAACAAATTTAGTTCACTAGTCCTTTGATTTATTCGCTTTTGGTGCTTTAACATCAACGCCAACAAATACGCCAGAACCCGTATTTGCAAAGTCACGTGGTTGCGCATCAGGTTGAGCTAAAGCGATATCATGCTTGCTTGCTTTTAAACTGTTACGTAAAAACACGCTAGCATGTTCACCATAAAAGCTATCTTTCGTTTCATTGCTGCTTGACGCAACCTGAGTAAGTGACTCTTCATAATCATTCAATTGTGAGACCAAGTCAGCCGTTCTACTCTGAATATCCGCCAATGCTTTTCTTGAAACATCCAAGTGCTGCCTTGCTTGAATAGCTAATAAAGCTTTGAGCTCACCCTCAGAGTGACTCGCTTTGTCGTCTGATTTTGATTGCATTGTTTTCAATACAACAAAACCAATTATACCGCCTATTATTAAGCCTATAACGATGCCAATAATTAATGTGCTAGTTTCCATTATGTCTCCAAACTGAGTAGTGCTTAGGACAAATGATCAGCTATTCATCGATTCCTTGCAAGCGCTTATTACTAATAAATTGAGTTAAGACTGTAGTCGCGATTTTCAACTCGAGCGCAGGGCTGTATACTTGCCGAATAATCGCGAAGAAAGCACTTAACTTATTTAACAAAGAAGAGCTACTTCCTTACAAAGCAATTAGTGTAGTCTATTGGTTATATTTTCAACCCATTTGACACAATTTTTTTGGAATATTAATGACCCCTTGGGAAAAATATCAAGACGATTTGTCGCTGATCGATTTTCAATATGATGCGGCACAAGAAAATGCAGTTATGGAATTGCAACGTTTATATGACGAGTTAACGCACCCAGAAAGAAAGCCCTCTTGGCGAGTTAAAATAAAACAAGCATTCGGTAAAGGAATGGCAAAACCGAGTATTCAGGGTATCTATTTTTGGGGCGGCGTTGGCAGGGGAAAAACCTATTTAGTTGATACGTTTTATGAGTGCTTACCTTTCGAAAATAAAATACGCGTGCATTTTCATCGATTTATGCACCGCGTTCATGAAGAGCTAAAGCTTCTGGGCGGCAAAGAAGACCCTTTAAAAATTATTGCAAAGAAATTATCTGAGGAAGCTAAAGTCATTTGCTTTGATGAGTTTTTTGTTTCAGATATTACGGATGCCATGATTTTAGGGACCCTAATGGAGGAGTTGTTCAGTCACGGCATTGTTTTAGTGGCAACTTCTAATATCATTCCTGATAAGCTTTATCATAATGGCTTACAGCGAAGTCGCTTCTTACCAGCTATCGATTTGATCAATCAGAATACGCGTGTCGTTAATGTAGATAGTGGTGTGGATTATCGATTAAGGACCTTAGAGCAAGCAGAATTGTATCATCATCCATTAGATGATGAGGCAACTACCAATTTATTGACTTACTTTACACAACTGGCACCTGAGGAAGGACGAGATGATGTCAATATCAAAGTAAGTGGGCGAGAAATTCCAGCGATAAGAGAGGCTGATGGTGTTGTAATGTTTACGTTTCGTGCTATCTGCGACGGCCCTCGAAGCCAATCAGACTACATTGAGATAAGCCGGATTTACCATTCCGTTCTGGTCGCAAACGTAGAGCAAATGGGTGCTAGCATAGATGATGTCGCTCGACGTTTTATCGCTATGGTGGATGAGTTTTATGAGCGAAAGGTGAAGTTGATTATGTCGGCAGAAGTGGCGTTGGAGAATCTATACACTGAAGGGCGACTAAATTTTGAATTTCAACGTTGTCTGAGCCGATTGCAGGAAATGCAATCACGTGAATACTTGAGTATGCAGCACATCGCATAACAGTCGTATGCAAATAGTGATAAATCATTACAAGATTGAGCGCTGACAGCGCGAGCGAAAAACAGTACAATCTTGCGCACAGATTCAAAACGCTAGAGTTCAAAACTTTGGCGTATTTAAAAAATCCATAAAAAAGAGAAGAAAAAATGGGTAGAAAGTTTGAAGTAAGAAAAATGTCTATGGCAAAAACGGCTGGCGCAAAAACGAAAGTTTATTCGCGCTACGGTAAAGAAATTTACGTTGTTGCCAAAAACGGTGGTTTAGATCCTGAAGCCAACCTTCAGTTGCGTCGCTTAATTGAAAAAGCGAAGAAGGACCAGGTGCCAAGTCACGTAATTGAAAAAGCAATTGATAAGGCAGCAGGTGGTGCAGGTGAAGATTTCGTACCCATGCGCTATGAAGGGTTTGGACCAGGTGGTTGCATGGTTATTGTCGATTGCCTTTCAGACAATGCCAATAGAACAATTACTGATGTGCGTAACTGTTTCACAAAAACAGATTGTAAGATTGGTCCTCAAGGCTCGGTCGCATTTATGTTTGATCACTTAGCGATCTTCTCATTCAAAGGCGATGACGATGAAGTTGTGCTAGAGCCACTCATGGAAGCAGATGTTGACGTATCTGATGTTGAAGTTGATGATGGCGTTGTAACTGTATTCGTTCCTCACACTGAGTTTTTTAAGTGTAAAACAGCTTTGAATGAGGCATTCCCTGATTTAGAAATTGATGTTGAAGAAATCACTTGGGTGCCACAAGACACCAAAGATATCAGCGAAGAAGATATGCCAACCTATGAAAAGTTCATGGACATGCTAAATGATTGTGATGACGTGCAAAACGTATATCACAACGCTAACGTTTAGTTTATAATCCCGCCCTGAGTTGGCCAGGCAATCGCCGCTTTATTCATACTTGTATGTTTTAAAGGGGAGGAAAGTCCGGGCTCCATAGGGCAGGGTGCCAGATAACGTCTGGGCGGCGCAAGCCGACGACAAGTGCAGCAGAGAGGAGACCGCCAGGTGTTTACACTTGGTAAGGGTGAAAGGGTGCGGTAAGAGCGCACCGCGTCGCTGGCAACAGTTGACGGCAAGGTAAACTCCACCCGGAGCAAGACCAAATAGGTTCCCTTACGGCGCGGCCCGCGTTGGGAACGGGTAGGTTGCTTGAGCCAATAAGCGATTATTGGCCTAGAGGAATGATTGTCCAAGACAGAACCCGGCTTACCGGCCAACTCAACTTTTTCTAAGTTAATAGATTGATAAGAATCTCAAATGTCTGTTAATGTTACACCAAAGCAATTTTCAAGGGAACGAAATAGCCGGAATCTGTAAACTTATTGAGAATCAACTACTTGGGATATACTAAGAACTTTAAGCATAAAACCACCCTCACGCTTGTCAGCTAACATAAAACCCATTTGAGCAATGTTGGCAAAGTCTAGTTTCTCAGCGCTTCGAACCAACCGTCCTCTAAATTGCGGTGTAAACTCACTCAGTTTAAATCGCATTGTTTGAGTTTGATTTTTTTCCGTTTTGAAATTGGCAACATAAGCAACGCCATCTACATTTCGATTAGTACGAAATCTAAACTGATAGTTTCTACCATCACCTAATAACTTTATTTCAAAGGGCTTATGACTGTCCCAAGTTACACCATTGTACACTCTGCGAGTTGAAGCAAAACCACCGTTGTTCTGTAAAGATAGGTCACCGCTAAATATCAACATATCAGCTTGAGCTTCAACCGTCGCTTGAGAGCGCCCGCCCATCACAGTATCGTTAACAATGACCCAGTTTTGGGCTTCTTTTGGATTAGTAAAATCGATAAATTTAGTCATTGTCGTATTCTGAAGTGCCACTGAGTAGAATGGAACAAATGTTATGCTCACTATGATTAAAATGTACGCCACGCGATGCATTTATTTGCCTAGTCTATTGAATTGATAATACGTACTTATATGTTGAGTTAGACGTAAATGATCACTTTGAAGATGACACTCAATTTATCTCTACTTCATAAACTTTCTCATACATAGAATTAGACTTGGGCGACCAATCCCCATCTTTTGTATAAACATTGGTGACATTTAATTTTTTTAAACTCTCAATACTGTAGAAGAAGCCATAATATTCGTATGCAAGATAAACGGGTTCGTATTCACCCCGTTGACCGATGTAGGGAATCTCTTTGCTCATACTTGGATTCACAGTGTTGTAAAAGCGCTCCTCCATTTCAACAATATAAGCCAGACTTTCCTTTGGAGAAATGGTTCTGCAGATACCACTTTGATCAATGTATTCGCCCACCTCACAGCGGCTACCATAATTTTGCGCTCTGGCCATGCGTTGGGCTGCCGCTGATTCAATGGTGACTACGCCTTCATAGTCTGCGCGTCCAAATGTAGTGCCAGGCTCTGCATCAGATTGGTCGGCTTGCTCTAATAGCGATAAAAAGTTTGTTTGTTTTGGGCCACCATGAAATATCACAAGTGAGTTACGGTTCAGTACCTTGGTTTCACCGGCTAAAAAGACATAGTTAGCACAACTTGAAATACAAAAGTCGGCAACTTCAACGGTCATCTTTTTCTGATGAATAAAGGTGCCCATATCGATACCAGCATAAATACTACCGCCATTACTGTTTATCAATAGTCGGTCTCCAGGACGATATAATCCTTTGAATTTATCGACTCGTGCTGAGTCGATTGGACCGAAGTATTGGATGACACCACTATCGAGCCGCCTGACGCCACCTGTGTCTGGGCCTAACATCGTTGAAAATAGCCAAGTAAGTGCCGCTAATAAAACTGCAAAAAAGAAGATGGTTTTAACTGTGTCGTTCAACTAATAATACTCAAATAAGGCCTAACTCGATTGACTTCAAAACCGCACGTGTGCGATCGCGTACACCCAACTTGGCTAGTATACTAGAAACTTGATTCTTGATCGTGCCTTCTGATTTGAACAGGCTTTGAGCCATCTCTCTATTGCTACAACCAGCTGCCATTAAGCGTAATATTTCAATTTCACGATTCGATAAAGGCTCAGGCATTTCGCTTGCTTCAAATTCACCTTTTATTCCCTGTAGTCCTTGAATAAGGCGCTCTGTAATTGCGGGTTGGATTAAGGTTTTACCTGCATGGACTGTTTCAACAGCCTCAACGAGGGTTTCCAAGGAGACATCTTTCAGCAAATAGCCTTTTGCCCCAGCTTTAATTGCGTTGATAACTGATTGATGATCGTCAAAGGTTGTTAGCATAATGACTGGGATTTCAATTCCTAATTCATTGAGTTTTATGAGTGTTTGAATGCCATCAAGGTTTGGCATCCTAATATCCATCAAAATAATATCGATTTTGATTTCTTTTTTAATTAGTATTTCTATAGCATGCAAACCGTCATTAGCTTGCGCCACCACTTCTACACTATCTGAAAGACCAAGTAAGCTATTTATACCTTGTCGCACGAGTGTTTGATCATCTACTAATAGGATGTTAATCATGATCAAGTACCGGAATGCTAATATCGGTAGTGAAAGCCTCATTGCTTAGGTCGAATGTGACGGTTCCGTTCATTTGTTTCAAACGTTCCTGCATGCCTAAAAGACCATTACCTAATTGGAAAGATGGATTACTTGTTGTTTTCATGGATTTTACGGGTCTCGATAAATCAGCTTTTATCGACAGTGTAACTTGCTCAGAAGTTTGCGCAAATGCAATGTGTATGCTTTTCGACTGACTATGTTTTATCGCGTTAGTGATACTTTCTTGAATACATCGTGTTAGGACATCGGCTGTATTGACATCATTGATCACAATATTGTCGGGATAATCGAGACTTACTTTGATGTTAGGTAAGCGGCTTGTGATAGCCAATATTGTTTTCTCTAGGTTTAAGCTAGATTTTGTTCTGATATCTGAAACCGCCTCTCTCACATCGCTAAGTAATAACTTTGATAAACTATGGCATTGCTCTATCGAGCCTTTAATTGCTTCTTTACTAGACTCAGATGAAGACGGTACTTCTAATTGTTCTATTTGACGGCCTGCAACCTGTAAGTTAATAGTTAAGGCGGTAAGGTGGTGACCAAGTAGGTCGTGAATGTTCCTGGCAATTCTGACTCGCTCCGCTTGCTCGGCTGCTTGCTCCAAAAGCTGTTGAGTAGAAAGAAGCTCTAAATTTATCATTTCCACTTTTTCGCGGCTTTCCTTCTCTTTTATAGCTGTATTCACCATAACTAGCGCAAAAAGGTTAAAAGTCCAGAAGAGCATAGCGGAAACAGCCATGCCGCTGAAACCCCAATAGTAAGCATATACAAAATAAAGTGCGCATGACCACAATGGCGAGATTAAGAAGGCCGTTTTCGCTTTGATGAAGTAGGGGAGCGCGGCGCTCCATATGATCATAAATATGGCCGTATAAACAAAGGGCACAGTGAAGTATATTGCGATGACATTAACGAATGTGGCTAGCAGCAACAGCGAGCGGACCGTACTTTCGTTCTTATATTCCGCTTGTCTGGATAACAATAACCAAAATACTAAGTAACTAATAAACAGACATGCTGCAATAGCCGATTGAGTGTTGGATATCTGCGTTGACTTGAGCATAAAGTAAAGCGCACTGCCGCTCACTAAAAACCAAGTCAAAATTGCCGATGCACTTTCTATACTTATCTTCGACCATTTATTGGACGACCTCTCAATATGACGACTTTCTTTGTTTTCCATTTTTGTTACTTCCATATCTTTAAGGTTTGCATTCTGCGTTGATCGGTCATCGAAATAGAAACTGAATTTTTGCAGAACGAAAATGAGCTATTTAAGTGAGTCCACCTTATCAGGCAAGCGCGTTCTAAGGCGATAGGTCAAAAGTCACTTTTTATGTTGTGACTTGTGGCACTCTTTTTATTCAAGTCCAAATTATATGATAAGGCCATTGAACAAATAGCTGGTGCATACAGCCTGCACATACTGGAGTTTTCTAATGACTTTCTTTCATTCTACATTGTTTATCCTACACATTTTATTTGGTACTGCGGCATTAATTTTATTTTGGGTACCATTGTTTACTGAGAAGGGTAAGTTGAACCACGTTAAGTTTGGCAGATACTACAAAAATACGATGTACACCGTAGCAGGTTCCGGTGCTTTGATGGCTCTTATGGTCTTAGCTGCCCCACTGGTCATTAGAGCTGGAATGATATCAGAGAACACTGACTTAGATAATTTAGCTTATCGCTTGCGTGTTTTTTGGAGCTTTCTGTTCTACTTAAGCATACTCAGTTTTACCGGCACAAGACATGCAGTGGCTGTGTTGAAAGTGAAAGACAAACGCGCAGAATTGCGCACGTTCAGTTACTTAACACCCATAGTGCTCTTGATCATAGGTGCACCTATTTTGTTTTATATTGGCTTTGTTAATAATATCACGCTGCATATGGTATTTAGTGTTTTGGGCTTGTTCGTGGGTGTGAGTATGTTGAAGTATTGCCTTAAGAAGCAAGTTAAGTCGCGCCAATGGATTGTTGAACACATCGCTGCAACAATCGGTTCTGGCATTGGCGCATATACGGCCTTCGTAGCGTTCGGAGGAAGAACTCTTCTAAGTGACTTAGGTGATTGGCAGTTACTGTTTTGGATTGCTCCAGGCGTGATTGGAAGTATTGCATCGGCAATATTGTGCAAAAAATATAAAGGTGTGTTTAATGTAAGAGCTCAAGCTAGCGCTTAAGCAACAAGACCCTTTGCAAGTACGCGATTGGCAAGTAAAGCAAGTAACTCTACTTCTTTTTCGCTGCGTTCGCCGTCAACTTTGGTGATGGCCATCGCGACTTCTAAAGAGCGCGCTGCATCTATATTGAGCTCTTCTGAGAGAGAGCGAATATAGTCTGCTGCCGAACTACTATCAATGGCTTCTCGGGCTGAATGAATTGCCTCACTAACAAAGGCGTCCTGACAAATACCACTATGCCATGGCATGCCTTGAACTAATTCATCGAAGTAATCCTGCTCCGTTAGCGACACCAAACCGTCAATTTGATAAAGCAGAACACTTAACTTTATCAGCGCTTGGTTATGGAGTTGGTGTTGCCTTGTATCTAATCGATGGAGCTCAGACATAATTACTTCCTTTTTCAACAATAAAACCCAATCATTAAGTTATAAAGACCTTCGATGTCTAAGTAAAGTTCCAAAAAAGTACGCTGTTATTAAAATAAACTCGTTAAGTTTTTGAAGGCGCTACTTTTATTAAAACGATGGCATGGCGTAGCCTGGCGCTAAACTAGGGTTTTCAATCCTTTGTAATACATCAATATTTTCCAATGCGAGCTGACAACCTTGCCCTCTAATACGGTGGCCTTGCGAGCAATCAACCTGCCACTGTCGTAAAATATACGCCGCTAATGCTGCTCTTGTCGGCATTACTTTTTTGCCGTCTTGCATCGCAAAGTCCATCTCAATTGCTCTAGGGTTTTCAATGCTAGGGTGAGGAATGATTGTCAAATTTACCAACTGATTGAATT
Organism: Glaciecola sp. MF2-115; assembly: GCF_047250385.1. Lineage (NCBI taxonomy): Bacteria > Pseudomonadati > Pseudomonadota > Gammaproteobacteria > Alteromonadales > Alteromonadaceae > Glaciecola > Glaciecola sp. MF2-115. The sequence goes on from NZ_JBLBVM010000053.1 coordinate 65,368, forward strand.
GAACATCTGCGTTGGCCATTTGATGTGGCAGAATTTCTTCATCTGTTGTAGTGATATGTGTAAAACGAGTACAAACAAAGTCCCTGAAACCCTGGTTTTTACAATCGTAGCCTCTTACGTGCCAGCGGTGACCATTATTGATCATGGTATGTGGAATAAATTTTCTAACAGACTCCCCTGAACTTACCGAAACATAGCCAACTTCACACAGTCTTTGATTGTGAATGCCGCGCATTAAGGCGGCTATAATACTGCTGTCTGGGTGAATGAGTTGGACTGCGTCAAAACACTGATCGGAAGGTTGAGTAGCATGTGATATACCATTACCGAACCCACGACTCAGTGATTGCAGAATAACGTCTGGTTGGTATTTAAATAAGGGAATAAACTCAGCCGTTCGATAATACTGTTTCGTTGAGTGGTCGAGAACTAAGTTGGTACTCGCTAGCTCTCGGTAAGCAGCAAAGTCGCGCGTACATGCTGCTAAACCGGTCTGAAAACGACTCACTAAATCATTGCGAGTTATGTGTCCAAAAAACTGCAAACAGAAGTCGATAAATGCTAAACGTTCTCTTTGTGCATGCGGCATTTCGTTTATGATTTCGGTGGTGTTCACTCTTTTCTATCTCCCTTAACTACGCATTCGTAAAGTCATTTTTGCTAGAAAAATGATGGTCAATAGAATAGTGTATAAATGACCAGTGTGCAATCAAAATGATTGCTTCGCTTAGGGTGAAAATAAACTATGGTCTTATTAGCGAATTTTGAATACATGCACAAAAATTGTGTATATTGTTCAGTAAGTTTCTGTGAATTAATAGCGCCGTAATCGTTGGCATCCATTTGGCTAGGTAGTGAGTAGAAAATTTTATTAGCTTTTAAAATGAACGTTCATAAAGTCTTAAAATAAATTAAAGGGATTAAAGTGAAGTTATTTAATAAGAAATACCACAAGCCAGGCACTAAACCAGGCACCGTTAAAGTGGGTGAAAATACCGTTTTTCACATAGACCTTTACGACTACAATGCTAACGATTTAAAAATAGAGCATAACGCTGACGTTGCAACATGTAAGGCATTCATACAAAGTGATAATTGCACCTGGATACATGTGCAAGGCGATCCGTCCGCTGAAGCGATAAAGCTTCTTGGCAAAGATCTAGGCATTCATGAGCTTTACGTTGAAGATATAATCAATGTGGGCCAACGTCCAAAAGTAGAAGTCAACGACGAGCAAATTTTTCTTATTTTAAACCTACCGTTTAAAGAAAATGGTCGTGCACAAGTGGACCAAGTTAGCCTGTTCTTAACTAAGAATACGCTCATAACTTTCGCAACAGGCAAGGTTAATCCATTCGAAGGTGTGATTGAAAGATTAGAAAATAAAATAGGAAAGTTACGAAAGCAACATACCGATTATTTAATGTACGCACTGGTCGATACAATTATCGATTTCGGTTTTCCTATGCTTGAAACTTATTCAGAGCAAATTCAGAAGCTAGAAGATGAGTTAATGGAAACTAAGAACGAACGAATACTTGGTTCAATCCATGAACTTCGCAGGGAGCTGTTGTTAATTCGCAGACGACTCTGGCCGCAAAGAGAAGTGATTAACGAATTATTGCGTTCGGATGGTAATCCACTATTGAATGAGGTGACATTGATGCATTATCGCGACTGTCATGATCATGTAATCTCAATTATGGAAATGCTCGAGACTTACCATGAAATGACTTCTGGTTTAATGGAGCTTTACTTAACAAGTGTGAGTTTAAAACTCAATGACGTTATGAAGTTTTTAACGATATTTACGACCATTTTTATCCCGCCGACATTTTTAGTTGGCGTGTATGGAATGAATTTTAACTCCGACGCAAGTGTAGCGAATATGCCTGAATTAAACTGGGAATACGGTTACATTGCAGTGTGGTGCGTAATAGCCGTTATGGTCAGTGGTATGCTATATTTCTTTAGGCGAAAGAGGTGGATTTAATACACTTTTTTGGACATGGTGTACGTAAAGGCTGCTCTTTTAATCACCTCTGAATCAATACACGCCTGCAGCTTTGAATAATTGCATATGAACATTGACCAGTGCATCGATATCACGTTGATATCCACCTCCAATTACTGCTGCAATTGGGAGGCCTAGCTTTTCACATTGCGCAAATACAAAATTGTCGCGGGCAAGTACTCCTTCAGTGCTTATATTCAAATGACCAAGATCGTCATCAATATGCACATCAACACCTGCATCATATATCACAGCGTCAGGCTGGGCGTAATTTATCGCCATTTGCCACGCTTGTTCAACGGTGGAAAGAAACTCATCATCCCCCGTACCTTTCGCTAAACCAAAATCTAAGTCCGATACCTGCTTGCGATATGGAAAGTTTTTCTCGCCATGTATGGAAACTGTATAAACAGCATTGTTATTTGCCGCTAGCTTTGCAGTGCCGTCGCCTTGATGAACATCACAATCAAACACTAAAACTCTGTCAATTCCTCTTGTCTGCAACATATTCAATGCAGCCAGATATAAGTCGTTTATCATGCAAAAGCCCGAACCAAAATTCGCAAAAGCGTGATGATAACCGCCCGTTAGATTCAAGGCCTTACCATGTTCAAGTGCCAATGTTGAAGTGAGCACGGTACCGGCTGCAGCGGTTAGTGTGCGTTCCACCAATTGTTTAGACCAAGGAAAGCCAATTCGGCGCATCGCCTTTTGATCTAGCTGCCCATTGCAGAGTTGGTCTACATACACTGGATCGTACACTCGAGAAATGGCATTCATGTTGAGAGCGGCAGGAAGATGAAAACGATTGGCTGAAATACCTTCGCTTAGCAAAGCATCATGAATGCCTTGATATTTTTGGATGGGAAAACGGTGTCTTACGGGCAAATCGAGTTGACTATAAATAGGGTGAAAAACTAACTGCGGTACTGACACGTTTAACTCACCTTTTCTACAAGTAATGATGGCGAAGTCTACCTTCAGACTTCGCTGGATATTACCTCAACTATACAAGCAAAATACTGTTAATTGGAAGTGGATATTACTAGCGATAAATGATTTCACCTCTTGTTTTGGCCATTTCTTTTAAGAGTCTGTTTTGTAGATTATGTGGAATGTTCGCTTTATCCATCGCGCTAATAAACAAATCGACACCATGATTAAAATCGGCTTCTGTGATATCCATACCTGAATGGACTTGTTCCATCGAGTCACCAGTGTAGGTGCATGGACCTTCAGCCATTACACACAACTGTTGGCTTAACTTCTCTTTAAAGCGCTGCATATTGCTGTCTTTGAAAAAGGCATAAGTACTTTCATCAAACGCGATTTCATTGATAAAGTTATCCACTATTTCTTCTATTTTTGCTTCGCCACCAAGATCTTGGTAGAGCGTTGATGAAGATGTGCTCTTGCAGGCGCTTAAAAAACCGATACTGAGTATAGCAATTGCAATAAATTTGGTTGTCAGTTTAATTTGATTCGTCAGCATTATAAATGTCCGTTAATTGAAATATATAAACCGTTTTGGTCCTTTGCTCCAGCGATCGTTCCTAGTTTCGTGTAAGCAGCGGTTAATGACAGTGAGTTACTTGGAATATAAGTGACGAAAAAATCCATCCAATCATCTTCACCTAAGCCTAGGTTATTAGGTTTTTGACGATACTCTACGCCAACTGCTAAATGTCGTGAAAACAAAACTCCGGCAGATGCTTCTAACATGAGTTCGTAGCTATCGTTGTTTTGCCCACCAAAGCCGAGTAAACCTAATTCATTTGCTTTACTCGCTCTGGCTGTAATATTCCAAACCGCATTATAGCCAGCGATGGCACCCAGATGCACTTTCGTTGCTGCTAAGTAGAAGTCAGTTCCTGAAGTGTCATTCGCACCCAGAGCATTAGCGATCGCTTTATCTTCAAGTGATTTATGCTGAATAGCAACACTCACTTGAGGTAGGGATGAATAGACGGCATCACCATAAAGCTTGTATTTAGCACCTATAATATTCATCCTAATATCGCCGCCAAGCGTTTTTAGATCAAGACGTTGGTGAGCGAGACTAACTTCAATTTGATCGTAAAAAGAGGCACTTACGGCTTGGACGTTCAGTCGGTAGTCGGCTAAATCTACTTGAGATAAGGCGGCAGAAACTGATATTTGATCTTGAGTGTCGTATCCAGATAGTGTTGCCCACGGCACTATACCTCCGCCGCCCGCACCTTCAATTTGGCTGAGCCCAGCGGTTGCAATCAATTTGCTTTCATCGGCAACAACAGCAGCACTAATGCTCAATGCAGATAAAAGGCTAAAAGAAATAAACAGTTTTTTAAAAGACATAGGGATCTCTGCTTTAGAATCTTAGGAAATGTTAATTAATATTCGTACTCATGAAACCATTGTATAAAACTTGGCGCGTTTATTGGACGACAGATGTGATAACCCTGTGCCCATTCGCAACCGTACTTATCAAGTAGCAGCAAGGTTTCTTGGTTCTCAACGCCTTCTGCGACTATCTCCATACCAAATTGATGGCCTAATTCTACGACACTTTTTACGATCGTTTGATCAGACTCTTGTTGATCAAGCTTTAACACAAAGCTTTTGTCGATTTTCAAAATATCTGCAGGCAACCTACTTAGATAGGATAGCGACGAGTAGCCCGTTCCGAAGTCATCAATCGCAATTTTGAATCCGGCTTCACGCATAGTGGATAGTTGTTGAACGGCTTGATTCAAATCTTTAACCAAATGCCCCTCGGTCATTTCAAATGAAAGAACGTCGGGTGGCAGGTTATATGCCGATAGCATAGTATTTATTGTCGCTAGCAAGTCCATATTCAATACGTCTTGCGCTGAGATGTTAATGGCAACCGTCACATCAATACCTTCAGCTCTAAAACTTTGAATGTCTTGAATTGCTTGCTGATAAACCCATGCTGTTACTTCACCTATAAAGCCTGCATGCTCGGCGACGGCGATGAAATCTTCAGGAGAAACAAAACCGAGCTCTTCATTGTTCCATCGAATAAGTGCTTCAACGGCAGTGACTTTTTTATGTACGAGGTTAAGTTTAGGCTGATAGAAAAGTGCAAGCTCGCCTTGAGTGTTAGATAGTTCTTTTTTCAAGTTTTTAATAATTGATAAGCGTCTTGTATATTTTTCTTCTAAATCGGGCCTGAAGTGAAGTATGAATTCTCTTGTTATTTGCGCTTGGTCAATGACGATATTCATTCTTCGAAATAAGTCGCTTGGCGTTTGTGAGTCAGAAGGGCAATTTATTACTCCAATAACCACCGTCATTGGCACACTGATGTCACCAGTTTGAACGTTTCCGTCCAATTGGCTTTTGATATTTCTAAGCTCATCTTCACTTAAAATCTTGTCAGGAACCCAAAGTAATTCGCCGCCGGTTAAACGCGCTGACAAACCACCTAAGTTGCGTACTCGTTCAGCTAGCTCTCGCAGACATAAGTCACCATTGTTGTATCCGAAGGTGTCATTGACCCCTCTAAAGCCGAATATGTTAATTCCGATAGCTTGAAAATCTACATTATCCTCAAATTTGCGACCCAATAAGACTTCAGCATGGTTGCGGTTATAAAGAGTTGTCAGCACATCGTGTTGCGCTTGATAAATCACCTTCTCTTCGCGGTCTTTAATATTGTCCTGCATGGTATTAAAGGCATTTGATAGTGTACTTAATTCCGAGGAATGCCCGTCGATATCAATTTTTACATCATACTCGCCAGCAGAGATATTTTTTGCATGGGAAGTGAGGGATAAAATCGGTTTAACTAATCGTCTTGAAAATAAAAGCCCTAAGAATATAGCTATAATGACTGAGAATAGCGCAATTAAACCAATACTTACTTGCAGGGAGATAAAATCTGAAAACACGCTTTTAACATTATTAGACAGCATTATATCTATACTAAGGCCGTCTTTTTCTAGCAAAGTAAATGACGTGGAGATTAGCTTATTATCAGATGAGTATGCTTGCAGCGGCAACAGCAAGGAATCTACACCTTCAATTTGCACGTTTTGCACATATTGTTCTGGCTTTAATGTGCTAATTCGATAGCTTTCATCTCCGTCGACTTTTACGATTATGGTCGTATCAAGCTGAGTAATTTGTTTGAGTTGCTGGGCAACAGATTGGTCAATTTCAAAACCGATTAAGGCAACCGCGATTGAACGAGGCGCTTTCACATTTGAAAATAAGACTTGGTAAAGCTTATTGTTTAAAGAGAGTATAGAACTTGAGTTCCCTTGTTGTTTAGCGGTCTCAATTAGATTTGGATAGGCAAAAGGTAATTGTTCACTGATCAGGTTAGGTACGCTAGTAATAGTCTTTGCATCAAGGGAGAAAAGAGCCATTAGGTCTGCTTCTATGCGGCTTCCATGGTTCGCAAGGGCGCTATCAATCGTGAGTTTATCTCTGCTTGCAACAACTTGTTTAAAACCAAAATCATTCGTTAAGACAGTGGCAGAGTTACTCAGCTGCTTCTCTCGATTATCTAAAACTTGTGTCAGTACGTTGCGGGCGATCTCTAAATCACTTTTCAATCGAGATGCGGCTTGCTCACTTGTCGATTTCCACACAAACAAAACAATAACGAGGCTCGTGACAACGACGATACCTATTATCAGTTTATTAATTCGCAGGTTTAAAGACTGTTGCATTTTCAATTAGCTACCAAATTTTTTCTTAAATCCCTTGTCATCTTTAGGTGCCTCAATCTGAATTGTGAGCGGCAATACTATATCGTGACTCGTTTTATTTCTTTTTAAGTTTAGTTTTACCCGCTCAGTTTGCATTAACGATAATTCTGGATGCCAAACGTTCAGTTCAATAAACTCAGCTGGCTTTACAGTATCACCAAAATCTACAGACGCTATCCCTTCGTTATCGGTCATAACAGTTAATTCGTTATCATTGACATAAATATAGCCAATCATGTTGTCATGGATATTGCAGCCAAGCACAACAACACCTGCACTTTTAAAGGCCAAAGGCTGCGCTTCACTGCCGCTAAATAATTTTATTTCAAATTGGTTAGGATTCGAAAAACTATAAACATGATGCCTTATATCATCACTATTTGGAAAGTCTACTGCTTGATCTTTTTGTACTACTAAAACCTTGGGCGAAAACTGTTTGTTCACCTGATCCATTATTTCTGTCTGTGTTTGCTTCTCCACAGGTATTTCAGGGAAAGAAATGACAGCATCTGGAACTGCGCGACCATTCACATCAACGATCTTAAATTTCATTGTATCTGCTTCGACGGTTTGCGTATAAAGCGTTGCGACAAATGCGATAAACAAATGCCATCTAATCTGTCTTAATATTAACAATTCAAATTCTCTTCAAAGGTTTATCTGGGACTGTACAATATCAAACTATTGTTATTGTTTAGCATAAGGGCTAATAATTAGGTATAAATACTTATATTTAGTTTTAAAGAAATGAATGTAAATGTCGATAACAAAGAAGCGAAAGAATTTGAATATTAATATCCGTGGTCGTGGCTTAACATTGAATACTAATTCAACAAAGATGAGCTATCGTGACTAATCCAATTTTATCCATTTTCTAATTATGAAAGCTTAATGAAAAAGACAATATTCCCAAACTTATACCGTAACTACATATTTAGCTTTTTATTAGCAACGTCGTTGTTTTTACACGGTGTTGGTCAAGCAGAAGAGTCTCGAGTTGAGTTTTCCGGCTTTGCTAGGGCTGTGGTGGGAAGTCTTGATGAAAAAAACCTCGATTTTCTTGGCTACGATAATGACTATTCATTTAGTGAGCAAAGCTTATTAGCTTTGCGCGCAGATTTTGCGTTGTCAGAGTCATTTTCAATTGTCGCGCAGGCAATTGGTCACACATCTGATGCAAGAGATAGTGGTATTCAGTGGTTATATTTAGATTATGCTCCTACGCAGAATTTATCTTTAAAATTAGGTCGCCAACGTATTCCATTGTTTAACTACAGTGATGTGATTGATGTTGGCTTTGCTTATTCTTGGATCACTCCTCCCATACAAGTTTATACCACCTATATATTCTCTGAGTTTGACGGCATTCTGAGTCGTTACGATTTTACTACAAAATCTATGTCAGGTTCTGTAGGTGCTTATTTGGGGCAGTTTGATGGAGAAATTCAAATTGTTGGCGAAGAAAAAGATACAAAAGTGGACTACGTAGGTGGCGTTTTTAGCTCAATAAATTTAAATAACTTTACTTTTAGCGCGGCTTACCATAGAGGTAAGGCGGAAGCTGATATTCCCGAATTAAACGAGTTTCAAAACATTCTTCGTTTGTTCAATTTTAATCAAAGTGCAGATGATTTGAGAATTGATGCTAAAGCTAGCTTTTTTAAAGTCGGGCTTACTTATAATAGTCTTGATTTTTTTGTTGAGTCTGAGTTTACTAAGATAAAAGCAAACTCGTCGTTCGTTCCAGCCGTTGATGCTTCGTATCTTATGGCGGGTTATAATTTCTCGCCATTTAGTGTGCATGCAACAATTGCGCAAAGCAAAGTACACTATCAGGCACCAGTCAATGAAATCCCGCTAGGGGTAAATCCTCAATTAGACGGTCTACACTATGGGTTTAATCAAATTTTCGCATCTCTACCTATCGATAATTTAAAGTCACTCACTTTAGGTGCTCGTTATGATTGGAAGCATAATATTGCCTTCAAAGCTGAAGTGACAGTATTAAAAGGGGATGACAATGAACGTTCATTTTTTATTGTCACCGATACTTCGCTGCCAGGGCGTGAGGCTACGCTGTTTCAACTCGCTGCGGAATGGGTGTTTTAATGAAGCTCCGCGTTCCTCTCTCAATTACGAAACTCGGATTGCTGTGCATCATGTGTGCACCAGGGGTGGTAAGCGCATCACTGCTTGTCGTTGGTAATGTCGATCCGCCAATTACATTAAGTAAGTCAGAAGTGAAAGCAATATTTATGGGTGGGGCTAATTCTCACCAATTAAAAGCCGTGGCACTTCCACCTGAAAATAAAACGCGTAAGCAATTTAATGCAAAAGTGGTTGGCATGACAGAGTCTCGAATTCAATCTTATTGGGCACAAATGAGATTTTCAGGCCGTCAAAAACCGCCAAGAGAGTTTGCTAACGAGCAACAGCTTCTTGATTACTTACTTGAAAATCCGGGTACAGTTGCTTATGTGAGCAGCGAAGTAGAACTGGATGAGCGTTTAGTGGTTTTGTATCAAGTTGGAAATTAAATAAAACGTTCTTGTCTGAACACTCTTACTTAATCATCTTTTCCTGTGATCATTAATTATTAATAGAACTCACAGGAATTGTTAACTTATTTTCTAATCTACTAAAGATTAAAAGGCAGTTTCTTTTTACTTTCTTTCTTATAAGGTTTAGCCAGCAGAGACTCTAAATCTGTTGGTTTACCGAATAAATATCCCTGTAATTGATGACATCCATGGGCAACCAAAAACTCCATCTGTTGACGAGTTTCAACGCCTTCAGCACAAATATTCAGGTTAAGCTGCTTAGCCATTTCAATAACAGTTTTAGTCACAAGTGTACTGCGTTTAGAAATTCCTAAGTTATCGACAAACTGCTTATCAATTTTCAGTGTGTTGAGCTGGATTTGTGTCAGATAGCTTAGTGATGAGTAGCCCGTACCAAAATCGTCCAGGGCAATTGATGAGCCAAGACCTCTGACATTCTCAAAGAACTTATTCGCCATATCAAAGTTTTCAAGGTAGGTAGATTCAGTGACTTCAAATTCTATACATTGTGGGTTAATCAAATAACGCTCATAAAGAGCAGTTATTAGATCCAAAATTTTATTATTCATTAAATCATGTGCAGATAAGTTCACGGAAATAACAGTGTTTTCGCCAAAATGATTCAATATTTTAGAGTAGTCGAACAATACTTCTTTCAATAACCATTCAGTAATTTGATTTATTTTGCCGCTTTGTTCAGCAATAATAATAAACTCAGTGGGTGATACAAAGCCAAGCTCTGGGCTATTCCATCTTAATAGCGCTTCAAAACCAACGATGTCTTCATTGGAATTTACTTTTGGCTGATAGTAAACTTGGAATTCATCGTTTCGTAGGCCTGCGGCAATGCTATTCGCAATTACGAGTCGACGCTTATTATCTTCCATCATCTCAGCAACGAATATCGTATGAGTATTCTTACCTTGAACTTTGGACTTGTACATCGCAACATCAGCATTACTAACAAAATCGCTTAAGTTATAGTTTGCATCTGTAGCTCGTGCGATACCCAAGCTCACACTAATCTGTATTTCCCAATCATTAATATAGAAAGGTTTACTAATTTCTTTGATAATGCGTTCAGCAATATCGGTGACAACAAAGTCGTTTGGATCGTTGTATAGTAGAATTAGGAATTCATCACCACCTAAGCGCGCTATTACATCGCCATGGCGCAGGAATCGTTGGGTACGTTTACTCGCTTCAATTAGTAATTTATCACCTACTTCATGACCGTGAGTGTCGTTTACGCCTTTAAAACCATCTAAGTCAAAGTAAAGTAAGACCATATCATCATGATCGTTCTGAGCCGCACTTAATGATTTACGCAGAGTTTCCATAAAGAATTGGCGGTTTGGTAGGCCTGTTAAACTGTCAAAATTAGCCAGTCTTTCCATGTCCTTGCGCTGTTGCATTAACTGTTCAGTGTACTGTTTGTTCTTTATTTCTTCTGTGTGGATTGTATCCATCATACTACTGATTTCATTGCTTAAATCGATAACTTCCTGCTTACCGTCAACATTGATATCGATACTGTAATCGTTGGTTTCTTTAATCTTGTGCGCTAATCGGGCTAGCTTTTGGAAAGGTAATAGCATTCTACTGTTAAACCACAATGACAGAGCAATACCCATGCCGATAACCACAAAGGTTAGAGGCAGCACGGTGTATAGTAATGAAAGCTTGCTTCGATTAAGGGGCTTATCTAGGTCATTTACGATAAGTAAGTAGCCACTTGGCATATCTTTTTCGCCAACTAACTTATAAGAAATAAGCTCGCCATCTTTGGTCGACATACCGAGTTTGAAATTGCTGAGTTGGTCCAAATCTACTTGGATTTGAAGTTTGTCATCGACTTGAAGTGTTTCACCCACATATGTTTCAAGCTGGTTATAGTCTTTGTCGAAAACAACAGCGTACTTTACGTTTTCATACTCTTCTAAACGAAGAAGCATAGTGGAGATTGATATATTGTCGATCTCAGAGTCATTCAAAATGCCAAATAAATCATAGGCCATGTTGTTAGATAGGCCATCAAGATCGCCTGTTACAGCCTCTCTGTAAAGGTCTTCATGAACGAAGATAGAAAAACTTAAAACGGCCGTACACAAAACCGCAATAGCTAAACTATTGATGGCGGTAAGGGTCGATCGGATCGTTTTGAATATCATGCAATCATTATAGAGATGCACTTTTAAATTAAAAGACTTACATTAACTTAGAGCGTATGTCTTCATATAGAAGGGTATAAATATTGGCGACTATTGAGCGTTAGTTTCACTTAGTTGTCTTTAAAGTCTCGAAATTACACATATTTTGGATAATTAATGGAACGACAATTGTGAAAGTGATTTAATTCCATCACACTGATGATTCTGGAGCACTCAATTTTTGATGCGTTTTACAGTGTGATTAATGCCGCCGAGTAATAGTGCTGTTGAAGAGTGATAATAAATGGTGCTGAGATATAGCGGTGATGAAAAGTGGTAAACAATAAAGCCAATGAATAGCGCTAATAAAAGACGTTTTTAAAGGAAAAAGAATGAGCTCAGATATTGTGTCAAACCAGCAGGTTAATCTAGACGGGAACTTCAAGGTAGAGGATATGTCACTGCATTCTCTTTCCCCTAAGTACCGCAGTGTCAGTATCATAATGTCCCTTGTGATAGGCACCATCTTTATTACTATTCTATTGTTATTTGTAATACAGCCTTTCTTTTCAATGCCACAAGGATTTCTTGATAATTACTATATCGGACTGTTAATCATAGGACTTTTAACTCTTTGGTCAGTTTTATACACCGTCTTAGCCTTTCCTAAGATGAAATATGCGTTGCGAGAGTTTGACGTTCACTATCAATCAGGTTTGATCTTCTTTCGTACGGTCAGTCAACCAATTATGCGAATTCAACATATTGAAATTGAGCGGGGGCCTATTGAGCGCAGTGCCGGCTTATCTACCTTACAAGTATATAGCGCAGGTGGTTCAGGTCATACATTTGAAATTCCAGGATTAGAATATGAAAAAGCGATTGAGTTGCGTCAGTTCATTTTAAATCACAAGGATGTTAGCCAAGATGGATAGTCCAAAGGATTTGAATACTCACGGAAGTCCAATGAGGGTTACAGAATTACAAAATGATGAATGGCAGCGCTTATCACCAATCAGCATCGTTTATTTTACAGTGCATGCTATTTTTAATTTCGCTAATGCTTTATTTTATCTGATACCCGCAATTGCATTAAATATTTCTAAAATAAAAGAAAACCCACAGATAGCTCTAATTGTCGTATTAGGCATATTACTGATATTTGTCATTATGGGTGCACTAAATTACTGGTTCTATCGATTTAAGGTAGGTCAATCGAGAATTGAAATTAAGCAGGGGGTTTTCAAGAAGTCTCATATCGATCTTCCATTTGAGCGCATTCAAAATGTAAAGTTATCCCAACCCATTTACTATCGAATAAATGATTATTCGTGCATTGAATTGGATACTGCGGGAAGTGCGAAACAAGAAGCGAAGATTATCGCGTTGAAGACGCCACTTGCTCAGAAATTCCGACTAAAGATATTAGAGAATTTAGCGAATGGCAGTCGTGACGGCGATCCTGCCGATGCGAATCATGTCGATGGAAGTGGCTCAGATGAAGTAGTTTTGAACCGTCGGAGCATTCGTGATCTTATTATTCACGGTTTAACTAATAACAGAATTTGGATTTTTCTTGGTGCGCTTGCGCCCTTTTACAATGCAATATCAGAGGGCCTCTCTGAATTTTTTGTAACTATAGGCTTTGATGCGCAAGCTTATTTTAGTTTGGAAACACAGGCGTGGTGGGAATTTGGTTTACACGTTTTGTCAGTTGTAATGGTGGTGATGCTTGTAGTGGTGTCGTTATCCGTTGCCGGTGCCATTTTGATGTTCTATAACTTCACTTTGAGTAAAACTAATGACCGCTATATTCGTCGCTCTGGCTTACTTACCAAGCACGAAGTGAGTATGAAACTAAGCCGGATACAAATAATGGTTCAAGCTCAAGACTGGCTAGATGTGCTTTTAGGAAGAGTAAACTTATTATTTGAACAAAACACATCTGGGGCGGTAAGGAACAATCAAGGTAGCGAGCAAATGGCAAATAAATTACTCGTACCATCAGTAACACTATCGGAATCACAAGCATTGATGAAAGATGCTATGCCCACGCAAAGACTCAGTGAGCAAGTGTTTAGCGCAATCTCTAAACGGTATATATTGCGCGGTATACTCTTTTTGGGATTGCCACTAAGCGGTATCATCTTTGCAATTATTTATCAAAATAAACCGATTGTAGCGCTGATAGCTGCGAGTATCGTTTTTGCGTTGATAACGCTTATTTATAGTATCAGTTGGAAGCGATGGGGGTTTAGTTACGACACTGACTATATTTACGTGCGAAAGGGTTTTTTGGGTGTTGATTATTATTGCTTTCCTATACATAAAGTTCAGCAAGTGCAGTTCAAACAAAGTAGTTTTATGAGGCCCTATCGCTTGGCAACACTAAAAGTAGTCTTAGCTTCGGGTGTAAAGCACATCCCTTACATGCCAGCTAAAGAAGTGCAGGAAATTATCAATATGACTTTGGATAGACTTGTTACCGATAAGCGCTCTTGGATGTAGCTTTATAGACTGTCTAACACTGACTCAAACCGTTCAGGGCGATGAAGGAAATAGCCTTGAACGAATTCCACTCCCATCGCATCCAACAGGACTCGAGAGCGTTGGTCTTGCACAAACTCCGCAACAAGAGTTTTGTTTAAAGCATGACCGATATCGCATATGGCCTTAACCATTGCACAGTCCACTTCATCTTGAGCCATATTCTTTACAAAAGTGCCATCTATTTTTAAGCACTCTACTGGGATTTGTTTCAAATACGAAAATGATGCTAAGCCTGTACCAAAATCATCTAACGCGAAGGAACAACCTACTTTGCGAAGCTCTTCCATAAAATCGTAAATGTCAGATAAATTCGAAACTGCGGCAGTTTCAGTAATTTCAAAGCAAAGCTTTTCCCCTGGAATATTGTGAGACTCGAGCGTTTTTAAAGTAAACTCAGTAAAGTCATGGTGGTCAAATGAGCGACCAGATATATTTATGTTGCATGTGTGGAACGTATCCCATTGCTCTTTGTGCTCTGAAAGAATATGACACACTTCACTAATTACCCAACGGTCGATCAAATGCGCTAATCCGTATCTTTCGGCAGCAGGGAGAAAGTCGCCCGGAAGAATTGCTTCGCCGTTATCACCAAGCATTCGAATCAGTACTTCAAGACGAACTTTATCCCGAGCAGACGTTGAAACGATTTTCTGTACGTCTAAGTAAAACTGTTTATTTTCAAGTGCTGTTCGAATTCTTGAAATCCACTCGTATTGCACTCGCCTTGCTTGAACGTTTTGGTCTCCCTCATAGGTTAAGACGACTCGATCTCTTCCTTTTTCCTTAGCTAGGTGACAAGCAAGGTCGGCTGCTTTCAATAGTTCTTCTAAATTCTGAGTTTTAGAGGTAATCGGAGCCAGTCCAATACTGCAACCAATGTTAAATTGTTTGTTTTGCCAGATAAAAGGAATTTCGGTTAATGCCAGGCGCAAAGACTCTGCGATTTTTACCGCACGCTCTGGTTCACAGTTGTCTAAAATCAAAGCAAATTCATCACCACCTAATCGCGAAAGTATGTCGTTTTTGCGAACTTTACCAGCCAACCTTTTCGCAACTTGTCGCAAAATTTGATCACCCGCAATGTGACCAGATGTATCATTAACTATTTTAAACCGGTCTAGATCTACAAAGCACAAGCAATGGACAAAACCATCGTTTTTGGCACTGTTAAGCGATTCCTGTAAATAGTTTTTAAATGCTCTTCGATTAATTAAACCAGTTAAATCGTCCTGACGGGCATGCCGATTGAGTTCTACTGATAATCTATGCTGCTCTGATACATCCTCTACAATACAAATATACTGGGTACTATTTAGCGCTGGCTGTTCAAACATCGATAGGTTTATTTTTGCTCTCGCAACACTACCATCGCCGCAAATGATTTGGCTCTCGATGTTTACGCTATCTCTGGTATCTTTGACAAATTTGTAATGAGGACTGTTTTGCTGACTGTCCTCTGGTTTGATTAATTGTTCATAACTTTTGTTGTAGATGTCTTTTTTATCAAATTTTAGTATTTTACAAAATGCTTCATTAGCTTCGAGGATCTGGCCATCCATATCCAACTGAGCAATGCCCATGCCTGCGTTTTCGAAAGTCTTTCTAAACTTCAGTTCTGAGTGTCGCAGTGACTTCGTTAGACGCAAAATGAGGTAGGTAGAAATGAAAAACAGGACTATGAATATGACGACGGTAAGAACAGATAATATGAGGACAAGGGTTCTACTTGCAGTACTCATCCTGTCTCTGAATGCTTCAGCGTCTCGAGTTAATTGTTCATCTAGGCGCACTAACTGAGTGCCTAATGATTGAAGCACTCCCATATCAACAGGCGATTTACTCCATTCTTTTTCAATTTTTGGAAGTAGCTCCATTAACGCAATCAAAGAGTCATCACTACTGCGCCACGCGACAATAGCTTCTTTCATATATGGTGCGTTTTTCATTGTTCTGAACATGAGGATCATGGTTGATATGTCGTCAGGGTGATTAAGTCCTTGCAAAAACCCTTCTCGAGAGCGTTCTAGCGAAATAGGGTCGCTTTCGAGTGCTAGCCTTCCATTCATATCTCCAATAGGAATTTCGAGCCATTTTTGTGCCAGCTTCAAATGCGCAATATCACCAGTCTGCAAATATAATTCACTGTATCTAACTGCTTCGACTTGAGCACGTGACCAGACACTGAGACCACCCAAATAAACACTGACACCAGATTGAATGCGAACGACAGAAAATGTAAAGGCGGCAGTGAGTAAAGCGAGCATTGCAAGTACTACAACGATTCTGTTTATTTGGCTACGGTTCCGTTTATTTGCCTCTTTTCTATTTAGACTCTGTGACATCTTGAACCTTAAGGTTAGGAATCCAATTTCAGGTAGAAACACTTGCTAATTAGCTAATTGCCTACACCTCACTTTAAACAAAAGAATACGTTACTTCAATATACTAAATCGGCAACGAATGTTAATGGATGAGAATTATCGCTGACTTTTTACTTTACAAAGCAGAGAGCGCTGAGGCTTCATAGTAATTATACCAAAGTATAAACGTGGTAAATATTTTCTCAGTATTCGAGTATTGATTTAGTGATAAATCAGAAGCGCGACTAATTGTTTCGTTTGGCTTTATACATCTTTAGAATGGCTTTGGATTCTTATGGGGTTAAATGAAATTGAAAACGTTAGTCAATCCTGCCTTGAATCGTGGGGCTGTCGATTTATGAGGCCAAAGAGTTGCCATCTGTTTTGGCTTTTAAGTGACTCACATACAAGTTTCAGAATATTAGGGGGAATTCGCAACTGGATGCTGAATGTTTTTCTAAATCAATGGTTTTAATTTATCGAGGTGGGGCAAAGGAGAGCAACTTGCTTTAGTACTTTTTTTGCACTGCTGTTTAATCGTAGTTAAAACGTTTAACCAGATAATAATAAATAACAATGCAAGGATTGTATTATGAAAAATTCCAAGAAGTGGTGTATAAAAAACTCTGTTAATAAACGCGTCACATTCTCTACTTTTATACTCGTTGCGGGCTTGTTGTTTAGTCTCTCGGCCAAATCAGCAGTGATAACGCAATCGCTTTCTTTCAATAACAATTATACATTCAATAACACGGCCAATATTCCAAATTCCGTTACACAAAATATGAATGATTTCACAACATTATCGTTTAATGGTTTTAATAGTGCGCTCGGCACCCTCGACTCAATTGCAGTGAGAGTAAGTATGAATTTTAATGCTTACGCCAAGGCATGGTTTAAAGATGATAATATTTTTAGTAATACACAGGGCTTGGTTAGGCTCCAAAACATGAAGCTTGCGGCTAATGGAGTTGGCTTTTTAAGAGAGCAAGCATTAAGTAGTGCGCAAAATTCATGCAACTCTGGATCAAATACTTTCTCGGCATCAACTTGCAATACTTCAATCAGCAGAACTGGTGTGATGTCGTTTACCCAAGGGATAAGCAGCAGTTTTTTTAGTCAGTACATTTCACCGGGTAGTAAACTTTTTACTTTACGTCACTTTGCTCAATTATACGCACAAGAGACTGAGGGCAGTTCTGACAATGATTACATCGACATCCGAAATGGTTTTGCTCGTTCATTTGGGTCTCTAACACTTACTTATAATTATACTCTGCCTCCACCCCCAACACCTCCAACACCTGCGACACCTAATGTGACAGAGCCTAGCCCTTTTGTGATCGTGCTTCTTTCGCTTGCAGTTATAGTCGGGTTTCGTCGCTTTGGTTAAAAACTAACGCTTTAAATAGTAAGTGGGCGAAAGGAGTCGCCCTCTGCGATAATAACGGGGAGTACCGACAATATTGGGGGCGATTTCGGTTACCGAATTTGAAATGCTAGATACATAAATCATCACCTTTGAATAATTGCGATAGAAGATAAAAAGTTACCAAATTGGAAATAATCAATAGTGAGAAGTTATATGATGAATATACGGAATCTTTTTATTTCATCCTGCTTTTTATTGAGTAGCGCCTGCAGTCACGCGATAAATGTTAGTATTAATAAAATTGAAATTCACAATCAAGAAGTTTTTGCTGTTGTTAGTTTTAAAAATGACACACGTAATCCTATAAGTTTGAATAGAAAAAACATATGTAGAGAATCCCCGTTTCTCCACCGAAGCTTATTTGATGTTTTAGATAACGGTTCGGAAGTTCCGTATCTGGGGGCATTAGTTAATTCGCCGGACGAATTCGTTATATTGGAAAGTAAGTCGGAAATAGAGTGTGTTTTTAATTTGAGCATGAATTACAAACTAGATATCTCTCGTTTGCAAGATTACAAAGTTCGTTTTAGGTCAACTAAAGGCCCGCAGGCAACATCTGAGTCTATATTAAAGTCTAGCTGGGTTAGCCCTGAATAATTTTAAGAAATTGTATCGATTGATACCATTTCCGAATAAATTTCATTAGGTGATAACTTTGAGCTTGCTCTAGCAGACTAATTTGTAGCCACGGGATGTGTAACGGAGGTAATGCAAGACCCGAGGGGCTCTTGAGCAAAGGAGTAAGAATTGATGGATAAATTAATAATCCCAATGCTCATGCTATTTTTGATGTCGGTTTCACCATGGTCAATGGCTGATGGTGATGTAAATCAAGTAAACCTTATGGGGAGTTGCGATAGCATTGAGCTAGGACTGAAACTAGAGTCAAACTTAACTATATTTGACTCTATGGAGGGGGTAGTGATGTTTATTAACGATAAACTGCCTCATTGGGCGCGAGTGGCTATTCGTGAGTCATCAAAAATTACTGCTGACCGGTTCTTCAAAGGAGAAACTGATCATGATTCTTTTCTGTTTGCTCGTGATTTTTTTATAAAAAACCTTCAGGCAAGATTAATAAAAAGGGCGAATGAAAGCGGGAGTGGTGAAAATGACTGTGAAATGGAAGTTGCGTCTATAATCGAAGCAATGTCCAAAAATAAAGTTTTTAATTTGTTTAATGAAAATTTTCATAAAATGCTAATAGAAAACCCCCTACCTTTAAGGGTTGCTAGCACCAATAATTACATCGAGATACTAATGCTAGTTTCTTTACCTACAATAAAAGTGGGGAATGGAGTCTGTAAGACTTATGAGCAAAAAGGTGCTAATGATGTAGTTAAAGTTACTATTTGTAATTAATGAATACCAGTTAAAACATCATCACAGCAACACCCCAAGCCGGAAAGTTCCACAAAACACCGACTAAACGTCGACATTGGATGTCGCCAGAGATATTAGCTTTGTCTCATATATTGTAGTTCATGACGAGAAGAGTATTCGACGATTTGACACTAGTAGCATGAAAACTAAGTTTAGGGGGCGTGGGGTTAGCAGAAAAGAATACATAAAAGGAGAGATGTTATGCAAAGATTGTTTTTAGCTATTACGCTATTAGCTACTGTAACTTCCGGATTTTGCGCTTCTGACAAAGAAGTGATCAAAAAGATATTGATGGGGAACTCGCCCGAGATTTTTGCTCAAAGTATTTTTGTCGGGTTAGATTCTGATATGCCATTGAATGAAGAGTACTACATTGCCATTCAACCAACCTATGAAAATGAAGAAATTTTGGTTCCACAGAGCATTGAGGATGCTTTGCGACAAATGAAAAAAATGCTTCCACATTGGTATCAAGTTGGGTTAAAAAAAAGTAGAGGGGAGCAAGAGTGCTCTGTTTTCGTTAATCAGACTCGGGTAACTCAAAATATCCAACAATGGATATGGATTAATTGGGTAAACAAGCTATCGGGTAACCCATTAAAACAGCAATTCATTGAATTCGGTTTTGTAACTAATGAAGATATAACTACGGCGTTGAGTTACACTTTTTGCCAATATATAAAAACAGATTCTATGAATATTGAAAAAGTGTTAAACAAAGAATGACACTTGGAGGCGGGTTCGAAAAAAAGCTTTTAATGGTCTTCGAGAAAATTACGTCTGTTGTAATCTTTAGTTTGATTCTCATCGGAGCGATAACCAAGACCATCGAAAATAGGGGAGGGGCTGGGTGAATCAAAAAATGACCAACAAAATTATTTCAATTTTATTACTACTTTTTGCTTTTAATCTCAAGGCTTCGGTAGAGCAGCCTTATCTAATAAATTCTATAGAATTTGTTGGCGAGGGCGGCTTTTATGTCAATATTAAGCGGTCACCATTGAGCCTACAGATTTCAGAATTCAATGTTCAAATTGACAATAAGAAGATAACGGTAGCGGATGATTGGTTTGCTGATTTGTATCAACCCATCCTGCAATCTTTGAGCGCCGATAAAGGGTGTGCTCCTCTTAAAATGAATGTGGAAGGAAAGCTAAGTAGTCCAGTGTGCAGCACAATGATTTCGTTTAGCTTCTATACAATGGACGAACCTGAAGAACTACCCTCTTGGTATGAACCGCCCGAAGTCACCTTTTATTTTTCTAGCGGAGTTTTGCAAAAGCGTCTGATTGAAAGAAAGAAAGGAAGGGCCCAATAAATGGTCGTCCGAGTGGATGGTCAAGAGGTAGGGTTCAGGTATGTAGAGTTAGAAGTTATAGGTCAGTTCTCCTGATAATTGTCACCAAAACTCCCCGCTAGCGAACTACAGACCCACCCTCAGCCAAACTTTCACCGCCAGAATAAGCCAGCAATGAGCAGTCCTACAAAAGCCCACAGTGCCTGCGCGTGTGAATATCTACAAAAAAGTGTAGCTCAGATGATTTGAATAGACCCAAATCCATAAATCGGCGGGTTTGAGTTAAGATAACTCGATGATATTTATGAAGAAATGGTGGCCCAACCCTGACTTGAACAGGGGACCTGCCGATTATGAGGCCAAGGGAATCGATAGGGGATTGGCTATAAGTTGAAGAAAGATAAGCAAAAAAGACTTGGCAAAATGCGCTCTAAAAGCGGACCGAAACTATTCCGAACTTCTCTGGTTCTGACAAGACTAAGTCAAAGAAAATTAACTATATTTTTCAACCGAACACTGAACCTTTATTGAGCTGGCGATAGCAGTTTAGCAAGGGGTAGGTGTGGAAGCATAAATCTGACAACCTGAAAAGCTGCAAGAATTGGCTGTGAGTACATGACGCCTTAGGGTAGCTAGGCGACAGCCATTGTCACAATCAATATGCCCGCTATGCTCTCAATTTGTAGCCATTATATGCCGGTAAATAATATATCGTATGCCGATAATATATCCTCTCTGCTATCTGACACATTTTCAACAAATTCATTCAGTCTGCTGCTTTCGAGTGTCGCTAATACGTTCATGCATATAAAATAGTCTTGTGAACCGAGCTGTATTGGAACACTTACTTTATCAAACGCGACTGAATCATCGCAGGATACAAACGCAACTACCTGAGATGATAAATCGTCAAATAATTTGTTCTGCAAAAGGCAAACATATGGATATAGCTTTTTGCCTTTCGCTATCGGATTTGCATATATGTCGAACTGATTCACTTAATCCCCTGCAAAACTAGATACATAAATCATCATCATTAAACGGCAGCCCTTCAGAAGCAATGTGTTGATTGTATGTTGAGATTTTTTCTTTATTCTTTTCTCTCCACTTTTCTGCCAATTCAGATTTTAGCGCGCACTCAAGTCTGTTACTGAGATTAATACCTAATCGCTTAGCATCGTTGGTAAGAGTTTTATCTAAATATACGTTAACCCGAACTTTATCTTTTACAGAACCCATAATGCACCATGTGTATAGTTTTATACGTATAATATAGTGCGCATAAAAAATTAAATCAACTGAATTACTAATTTCCAGGTTTTTTACATATGGAATTTTAATAATGACAGAATATAAATACAGAGGCTACGCACTCACTTGGGCTAAAAGAATATAAGCGCTATGTAGGCAAAAACGTTATCCATACCGTGCGTTCAAACAATGCTCACTCAGTTGATTACCTGCATAAAGACCATTTAGGTTCAATCAACTTTATTTCAGATGACGAAGGAAGGTTGAAACATAAATTAAGTTTCGACGCCTTTGGTAAACGGCGTGACGGGGCAACGTGGAGCCCAATACAAAACGTATTTGCTTCTCCTTCAGTGAAATTAATATCAAAAGTCACTGAACGCGGTTTCACTGGACACGAGCATGTTGATCATGCCAACATTATCCATATGAATGGGCGGATTTATGATCCGGAAACGGCAAGGTTTGCGCAAGCAGATCCGATTGTGCAGGCACCTGAAAATGGACAGAGCCTGAACAGATACTCTTATGTTTTCAATAATCCCTTAAGCTACACAGATCCGACTGGTTATACGGCGGCTACAGAGCAGGGTGGTGGGGTAAACTTTTTTAAGCAGCGCGGAAAAGTAATACGGGAGTGGCAGGAGAGCCAACGGCCAAGCAGTGATGGTAATGAAAGCTCTGGCGCAGCCCAAGAAGAGGGTGAAGCAGCTGAGAAAGCTAAGACACCTAGTGTCAGTCAAAATAATTCTTACGATACACCTCCTATGCCAATAATACTTCCGGGCGGTCACTCAATTGATTTAATGGTTGTTATTGGGATAGGTTCTGAAGCCTCCAAAGTGGCCTCCAAAGATAGTTACAAAATCGAAAGTGACGAAGAGTTCGAAATCCGTATGCAGGAAGTGCTCAGAGTTGGACATGCAGGGAAAAATCATCATCTCACTTACGAGGAAGCTATGTGGCTTTATCAAAATGGTAACGGCACTGCTATTTCAGTTGACGGTAACGTACTTGATATACTTGAAGTGGGAGGAAGCAAAATAGCTACCCCATTCCCATATATCGATGACTTAAAAGTACATGGTCATGTTAGCACATATGTCACTGAAAGCGGTGAAGTAAGAATCAAAGATGGTCCGTATGATTTTCACCCAAGAATCATGAAAAATCCTACAAACAGCCCGATAACAGCGATGAGAAATTTACTCAACCTTCGAGCAATAAAAGAGCATGGAGAGGGGACGCCATTTATGATTAACTATAAGTATGAGGATAGGGACTTTGAATAATATGCTTTTAAAAAAGTCATTTCGATACCTATTGTTTTCTACAGCATTTTTAGCTTTGATATCTTGCGGTAACAAAGGAGCTTGCGAAGACTATGAGTAAATATCGGGAAGAGAAGATGATGTTTTTATTAAAAAGGTAATTCGACAGTAGTTTTTCCGACAATTATTGATTTAGAAACACATGGAGAAAATATTATTGGTCTTCGTTTGGAGGCTAACAACGTAGTTTGCCAAGAAGGTGAAAGTGCATCTATTATGATTAAAAATAATAAAGGATATTTTATTTTGAACTCAAGCTCAGAACAAGTATTTGACTTCAATGACAAAGCTTCTTTTGAAAAAAAACTAGAAGAGTTGAATTTACTAAATAAGTCTGATTTGAATCACTCTCTATTTGCTGAAGTTTGGAAAAGACATTCAAGATACTACGATAGCAACAAAGTGTATTACGACTCATGTAAAATAGAGAAATAGTAATATAAAATTAGACACGAACAGATGCATTAAAAAATGAACGTTAGTTTCAGACCTCCGCGCGATAAGTCACCGAACGCGGGTTCACTGAACACGAGGATGTTGATCATGTCAACATTAATCACATGAACGGTCGGATTTACTACCCGGAGACAGCAACATACATGCAGACGGTCACCGCACAAAGAGCAACCGTTGTTCCGGAGGGGGCGTGCACAAGGGAAGTTCGGGTGCTCGACAATCATTTCTGGCTGATTGGGATTCATTTCATTTTGGACAAGGTGTGAAGTACTAATGGAAAATGAACTATTGTTGCGCATGATTGACGGGATTATTTTAAGGTTGGGTTCAGGGGGGCTACCTGAAGACTTAAGTGACGGGTGGACCCCTGAAATACAAGAAAGAGTGAGCAATTACTTTAAAGATATTCGCAAAATCATTGAGCAAAAGAGGGAGGTAGAGCACGTTGGTATAGTTCGCAGCTTGGATTTTGATGGTGTTTGCAGGGGTGATTTAATTTGTGAAATCGCCCAAGTAATGAAGGTTGTGCGCAATTACAATAGCGAGCTTTAGTGTTAGGTGTCGTTGGTGAGTTTCAACCTCACCTCCAAAATGCTCCCATTTTCGGCTATAAACGGGAAAGTTACCGGAGCCAACATGAGTAAAGTTGTAACGTGCAAGCATTACCACAGCACCACCCCAAGCACCGAAAATCGGAACGTTTCGCCAAACACCGAGCAAAACTCCTCACTAGCACCACAGTCCCACGCTGTGTCAAACTCTCACCGTCATAATAAGCCAGCAATGAGCAGTCCTACAAAAGCCCACTGTGCCTGCGCGTGTGAATATCTACAAAAAAGTGTAGTTCAGATGATTTGAAAAGACCCAAATCCATAAATCGGCGGGTCTGATGTGAGATAACTTGATGATATGTATAAAGAAATGGTGGCCCAACCCTGACTTGAACAGGGGACCTGCCGATTATGAGTCGGATGCTCTAACCAACTGAGCTATTGGGCCATATTGTGATACTAGTTATTATTCTAGAACTAGTTCTTGCTACAACGTCCTTATTCGGTAGACTCTAAACTGTATTGAATTTCGAGACTGCCTACCTAAAAACGGCGTGAAGTATAAATTTTTTTTTGGGTGTTGTCATCAAACAGGTAAGATTATTTAATAAAAAGCCGATATTAATCATAAATGCTTGTTATATGTACTATCTTGCGTATCTTGACGTGCAAAAATATACATGTTTTGGTATATTTCTGCTCAAGATGCCAAATTTAATCTGCAAGGAGCTATAAATGGCGGATGTTCCGTACTTAATCAGTGGGCGCAACACGATTATTCATAAATTGAGAAAGTTTGATTTGCTAGTCATTAACGGACGACGTGATCCTGTATTACTCATAACGCCAAATGATATTGAAATATATGATGGACCCATTCCTGAGAATAAACTCGAAGCAAAAAGAATGGACATGGTGAAGATTGACATCGCATCATCTGAAAACTTTAGTGACTATCGTCCGATGCTCTTTATTCAAACCTTGAATAATAAAGAATATAAAATTGATTATAGTAAAGCGGGAACTGACCTTTTTGTGACTGTCCATCAAGACAGTACTTTTTAGACTCAATTACATTGTTTTATTGTGAATAGTAAACTAGTTTGCGGATTTCTTGGGTTCGCAAGCTTAGCGTTAATATATCTAGTCTCTTTATTCTTATTTTATTACTTAGCAATTCCCTTACCTCCTGCATTGATTGGCATATTTTTGCTTTTGCTTGTCCTAATAATGCGTCGAAGTGTACCAGTTTCTATTAATATATCAGCTCGTCCAATGCTCGCCTATATGGGCTTGTTTTTATTGCCCGCTCTTATCTCTGTTTTATTGTATGTAGATTTATTTACCAAGCATTACCTAGCGTTAATTGTTGCAGTTGGTTTTAGCACAGTTGTGAGCTTAGGAATAACCCTGTGGTTTAGCCAAAAGATTTTGTCCCGTGTAAAAGCGAACATTTCTGTAGTAAATGAAGTGCAGACACCACATTCTGAAAAGGATGAATAGGGCGTATTTATGACTTCAGTATTTCAGCAAATAACTGCACTTTTCTCGCCTCTTTGGACGCAAAACACAATATTTATGATTGGGTGTTTACTCACTACGCTCATCATATATTTACTGTGTAGAGCGCTGCATTTAAAGTTTAATCAATCTACTTTGTTACATCCATTGACGACGAGTACTTTTGTCATTGGAATGGTGTTGTACTTTTTCCACGTAGATGTTGCTGAATACAAACAAGGTATAACATTGTTCGAATTGCTACTCGGGCCAGCAACGGTCGCGTTGGCAGTACCGCTATATAATCAGCTTCGCGTGCTGCGACAACTCGGACTTAGAGTACTTTTACCTATTATTATTGGCGGAACGGTTGCCCCTATTTTAGCTTGGTTGTCTGTTTATCTGCTCGATACGCCTTTGCAACTACAAATGACGATGTTGGTTAAATCAATAACAACGCCGCTGGCAATGGGTACCGCTGAGCTAATTGGTGGCTCAGCAGAACTAGCGGCAATCATTGTTATCATCACAGGAATTGTAGGGGCGACATTTGCACCTTGGTTGATTCTTCTTACCAAAGCCGACTCAGAATACGCTCAGGGCTTAGCGCTTGGGTCGGTCGCCCATGTAATCGGTACATCTCGAGCGTTAAACATCAGTGAAACATGTGGGGCTTTCGCAACTCTTGGTTTGTGCTTGAATGGCGTCATTACGGCGCTGCTTCTTCCTCTATTATTTGCTTAATGCACATCCCGTATTCTTAAGGCATTATGGTCAGTCTGAATTCCTCTAAAGAAATAAAGCGTTGAGCCGTTACAACTACATAGCGCTAAACTACGTCTAGGTCGGCTCTAAATAACCCTTTTAACTTTCATTTTTGCTAGGTTAATACATGATATCAGTCCTCATATGTGATGATTCACTTGTTGCACGAAAGCAAGTTGCGAAATGCTTACCCCAAGATTGGGATGTTGCCGTGCATTTCGCAAAGCACGGTGAAGAGGCTTTAACTGCTCTGAAAGAAGGTAAAGGGCAGGTTCTGTTACTCGATCTGAATATGCCGGTCTTGGATGGTTATGAAACCTTAAAAGAAATTCAAAAACAGCAATTATTGACGAAAACAATTGTTGTCTCCGGCGATATTCAACCAGAGGCTAAACAGCGAGTGCTCACACTCGGAGCAATCGACTTTATTCAAAAGCCAGTCAACCAAGAAGTGCTTATCGAAACACTTCGAAAGCACAATGTATTGGCTTTAGAGGAAGAAAATTCAGAATCCGCTGGCTTAGATGAGGCATTGCGTGATTGCTATCAAGAAGTCGCTAATGTGGCAATGGGGCAGGCTGGCAACAACCTTGCGCAAATAATGGGTGTATTTGTACAACTCCCAATTCCAAATGTAAATTTAATCGAGGTGTCTGAATTACATATGATGCTTTCCGATATTGAGCTGCATGAGCAGACCTCTGGTGTTTGCCAAGGCTTCTTAGGCGATGGTATCAGCGGCGAAGCACTCTGTATTCTTAGTGATTCAAGTTTTGGTGATGTAGCAAAAATATTAAACATTGAAGAAGCTGTTGATGACGAAATGCAGTTAGAAATGCTGATGGACGTTGCCAGTATTCTCATCGGTACGTGCTTATCAGGTTTTGCAAAACAACTTGATATGGAGTTTAGACAAGGTCATCCGATTGTTTTAGGTCAGCACCAAAGCGTTGAAGAACTTATTAAATCAAACAAAAGTAGCTGGCGGAAAACACTCGCGATTGAGTTAAGCTATGGGCTTGAGGGATACAACGTGCAGTGTGATTTAATATTATTATTTACAGAAGAGTCACTTGAAACTTTAAATTCAAAATTAGCCCATTTGCTTGAGGACTAGACAATGAGTAACAATGCGCTGGACGAGATACTAGAGTTCCATTGGATGATGGATATGCTACAAACTGTAGATGTTGGCATAGTTGTACTCAACCGTAATTTTGAGATAAAAGTGTGGAATGGCTTTATGGAAGCCCACAGCGGTATGCTGCCTAATGATGTGAGAGATAAAACTTTGTTTTCACTCTATCCAGATATTTCAGAGTCCTGGTTTAGGCGTAAAACTAAGGCAGTGTTTGAGCTGCGTACTCGCGCGTTTGTCACATGGGAACAACGTCCGTATCTTTTTAAGTTTCGTAATTTCCGACCTATTACAGGCACTGAACCTTTCATGTATCAAAATATCTCTCTTTCGGCACTTGCTTCGGCAACCGGCGCCATTGACCACATTTGTATGATGGTTTATGACATGACTGACGCAGCCGCGGCTAAAAAACAGTTGCTTTCCTTGCAGGTTAAACAGCATGAAACCGAACATAGCAGTAAGTAACTTTATTTATCGCACTGGTTTGTTGATCTTGGTCTGATCCTTGCTGTTCTCCTATCATAAATTATTGAGTAAGCGTTATTTGACGCTTGCCAAACAAACGACTTTTGGTAGTAAGTAATGAATCGAGTTTTAAAATATTTGCTTGTTCTAATAGCGACTTTTGTACTGGTTGCTTGTGGCGGTGGCGATGCCCCAAGGCCAAAGACACCTCAGGTGTTGGTAAACGCAGGGCAAAACCTCGAAGTGAATGAACAAGTTACAATCGTTGTTGATGGTGTTGCCACGAGCACTGCAGGTGGGATTACGTATGCTTGGATCTCAAGTCCTGCATTAAGCTTTACGCAAGACGACTTCTCAGCCGCCGCATCGTCAGTAACAACCCCACAACTTAGTCAAAGCACTGAATATACCCTCACATTGATTGCTACAGATAGCAATGGGACTCAAGGTTCCGACAGTATTACTTTGCGCGTCAACCCTGTAAATATTAATCCCGTCGCCGCTATAGTAGCGCCAGACCTAGAATTATATGAGGCAGATCAGTATCCAATTTTAAGTGATATTACACTAGACGGCTCCAGCAGTTCTGATGCCGATCCTCAAAACTCTGAGGCTCCAATTTCTGCCTATCTTTGGCAACAAATTGCCGGAACAGACGTACTTTCGGGGCAGATTCTAACTGCTTCTAGTTTGATATTTCGAACGCCTGTATTGCAGCAGGCGGAAGATATCGTTATTCGCTTAACTGTGACCGATCAAGAAGGCGCGACTGCAAGCGTGGATAAAACCCTACGTCTATTGAGTGAAGCTGAAACTATACCTGAATTAACAATAGGTCCGGCGCAAACGGTGTTCTCTGGGGAGTTGTTTTCACTCAGTGGCGAAGCCTCCAGTGCTGCACGTGGGGCTGAACCGTTTTCAGTCGTATGGTCTTCCGACTCATTACTAGCGCCCATTATCGATGATGTAAACTCCATGAAGACCTATAGCATCGCTCCTTTGGTAGCTGAGCAAACGGAAATTGTTTATCAAATTTTGATTACCGATAGTTACGGGAATCAACGAAATAAAACGCAAACGATGATTGTTCAAGCGCAAACCCAAACGACTTTAAACGACACGGGTGTGAGTCTGAATGCGAGTAACACGGATAACTTCTCTGGGTATCAAGGCGAATTTGCAGGTCAAGATGCACAATATGGCTATGACAGGATGGCGACTAGTGGCTTATCTGACAAAGCTGGAAGGGGTGACCAAGGTTTTGACTTTACTCGTTTAAATCAAAATGGTGACGAGATTGACCAAGACACTACTGATTGGCGCTGCGTGCGAGATAATATTACGGGACTAATTTGGGAGAATAAGACTGATAGCCCGGGCACTCTGCATGATGTTGAGCAGCTTTTTACTTGGTATGCCGAGGGCGATAATGGCGGCTTTGCTGGAGACTTGAATGCCGGTAGTACCTCATGTGATCTTGCTTCTGGAAATTGTAATACTCAAGCATTCGTTGATGCAGTCAACGCGCAAGGTTTATGTGGCTTCTTTGATTGGCGGCTCCCGAGTCATGACGAACTATTATCTTTAGTGCATTTTGGCAAGCTGCAAGGGCCATTAATTGAAAGTGAGTACTTTCCGAATATTGGTATCAGTACAGCAGATCCGTATTTATGGTATTGGACCTATATGCCGAATGTTGATGGTGTCAGTGATACTGGAGCTCAAAACGCATGGGCAATTGATTTCAATTCCGGCGTCGATAACTTTATAAATAAGTCGACTGAAGCACGAGTAAAGTTAGTGAGGGCAGGAAGATGAAAAGTGGATTATTAGCTTTATTATTGCTTGGATATGCCGCTTCTGTAAGTGCCGAACAGTTTTGCTTGGCGACGGCACCGGTTAGTGCGCCAGAGGAAAATTTCATTCGATATGATAGTGGTCAAGCCCTGCACAAAAGCACCAACCTAATGTGGATGCGATGCGCTATTGGGCAAACGTGGACTGGTGAAACCTGCACGGGCGAAGCAGAACCCTACACCTGGAAACAAGCCCTGAATTTAAGTGTTGGTTATGAGTTTAATGGCTCTACCAACTGGCGTTTACCTAATATCAAAGAACTGAGCTCAATTACCGAGCGATCATGCACTCGACCGAGTGTTGATGTTGATTTATTTCCTGAAACTCCCCCTGACGACTTTTGGACCTCAACGCCATCAATGAGTGATCCTGAGCGTGCTTGGGTCGTTGCATTCTTTAATAGCAGTAACTCCATAAAAGAGAAAAATAGAACGGTATTTGTACGGCTTGTGCGCACTGCTTTGCCTGCAGAGCGCGATGGAGAATAGTTATAGGAAAAGATCCAACAGACTATTTAAATAACGCTTTCCGGTATCGGTAAGTTGCCATTCGTATTCGTTGCTCGTTATCAGTTGCATCTTTTCAGCTTTATCTAAGCTCAGTAACTCTGCATTTGTTAGTGGCCTACCGGTCGTTTTTTCAAATTCTGCTTTTGGGCATATTTCCATAACCCTAAAACGATTCATAAAAAATTCGAAGGCTAGGTCATCGCTTTCAACTTCGCTTACTTTGTCCATGTATTTTCTGGTTAAATCCATATACCCTTTTGGATGTTTTACTTTCACCGTACGTAATATTTTGAGCCCGTTCGCTGACCCATCTGATGAAAGCTCACTAGCGTTGCTCATGGCTTTTTGCGAATTGTTTTGTAGAACAGATAATTTGCCATGTGCGCCACAGCCGATGCCAAGATAATCACCAAAACGCCAATAATTTAAATTATGCTGACATTGCTGTCCTGGCTTTGCATAGGCAGAAATCTCATACTGTTCATAACCTGCTTCAGTAAGTAATTGATGACCTTGTTCTTGGATATCCCAAAGAATATCGTCATCAGGTAGCGTTGGCGGTTTCGAGTAAAACGAAGTGTTTGGCTCAATGGTGAGTTGATACCAAGATAAATGTGGTGGTGCTAACGCTATCGCTTTTTCCAGATCGAGCATGGCGTCTTCAACACTTTGATTAGGCAAGCCATGCATCAAGTCTAAGTTAAAACTTCGTAAGGGTAATTGCTTCGCTAATTGGATCGCCGCACTAGCTTGTGCTGAATCGTGAATTCGTCCCAACGCTTGCAAGTGCTGTTCGTCAAAGCTCTGAACGCCTACTGAGATTCGATTAATTCCCGCTTTTTCAAAACCAATAAACTTCTCGGCTTCAACTGTTCCTGGATTAGCCTCCATTGTAATTTCAACATTAGGGGACAAAGGAATTCTTGCCGCGATACCGTCTATTAGCTTTTTCATGCCTGCAACTGACAACAAGCTTGGCGTGCCGCCGCCAATGAAAATAGTGGAGACTTCACGCAGTTTGCCATCAATTGTTACTAAGGGGAGGTCTTCAGTTAAGTCATCTAACAAATGACTGATATATTCCGACTCAGGCAAACCACCTTTTAAATTGTGTGAGTTGAAGTCGCAATATGGGCATTTCTGTACACACCAAGGAATGTGCACGTATAAACTTAATGGTGGTAGGCTGGCAGTGATATTGGCTGAACGACTCAAAGGACTATTAGGTCCTTCATACGCTCCATCAATTCTGCTAAAGCTTTACCACGGTGACTGATACTATTTTTGACGTCTTTACTCAATTCCGCAGCGCTACAATTTTGCTCTGGTACCCAAAATACAGGGTCGTAGCCAAAGCCACCGTCGCCATGGCGAGTTTTGCTAATTTCACCATGCCATTCGCCTTGGCAAATAATTGGTGTTGGATCAAGCTCATGCTGCATAAAGACAAGGACACACAGAAATCTCGCTTTGCGATTGTTATCTTCTTCAGTTAAAGCAGCTAAAAGTTTATCAATATTGTCACTGTCGCTGGCATCTGCGCCAGCGTAGCGAGCTGAATAAATACCAGGCTGACCACCAAGAGCATCTACCGCTAAGCCACTGTCGTCTGCTATTGCAGGTAGCCCTGTTACTTTAGCGGCATGTCGAGCTTTAATGATCGCATTTTCAACAAAAGTCGTGCCGGTTTCAGGTACTTCATCTACATTGAATTCCGATTGCGGAGAGACTTTGATTGAGAAGCCTTCAAACAACGTTGAAAACTCAGCGACTTTGCCTTTATTTCCGGTAGCGAGAACAATATGCTTCAAGCTCATGTTAAGACTCTTTCGATTTTGGTGAAGATGGTCTAGTTGTCTTTTTCTTAAACTTAGTCTTGGCTTTTAATTTGCTCTTTTTAGCTTTAGCAGACAACTTCACTTTTTTCTTCTTTACTACTTTAGGGGGCTTGCTTGTTGGGCGCAAACCTTCAATTACACGTGCCTTGAATGCTTCTTTAGTATAGCGTTCTACTTTGCCAACTTTTTCAAAATCGTGGGCTTCAATAATCGATATTGCCGTACCTTTTGCGCCAGCTCGTCCCGTGCGACCAATACGATGAACATATACATCAGCGCCTCTCGGCATATCGTAGTTTATAACGTGACTGATATCTTGAACGTCTATTCCTCGAGCTGCTACATCGGTAGCAATTAGAATTTTCACGTCACCGGATTTGAAACTTGCCAAAGCAGAGTTACGCTTGTCTTGCGGCATCTCACCTTGCAAATAGGTGACACTGAAGTCCTGACTAAATAAGTAGTCTTTGAGTTTGTGCAAACGTTCACGAGTTTTCACGAAAACAATGCAAGACTCGATGGTATTGCGCAAGTGATGAACTAAGATCGCATTTTTGTGCTCTAAATTATCAGCGAGGTGATACCACTGCAGGATCTTATTTTTCTCTTTTCGTGAAGGGTCAGCAGAAAGCGTGACTGGGTCTTTCAGTAACTCTTCAGCGAAATCGCGCACACCTTTGCCTTCAAGTGTCGCTGAAAACAACATGCTCTGCCTGCGCCATCTAGCTTCACCGGCAATTTGGTGAACGATCGAAGAAAACCCCATGTCGAGCATGCGGTCAGCTTCATCTAAGATAAGCGATTCTATATCACGACAATCGAAGCTTTCTTGTTCAATATGTTCAAACAAGCGACCTGGGGTTGCTACTAAAATATCGACACGA
Source organism: Glaciecola sp. MF2-115 (assembly GCF_047250385.1). Classification (NCBI taxonomy): domain Bacteria; kingdom Pseudomonadati; phylum Pseudomonadota; class Gammaproteobacteria; order Alteromonadales; family Alteromonadaceae; genus Glaciecola; species Glaciecola sp. MF2-115. Next base: position 98,384 of record NZ_JBLBVM010000053.1, read on the forward strand.
CCAGACAGTGTCTCGCGGTCAGTACCATAGTTTATGCCACCTGTAATTACACCGCAGGTTAAATGAGTGTATTTCGTAATCGCAAGGGCTTGCTCAAACACTTGATTTGCTAGCTCTCTGGTGGGAACCAAAATGAGCACACGCGTTGAACTATCGTCCTTGCGCGGGTAATCAAGTAGAAACTGGCAGACAGGAAGTAAAAACGCTGCGGTTTTACCTGTGCCTGTTGGTGCGTCAGCAAGAATGTCTTTGCCTTCCATCGCATGTGGAATAACTAAAGACTGAATACTGGTAGGGCGTTCATAACCCATATCGGCAACGGCTCTACAGAGTTCGTCGTCTAAATCTAATTGTGCAAACATGAATAGCTTAGTTTCGTTTTTCGTTTCGCGCATTCTACCTTAAAATGGCGTTAACGAGTATGCTTGTTTTTCATAGGCAGGGTAATTTTTTGGGTTCTCAAAAATACAGCCTTTCAATATGCATTGTCAGCCCTTTGGCATTGACTTAAATAGCGATACTCGATAGTTTAAGCACATAATAATTATGACAGCGCAGATAACGTGTATTTAAGCTATTTTGGGTTAACGGACAACCCATTTTCAATTGCTCCTAACCCTGATTACTTATTCATGAGCCCGCGACATCGCGAAGCATTGGCTCATCTTACCTTTGGTTTGAAAGAATCAGGGGGCTTTGTGATGCTTACTGGCGAAGTGGGGACAGGAAAAACCACCGTTTCTCGTAAACTTTTGCAAGATTTATCTGACGACACGCAAACAGCAGTCATTCTAAATCCAACGCTTTCTGCTATCGAATTGCTCGCCACTGTTTGTGATGAACTTGGTGTGAAATACAAAGCAAATACAAATTCGCTAAAAGTCTTCACTGATAAAATTTTAAATAAATTAGCGGATAATCATGCGAACGGTATCAATACGGTTCTGATCATCGATGAAGCGCAGCACCTAATGCCAGAAGTGTTGGAACAACTGCGTTTACTGACTAATTTAGAAACAACACGAGAAAAGCTGTTAAAAGTAGTGTTAATTGGCCAACCTGAATTGCAGCAACTTTTGCGTCGCAATGAGTTAAGGCAATTAGCACAACGAGTGACGGCACGATATCATTTGCTTCCACTTACCAAAGCCGAGGTAGCACTATATGTTGCTCACCGTCTGCAGGTTGCCCACGGCAATCCAAATATATTTACAGGCACGTCATTAAGCAGTTTGTTTCAAATTAGCGGTGGTATTCCTCGCGTTATTAACCTCTTATGTGACCGAGCGATGACACTTGCTTATACCTTGCAAAAGCCTCGCATCACTCATCAACTAGTCGTTGCGGCTAGTTATCAAGTGCTTGGTGAAGACATTGTTCAGCAACGTCAGAAAGACTTATGGCAACGATTTTTTGTGGGTGGTTTCCTTACCTCCATAATTATCGGTTTAGTGCTTGGAGGCTTATATGCTTAAGACTCTGAAGGTTAATGAACTCGCCCCTGGGATGCTAGTGAGTAAGGTAGTCAGTCAGCATGGGCCGGTTAAGATTCGTAAGGTTGGTATGATCCGTGGCCCTGAAATGATCAAGGGTCTAACTGAAATGGGTGTGACTGAAGTTGAAGTCGATTTAAGTCAAAGTTTGGGTTTGCAGGATGATGACGACGAGCAGCTAGAACCCGCTTATCAAGCGCCGGAAGAGGCTACTAAACTTACACCTACTCAACAACTTCTGCAGAACGAACGACAAACTGCGAAGGCAAATAATGATGGTGGCCAACACTACAATCGTTCCTTATTTATGCCGTCAATGGATAGCTTGCCTTCAATGTGGACGCTATATGGAAAGAACAGTATTCTGATGTTTCTTTTAGTTGTTGGTGGCATATGTGTAGGTTGGAACATTGCTTCAATTCCTACTTGGTTGCAGCTTTCCAAGGATAAAGAATATGTGCAAGTAGATTATCAGCCTAGAAGCATTGCAGTTAATCGCAGTGCGGGTAGCGCTGAACTTGAGAGTGAGTCTTCAACTAGTGACCAGAACAATAACGCTACCATCGCGAAACAAGATGCTGAGCTTGATAATAAGCCTGAAGCCGCTGTTCCTGAAGCCACTCAGCCCGTCGCTAGTGAGCCAGAGGCCGAGCCGCTCATTTTAGGTTATCAGCCAGAAAGTGTGCAAAATCTTAAGAATACGCTTGCTGCCGGAAGTGCCCAAAGTAAAACCGAAGAGATAGTGAACGCCTCAAACAATAGTTCGACAGATCCTGCAGTATCGGCTGCTTTGTTAGAAAAAATTAATAAGGCCATAGCTAACTTAGACAATGATTCTGGTGAGGAGCAAAGCGATCCATTAGCAAATAACTATGATGATTTACCCAGAGTCGACCAGCTTTCAATTGCTATTCAAACACAAATCCCATCAATGACCTTTAGCGCCCACATGTATTCTTCGAACAGAGATGGACGATGGGTTAGGGTAAATGGTCGGCGTTTAGTTGAAGGTGATTACATTGCCGAGAATCTTCAACTGGTTAATATCGAGCCACAAAAAGTCATACTCTCTTTTAAAGATGAAGTGTTCACCATGAATGCCTTGTCAGACTGGTAGCGGTTCATTGGCTTATTGCGTGAGTAATTGAATTAAAGAATTTGCCAGTTAGTGAGCACTAGCTTAACTAAATATTTTAAGCCCAAAACACAAAGCGGCAAACACAGTAGTTGTTTGCGTTACCGCTTTTTTCAATCCTACCAAAAGTTTCTTGCCGACTTGGAAGTCGCTTCTACAACCAAGCCAATCTTTTTTCTTCAAACTCGCTAATACGCTTGTCGAACTCCAAAGTTTGGCCAACGGCGTCGAGGCCTTTAATCATGTTTTGCTTATGATGTTCCGCTACTTCAAATGTGAAACTCTTGTCACCTGCAGTCACGGTTTGCTTTGGCAGGTCTATATGGAAGACTGTATCTGGATTGGCGGCTACTTGCTTAAAAAGCTCATCCATTTTATCACTAGCTAATGCGATGGGTAGAAGTTGGTTGTTCACGCAGTTGCCATAAAAAATATCGGCAAAACTTGTCGCAATAATACACTCAAAACCAAAGTCAGCGAGTGCCCAAGGTGCATGTTCCCTACTTGAACCACAACCAAAGTTTTCACGGCATAAGAGCACTTTAGCACCTTGGTGCTCAGCTTTATTCAGTGCGAACTCTGGGTTTAAGTCCTGCTCATGCAAGTCCAAGTAACGCCAATCATGGAATAAGTGTTTACCGTATCCAGCGCGAGTTACTCCCGTTAAAAACTGTTTTGGAATAATCTGATCGGTGTCGATGTTTGCCTGATCCAAAGGGGCGGCTTTACCTGATAATGTTGTAAATCCTGTCATCTTATTCTCCAAACTGTCTTGAATCGGCAAAACTGCCCGTTAACGCAGCTGCAACCGCCATCTCAGGGCTGACCAAATGTGTTCTAGCCCCACGACCTTGTCTACCCTCAAAGTTGCGATTGCTGGTAGAGGCGCAGCGGTCACCGGCTTGCAATATGTCATCATTCATTCCTAAACACATTGAACAACCAGGTAGTCTCCATTCAAAGCCAGCTTCTTTGAAAATAAGATCTAGTTTCTCTGCTTCAGCTTGCTCTTTTACGGCAACCGAACCTGGCACGACAATGGCTGTTACATCACTTTTTACTTTGCCCGATGCGGCGATTTTGGCTGCAGCGCGCAGATCTTCAATTCGGCTGTTGGTGCAGGAGCCAATGAAAACGTGAGATATTTTAACTTGATCCCATGATTGGCCTGCTTCTAAGCCCATGTACTTGAGCGCCTTGATAGCGGATTCTTTTTCAATTGGGTCTGAAAAGTCATTCGGTGAGGGTATGGTTTGGTTCACGCCGATAACTTGCCCTGGGTTTGTTCCCCAAGTAATTTGTGGCTGAATATCTTTTGCTTGCAAGGTGACGACGCTATCAAAGCTTGCACCTGAGTCGCTGGTTAAAGAGAGCCAGTATTCAACTGCGTCATCCCAGTGTGCTTGAGAAGGAGCAAATTCTCTACCTTCCAAATAGTCGATAGTTTTCTCATCAGGAGCTATTAATCCTGCTTTTGCGCCAGCTTCGATGCTCATGTTGCAGATGGTCATGCGTTGTTCCATCGACAAATCACTGATGGCCTCACCACAGTATTCAATCACATAGCCAGTGGCACCTGCATGGCCAATTTCGCCAATAATCGCTAGGATAATATCTTTCGCGGTAACGCCCAAAGCTAGCTTGCCTACAACCTCAACTTTCATACTTTTTGCTTTGGATTGTTTTAGTGTTTGAGTCGCGAGGACATGTTCAACTTGTGATGTCCCAATGCCGAATGCTAAGGCGCCAAAAGCACCATGAGTTGCAGTGTGACTATCGCCACAAACCACTGTCATTCCGGGATGAATTAATCCAAGTTGCGGACCAATAACATGCACAATTCCCTGATTTTTATGGCCAACAGGGTAGAGCTGTATATCGTGTTGTTCGCAATTGACTGCCAATGTTTGCAATTGTAATTTGTTAAGTGGTCCACAAGCATCGAGTGCTAGAGAGCGAGTCGAAATGCTGTGATCCATCGTGCCAAATGTAAGATCGGGGCGACGCACTTTTCGATTTTTTTCATTCAGACCAGCAAAAGCCTGAGGTGAGGTCACTTCGTGGATTAAATGACGGTCAATATACAATAAAGTATCTTCGCCTAATTGTTCGACGATATGTGCATTCCACACTTTGTCATAAAGGGTTTGAGCCATGATTATTCCTTCCCTTTAAGTTAAGAGATTTGTTGTAAAATATAAGTGCCAACGTCGGCAGTTGAGCTTGCGTTATCGCGCTTTTCTTTTGGCAATAACTCTGCTGTTAACACACCATTTTCTAAGGTTTTGACAACGGCAGCGTCAATAGCATCTGCAGCTTCAAGTTCGCCCAAGCTATATCGAAGCATCATCGAAGCCGACAAGATTTGTGCAATTGGGTTAGCAATGCCTTTACCAGCAATATCTGGGGCTGAGCCGCCAGCAGGTTCGAACATTCCGAAGCTTTCACCATTTATGCTCGCAGATGGAAGCAGGCCCATCGAGCCCGTTAGCATCGCGCATTCGTCACTAATAATGTCGCCAAATAAGTTTGAACAAAGCATTACATCGAACTGCGCTGGGTTGCAAAGAAGTTGCATCGTAGCGTTATCAATGTAGATATGCTCAAGTGTTACTTCGGGATAGTCTTCAGCAACTTCTTCAACTACTTCACGCCAAAGGCGGCTACATACAAGCACATTCGCTTTATCGACAGAAGTCACTTTCTTATTGCGTTTCATTGCAGCTTCAAATGCACTGATCGCTATGCGTCGGATTTCACGCTTTGAATAGCGCATTGTGTCGAAGGCGTATTGTTCTTCACCTTCGCCTTCGATACCTTTCGGTTGCCCGAAGTAAATGCCTGAAGTCAGTTCACGAATAACAAGTACATCTACGCCTGAATTAGCAATATCATTGCGTAGTGGTGATAAATGAGCGAGTCCCGGATAAATTTTGGCGGGTCTCAAATTACTAAATAAATCAAAATGGCTTCGTAAGGTAAGTAAAGCGGCGCGCTCTGGACGTTGCTCTAAGGGCAGGCTATCCCATTTGGGACCGCCGATGGATCCAAACAAAATTGCATCGGCTTGTTCGCATCCCTCCAGTGTTGATTTGGGCAGGGCTTCACCATGATGATCAATTGCAAAACCACCCACAGGGTACGTTGTGCGTTCAAGGGTAATATCAAATTTATTACAGACCGCGTCTAAAACGCGATTCGCTTGCTCCATCACTTCAGGACCAATACCATCCCCGGGTAAAACTGCAATTTGGTATGTGGTCATTCTAAACTCCTGTGATTCTTTCGGATTGTTGTTTTTGTTCGTCAATTTGATCGGCAAGATGAGTGTTGTTAAGCACAAATATTAACGCTTTAACTCCAGACTCAACGATGTCAGTAGCAAGTCCGATACCGTTAAAACGTCTGCCATTATATTCGGCTACGACGCTCACTTGTGCTAGTGCATCGGCACCTTCGCCTTTCGAGTCCAATTTGAAATCGACAATGTCTATTTTGCGTCCGCCGATCACCTTCATAATAGCATTATAAGCGGCATCAACAGGACCATTGCCGGTGGATGATTCGGTAATACTTTCGTCGCCTACTATCAAACGAACTGTCGCACTTGGGATGATGTTTCGTCCCGAGTTTGCTTGTAAGTAATCCAGTTGATAGTGGGCATGATCATGTTTTTGTTGGTCAAAGAAAAGCAAGGCTTCTAAATCATAATCAAACACTTGTCCTTTCTTGTCAGCAAGTCTTAAAAATGCATCATAGATAGCATCCAAATCGTACTCGTCTGCTTGATAGCCTAGCTCTGCTAAACGATGCTTAATGACATGTCGACCCGAACGAGAGGTTAAATTAAGTTTGTTTTTATTAATACCGACACTTTCAGGTGTCATAATTTCGTAAGTATTTTGCCCCTTCAATACACCGTCTTGGTGAATACCGGAAGAGTGGCTAAATGCATTCGCTCCAACAATTGCCTTGTTAGCTTGAACCGGCATATTGCATAGATTACTGACTAGCTTCGAAGCTTTATGTATTTCTTGCGAATTGATGTTGGTAGATAAACCGAGCATGGCATAGCGCGTTTTCAGAATCATCGCGATTTCTTCAAGCGAGCAATTTCCCGCTCTCTCTCCAATGCCATTGATTGTGCATTCTATCTGACGTGCGCCTTGCTCAACGGCGGCTAATGAATTCGCAACAGCAAGGCCTAAATCATTGTGACAATGTACTGAAATAATAGCCTTGTCGATGTTTGGCACGCGCTTATACAGATTCTGAATAATACCGCCAAATTCAGTCGGTGTTGTGTAACCTACCGTATCGGGTATGTTTACTGTTGTTGCGCCTGCGTTAATTGCTGACTCAACCATCCTACATAAATAATCGATATGAGTTCGGCCAGCATCTTCGCAACTAAATTCAACGTCATTTGTATACTTGCGAGCATGCTTTATAGCTTTGACCGCCATTTCAACAACTTCATCTTGAGACTTACGCAGCTTCGTATCAACATGAATGTCAGAAGTTGCGATAAAAGTGTGTATACGAAAATGATCGGCAACGCTCAGTGCTTGACCACAAGCATCAATGTCTTTCTCCAGCGCTCTTGAAAGGCCACAGACAGTTGCATTCTTAATTTCTTTTGCGATTAGCTGCACCGATTTAAAGTCACCGGGCGATGACACTGGGAATCCGGCTTCAATAATATCGACACCTAGTTTTTCGAGCATCAATGCAATTTGCAGCTTATCTTTAACGTTCAGGCTAGCGGGAAGTGCTTGCTCACCATCGCGCAAAGTAGTATCAAAAATGATGACCTGCTGATTGCTTTGCTTAACTGTAGTCATGTTATTTGCCTTTTAATCATTTGACTGCTGTTTCTTAATGCGGTTTAAGCACCGTGTTTACTCGAATTTACTTTCTATTTAATTAAAGCCACAAACAAAAAACCCGTGCGTGGCACGGGTTTTTTTGTTTGTTTTTAATAAAACTTACCCGTGCAATGAATTAGCCATGAGTAATAGCAGCAGAATAGAAATCAAAGAAATTGGATTTTTTGATGATAAAATTTTCATATCTGCCCCTTTTTAGTGAATTTCATTTCGATATCTTCACTTTACTTCGCTAAACCACTTGGGTCAACAGTCCAGTTGCATAAAAACTACACTTTTTTCTAAGTTATTTTAAAAGCCTATTTATATGCTAGGCGTTTTTCAGTCTTGCCTTCATTTCACGTCGTCTCGCATGCAACAATGGTTCGGTATATCCCGATGGTTGTTGCTTGCCTAAAAAGATAAGATCCTGTGCTGCTTGAAATCCAATTGAATTCTCAAGATCAGGCATCATCGGTATATATTCCGGATCATTTTTGTTCTGGCTATCTACCAATACGGCCATTCGCTGCATTGACTCATTTACTTGCTCTTTAGTAACAATATTATGCTCCAGCCAGTTCGCGATATGCTGGCTACTAATTCGCAAAGTGGCACGATCCTCCATAAGGCCTACACCATTGATATCCGGCACCTTAGAGCAACCAATGCCCTGGTGAACCCAACGCACAACGTAGCCTAAAATCCCTTGAACATTATTATCAAGCTCCCGTGTGATTTCTTGTGAACTTAGTTGTGCGCCTTGAGCCAAGACAGGAATATCTAAAATGCTATCGATGTAAGCTAAATGTGAGTTTTGGTTTTTGCTTTGAATGCGTTTTTGACGTTCAAATACGTCAATTTGATGGTAATGCAGCGCGTGCAAAGTTGCAGCGGTAGGTGAGGGCACCCATGCTGTGTTTGCTCCAGATTCTGGGTGGCCTGTTTTCGTAGCCATCATGTTGGCCATCTGATCGGGGATCGGCCACATGCCTTTGCCAATCTGAGCCTTACCGGATAAGCCAAAGTTCAGTCCGGTCGCTACGTTTGCCAATTCATATGCATTGAGCCACGGGCGAGCTTTTAATTCGCCCTTAGGAGCAAAAACACCTTTTAGCATTGAGGTATGAATTTCATCACCAGTGCGGTCTAGAAACCCCGTGTTTATGAATGCAACACGCTCATTCGCAGCGTGAATGCAGGCTGCTAAATTTAGGCTCGTTCTACGCTCTTCATCCATGATGCCAACTTTGATCGTATTCTTGGGGAGATTTAGAATCTGCTCCACATCGCCAAATAGTCGGTTAGTAAAAGCAACTTCATCAGGACCATGCATTTTTGGTTTCACAATGTAGATACTATTTTCTTTTGCGTTCTTGAATGGACTGTTATTCAGCAGATCATGCTTGGCTATTAGTGACGTAATCATTGCGTCCATAATGCCTTCGGGCACTTCTTCACCTTCAAACAAAATAGCGTTGTTTGTCATTAAGTGGCCAACATTTCGAATGAACATTAAGCTTCTGCCTGAAAGTGTAATGTTCTCGTTTTTAATTGACACGTATTTGCGATCGGGATTCATGCTTCGGGTAATAAGTTCTGCGCCCTTGCTCAACTGAACGCTTAAGTTGCCTTGCATTAAGCCCAACCAATTACGATAAACGACAGTTTTGTCTTCGGCATCAACGGCGGCAACGCTATCTTCACAATCCATGATGGTAGTGAGTGCCGATTCGATATAAATATCTTTTATCTTGGCGGAGTCTGTTTTGCCAATTGGATGAGAGCTATCAAACTGTATTTCAGCGTGCAAGCCATTGTGGCAAACCAAAATAGAAATCGGGTTTGTAATTGCACCTTGAAAGCCGATGAGTTGTGAAGGGTCTTCAAGGTTTGTTTCGCTGCCATCAGCAAGTGTGACTGTTAAGCCATTGCTATCTAATTGATAAGATTGGCTACCAAGATGACTTCCTTCGGCTAAGGGTAAAATGAGATCTAGGTATTCTCGTGCTTTTTCTATCACTTTAGCGCCACGAACAGGATTATATTTCCCTGAGGCTTCAGCACCGTCATCGTTTGAAATTACATCGGTGCCGTAGAGAGCATCGTACAAGCTACCCCAACGCGCATTAACAGCGTTCAGTGCATATCTAGCATTATTAATAGGAACAACTAATTGTGGTCCCGCCATCGTCGCAATTTCAGGATCAACATTTTTCGTTGCAATGGCTTGAGGCGTAGGGGCTTCTTTTAGGTAAGAGATAGTTTTTAAAAACGACTTGTATTCTTGCGCAGATGCGTCTGCTTCGTTCGTGTGAAAATCATCTATTTGTTGTTGTAATGACTCGCGTTCGTTTAGCAATGCCTTATTCAATGGCATTAAATTGGCAATCAACTGTTCAAAGCCTTGCCAAAAAGTGACAGACGAAGTGTCTGAATTAGGTAGCGCACTAGATTCTATGAATTCATGTAGCTCAGCTGCAACAGATAATCTGCCTTTTTCCACATACTTTTCTGTACTCGAGTTTAGTGATGACATTGGCATACTCCGTTGTTGTCTTTTGTACAGTTTAGGAAATATGAAGCCAGTTTCTTAGTTTATGTATAATATGTTTGCTATAGATTTCGTGAATGTTACCTGAGGTTTATGCTTGAGCCTCAGCATTCATCGTATTGGCGACATCTGTGATAAGCCTACGCAGCCAAATATGACCGGCATCATGGTGCAGCAATGCACTCCAAGCCATCTTTAATGCAATGGGGGGAATGTCGAAAGGAGGCTCGACAACCGTGATACTTGGGTCGTCTTTAAATATTTTAGCTGCTTTGCTAGGTAATGTTGCTATGAGGTTTTGTGTTTTAGCTAACTGTAAGGCAGCGTGGTAGTGCCTAGTGAATACTCGAATACTTCGTTGTTTGCCAATTTTAGTCAGTTCTGCGTCTACCCAGCCTAATTTCTGAACTTCGTTAGGATCAATTCCCACACCAACACCAAAGCCTGTTTTACTCACCCAAATATGTTGGCCTTTCAAGTATGCGGCTAGGTCGAAATTATCTTTCATCGGGTGATCGCTGCCTATCACACATGAAAAAGAATCATACCAAATGACCTTTTGATGGAATGAAAGCGGTAATTCTTCAAAGCGATTAATTGCCATATCGACCTTGCCTTGCTCAACATCATGAAAGGTAACGTCGCTTGGTGTGATTAGGTCTAGTGTAATGTTTGGTGCTAAAACTGCGAGTCTACCTATAAGCTCTAATAGTAGAGTTGATTCAGCATAGTCGCTGGTCATAATCCTAAAAGTGCGCACACTGGTTAGCGGGGTAAACTCAATTTCTGGTTGTATGGATGACTCTAATTTACTCAACACATCACGAATGACCGGTTGAAGTTCTAAGGCGCGTTTGGTGGGTGTCATACCATCGCTAGTTCTCACTAATAGTGGGTCTTTGAATAGGTCGCGTAGTCTTTTTAAACCATTACTCATTGCAGGCTGAGTAATGCTTAGTTGATTTGCAGCTTTCGTTACGCTGCCTTCTCTTAATAAAACGTCTAAGTATACTAATAGATTCAGATCGACTTTTGCGATATTCAAGTTGTTAGTTCCATTGTTTGTAGTGAAAATGAGGGTGAAAATTCAGGGATGCTATTAGTTTATAACACCCATTCATATCATTTATATAGATTTTAGGATGATTATATAAGCACAATCAATGAAAGATTGATAATACCTTGGTATCTCATGAGCGTTCCTCTTGATCCAAATCATAAGTTCTCAATTGCTCAAGACAAAAAAAACGCCCCGAAGGGCGCTGAACAAGAGTCGTTAAATGTAGGCACTAACCTGCAATAACATCACGCAGCACTATCACGCAGCACTATCACGCAACACCATCACGCAACCACGTCAAACTGATTCATTGTGTTATCTTCACCAGAAGCTTTTAGTGCTTGCTCGCCAGAGAAGTATTCTTTATGTGCATCACCTAAATCAGAACCTGCCATTGCTTGGTGCTTAACACAGGCTAAACCTTGGCGAAGCTCTTGACGTTGCACGCCCTTAACATAAGCCAACATACCTTCATCACCGAAATAGCCCTTGGCTAAATTGTCAGTTGAAAGCGCTGCAGTATGATAAGTCGGCAAAGTAATCAAGTGATGGAATATGCCAGCTTCACGTGCCGCATCCGCCTGGAATGTGCGTACTTTTTCATCAGCTTCTTGACCTAATTCAGTATCGTCATACTTCGACGACATAAGTGCAGCACGGTCATATGCACTAGTATCTTTGCCTGCCTCAGCCCAAGCATCAAACACTTGCTGGCGGAAGTTTAAGGTCCAGTTAAACGAAGGACTATTGTTATAAACTAGCTTGGCAGATGGTGTCACTTCACGAATCGCTCTTACCATGTCGCCAATTTGGCCAACGTGTGGTTTTTCGGTTTCAATCCACAGTAGATCTGCGCCATTTTGAAGTGATGTGATGCAATCAAGTACTACACGGTCAAAGCCAGTATTGTCTTTAAATTTGTATAATCCATTTGGTAAACGTACAGGTTTTACAAGCTCACCGTTTAATTTCATTACCGTGTCACCGTTACTGAGCTCGTCAACTGAAGTGACCGGTGTTGTTTCTAAAAAGGCATTGTATTGGGCTGCTAAGTCGCCTTCGCTGCTTGATACAGGTATTTTCTGCGTTAGACCAGCACCTAATGAATCGGTACGAGCAACGATTACACCGTCGTCTACGCCTAATTCTAAGAAAGCGTATCGAACAGCATTAATTTTCGCTAGGAAATCTTCATGTGGAACAGTTACTTTGCCATCTTGGTGACCACATTGTTTCGCGTCAGACACTTGGTTTTCGATTTGAATGCAGCATGCACCAGCTTCAATCATTTTTTTAGCAAGTAAATAAGTGGCTTCTTCGTTACCAAAGCCTGCGTCGATATCTGCAATAATAGGCACGACATGTGTTTCAAAGTTGTCAATTTGTGCTTGTATAGCCGTTGTATCCTGACCATTCGCTTTGGCTTGATCAAGTTCATCAAACAATTTGCCCAGCTCACGCGCATCAGCTTGGCGAAGGAAAGTATAGAGTTCTTCAATGAGTGAAGGCACGCTTGTTTTTTCGTGCATAGATTGATCTGGAAGAGGGCCAAACTCTGAACGAAGCGCTGCTACCATCCAGCCAGAAAGATATAAGTAACTCTTGTCTGTTGTTCCTTGATGTTTCTTAACAGCCAACATTTTCTGTTGACCGATGAAACCGTGCCAGCAACCGAGTGATTGTGTGTATTGGCTTGAATCAGCATCGTAATCAGCCATATCTTTGCGCATAATGCCTGCAGTATATTTTGCAATATCCAAACCTGTCTTGAATCGGTTTTGAGTTTTCATGCGAACCGCATATTCAGGGCTGATAGCATTCCAAGGAGTGCCTTGAGCTGCTTTTAGATTTGCTATTTTTTCTAAGTCTTGTTGATACTGTGACATTTTTGTTTCCTCTAGTTCCGTTTCTTAAATATCGCCGACCGCAAGTTGAAAGATAATTTGCTCTGCGCTCATCGGTGAAGACAACACTATCCTATGTTGCAAACATGAATAAAAAAACAGTATGGAAATGATTTCGGCTATTCATGGTGTGAATGTGGGTTTTTGAGGTGCGTTTTAAATGACTCTATATACTTTCCTAAGTTATTGATTAGTATGATTTTAGTTTTTGAGGGTTTAGCCAGCGAAGAGCTTCCTTTAAGTTGTTAAATGACTTAAATATAACGTTTATTAATTTGAGTGATGTTGGTCCTGTTGGTATTTGTGTTTGTTTGGGTAAATATTAATTAAGTTACGATTTGTCATTGACTAGCTCGGCCATTGACTCATTAGGTCATTCCGTTAAAGGGCAACTGTGACGGTCAATTCAGGCTTCTATTATGACCGTTAAGCCTTGGAAGCAAGGTTTTAATGAATATAGGTTTTACTAGTTAATCGAATCGAATAGTACTTGCTTCATTGAATGCCCTCCCGAGCAGGAGAGAACAAATCTTTTTAAAGCGGTTAAAAATATGTAGTTGCTAAATATAAAAACGAACTTTTTTGGCCAATAACACCTATTTAATCATTCAGGATTTAAATCAGGGTATCAATTCACAGCTATGAATAGCGTCGGGGAAATGAAAAAAGTTGCCATCTGGTGGGTCAAAAGAGATTTTCGGCTTAATGATAATGAGGCTTTATTTAATGCACTAGCGTCGAATGACATCGTTTTGCCGCTCTTTTTATTTGAACCATTATTAATGAACGGACCAGACTGGGGCGCTTTCCATACTAAAGCTATAAGTGGGGCTGCAGAGTCGCTTAGCAAAAACCTAAATCATTTCAACTCTAAACTACTAATTCTTAACTCATCTCCAATTGACGCTATCAAAGAGATAAATCACAAAATAAATACGATCGGCTTTGAAGTCAAAGAGGTTTATTCACATGAGGAAACGGGCCTCACACATACTTTTCAAAGGGATAAGGAGTTTAAAAGTTGGTGTCAAAGTAATGCGATTAAGTGGCATGAGTTTACATGCAATGGCGTAATAAGGGGGCCGATAAACCGAAATCATTGGGAAACCCGTTTTATAAACTACATGATGCGAGATCGAATAAAGTTCAGTAAAAATAAACTTATCGTAAGTTTTCCCGAAGCATTAAAAAACATCTTGTCGGGACATTTTCATGTTAGTGATTCAACTATCAACTCTTCGGTTTGCGCTTCTGAATATATGAATGTGAGTGAGCGGTCAGGAAATACAATACTAAGAGATTTCTTAGAAAATAGAGGCCAAAAATACCGAGGTGGAATTAGCAGTATGAATAGGGCAGTTGAAGCTTGCTCTAGGTTGTCAGCCCAAATTGCTTGGGGCTCTTTGTCGTTAAGAACTGTGTTGCAGGAATGTGATATTCGATTGCAAGAAATTGAGGCTGAAAGCGCTATGACGTCAAAGCAATGGAGGTCAAGTATAGGGAATTTCAGATCTCGACTTTTTTGGCACTCGCACTTTGTCCAGAAGCTTGAAAACCAAGTGGATATGGAGTTTTACTCGGTAAACAAAGCCTATAGGAGCGGGCTACCTTACATTCATTCTGAAATCGATCCTCAAGAGCACAAGAAACGGCTAGAAGCTTGGGTTTATGGGGAGACAGGATTTCCTGCTATAGATGCAGCCATGCGTTATTATCAAAAGTTTGGTTGGCTAAATTTTCGCTCTCGAGCAATGATAACTAGTTTTGCATGCAATGCACTTCGATTACCTTGGCAAACAGTTTTATATGAACTTTCAAAACTGATGATTGACTACGTGCCTGGAATACATGTATCTCAAGTACAAATGCAGGCTGGCGTAACAGGTATAAACACGATTAGGGTCTATTCACCTCAAAAGCAACTGCAGGATCACGACCCAAAATGCAGTTTTGTCTACAAAATGATCCCTGAGTTGAGATCATTAAAACCAGTGGAGATATTTTCCCTTTCAAATGAGTTTTCTACTTCAAAATATACAAAACAGATAATAGACTTCAAGCATGAATCGCGGATCATGAAAGATGCACTATACAAAGTTTCTAAATCGTCGCACTGCATTGAGGAATCTAAGAAAGTCTTTATAAAACATGGTTCAAGGCGTCGTAGTTTTTCCTCGCGACGCAAAGCTACTCAGAAAGTTACCAAAGTAAATTCTTCCCAGTTAAACTTATTCTAATGTGAGCTCTTAACAAATTGTTTATTGCAGATTCTTATTTGCAAACCCTTTACTAAATGACTTAACAAATAGAACATTAGTGCGCTAAATCATTTAGTATTAAGAGCTCGTCAAAACTATCGGTTTATTTAAATGTATTCTGGTATTTCACTTTGCCAGTTACATCATAAATCGTGAGTTTGTATTCGTTGCCGTCAACATAATCATCTTCAACAAATCGGGAATACCAATCACCTTTGGCCGTGTCAACAGAGCCTCTAATTGAGTAATCAACTAATTTCCCGCTGGCATCGAATTTTTCCCAATGAAAGATTGCATATGTATATTCACCAAAACTAGCAAATCCAGGATGGTCAGGCGTAAATCTTACGCCAAAATAAAGCTTATTTTTACCAGCTTTGGCCGCGGCTTTAGAAAGACTTTTTTCAGTTGTCAGCACATATTCGCCAGACCGACTAAAACGATCACTTTCTTCAAATTCGTAGATGCCTTCTTCAAGCAATTCGAACTCATATTCGGCGTGGTGCAGACCAATTGCTTTAACAGCAAATTGAGTAAAACTTTCTCGCTCTTCAGGTGTGAATTTTCCTTTAAAAATAGCTTCACGCAGGGTTGAATAAAAACTATCTTTATCGGATTTAGTTTCAATGATTTCCCATTGAGTCCTAAATTCATCTTCGCACTTTTGTGCAGAGCGATACTCTTCGGATGCTGAACAGTAAAAAAAAGCGAGTTCGTGTTTGTTCACATTGAAATTTTCTTCATCATCTTCCAGAGATTTCAATCGGTACTTCAATGCCTTTTCGTCATTCCTTTTAATGTAGAAGTCGTCTGTATAAATAGATGCTAATCGTGAGAAAGCAGATTTATTGCCCATTTCTGCTGATTTCTCGTAAAGCTCTAGCGCTTTTTGCATGTCTTTTTCAACTTGATCGCCGCGCTGATAATAGGTCGCTAAATTGAATGTCGCTTCAGGACTTCCGTACATGCTCGACGTTTCATAAAAGTTAAATGCCTTTTTGTTGTCTATTGAAGTTAAGGAGCCAGAATCAAACACATCACCTAGCACTTTATAATCGTATGCTAAAGCTTGCTTACTGCTATCAGATAAAGTTGCCGGATTAGGAAGTGATAAGCCGAGTGTTTGCCTTAAAAAACTAACAATGTAAGCATATTCGTGTCTATCTCCATACCAATTGCTATGTCCATGTCCAGCAGTGTTGTAAAACAAAGAGTCGACCGGCTTTTTGAGCTTTTCCAGTACAAAACGCATTCTATTGGATTGCTCAAATCCAGCAATTTCATCATTTTTACCTGCAATAATGAGTGTTGGAGTATTTAAGGATTTTGCTAAATAAACGGGGGAAACCAGCTTCTTTTCATCGCTGTTTTCACCTACGACTTTTGCAACTTCTTTGGAGAAAGCTTCACCAGATCGGAAATTACTATAATTGAATAATAACGGAAGATCATAAATCCCATACGACGCAACGACACATTTGTATAGTTCCGGATGACGTAGTGCAAGTGAGACAGATGAATAGGCGCCATAACTACTGCCTATTGCACACACATTATCGAATTGATTCGTTTTTAGTACTTGAGCAACAGCTGCTGAAATATCGGCTTCTATTTGTTTTCCAAATTCCCCAACGCCTTTATTCTGAAATGCCTTCCCAAAGCCTTCTGAGCCCCGAAAGTTAACGCGTAAAATAGTAAACCCGCGGTTAGCTAAATACTGCACGTTTGGTTCGAAGAAATTATAATCTCGAACTCCGATTGGACCGCCATGAGGCATTACCAATAATGTGTTTAAGGAATAATCGCTTGGCAACGTTAAATAAGCTTCGATATTGATGCCATCATCAGCTTTTATGGTAAGCACTTGATGCTCTGGATAATGGAGTTCTGATAAATCAGGGTAGTTTGCGACCAATAATGCAAGTTTATCGCTCTTTGTTTCGTACAAATAGTATTTACCTGATTCATTTGGACCAGCAACATAAACGATTGTGCGGCCGGTTTCGATATTTCGATCGATGATCCTCGGAACACTTTCTGAGAACGTAACTTCAAAACGCTGAGATAATTCCGTAGAGCGCGCATTTAGCCAAATCTTTTTAGGTAATCCGTTCTTTACATATTCAACGGATTCTATCTCTCCCGTGTTTGTTAGCGTGGCATCGGTCAAGTCGTATTCTTGGTGCTGATATAGTAATGACCCTAGTGTTTGTGTCTTAATATCAAAACTGTGTAAGGCAATTTTGTCTGATGTTTTATTAGTTAGCACTGCTAAATGTGTGTCATCAATAAAGCCGACTGCAGTAAAATCAAATTTGCCATTATCAAATGACAGGGCGGTTTTCCATTTTTTAGCGCCTAAACTTTTAAACTTAATTAGAATTGTTTCTTCATCTTCGTCGTAAAATACCGCTAGCAGTCGATTGGTGGCATTATCAAAATCGTAAAACATCAATCCATCGTCGGCCTCTTCAATAAATTCAGCATTTTCAAAGTTGTCGGAAAAGAGTTGATCTAGGGTTATTTTATATAGCTCTTGTTCGAATTGGCGGCTGTTAGGATCATACTTTGAGAACATGATTGTATCGGGAATGTTTTCCAGTACGTCTACAATATAGCCATTCTTGAGTTGTTTGGTTTTACCATCGATTCGAGTGATGCCATCTTTGCTTATTTTCTCAATGGTCAACAAGTAGCTAGTTAGCTTACCGTTTAAAAAGATACTAATTTTCAGAACATCATCCGAAACCCACTGATAGCTTTGAAGTGGCATGTCTGCGGACAGTTTCAAAATTTGGTAGACGATATTGCCACCCAAATCTGCTAACTCTATGTAGGTTTCATTATTAGTGCGGCGAATGTAGGAAAAATATTGTCCATCTGGAGAGAGTTGACCACCAGCGTTAATCGCGTTGCTATATAGTTTTTCACTGCTTACAAATTCATGTTTAGCGGCAACAAAGGAGCTACTTAATATAAAGAAAAGTAAAAATAATGCTCTCATACTATTCCCCTAGACTTTCTATAAATTGGAAATAGTCATCTTCGCCGGGCCCACCATAAAACATCGTTCTGCTTTCGAGGATTGATGGGAAATCTTCTAACATGAAATCTAATGCTTCTGTTGAGCGATTGACCAACTCAATACTGGAATAGAATACGTAGAAGCCCTTCGTGCTCACTTCGAGGTGACCTACATAGCTTATGGTTTCAGGCTTTATTTCAAACTGCCAAACATCCTGATCTTTTAAGCGGCTTTTAAAATAGTAATTAAATTGAATATTGTTGAGTTGATAATCACCCGCAAGCAAAGGAATAAGCACGTAACTGGTACCTTTCTTCAAATCGGCATGCGTAAGCCGAATTGAGCTAGGGCCATCAATATCAATATGCTTTAGATCATTATTAGTTTCGACACCCATGAGCAAATAGCCCATGTTGTTATTGTTAGGTTTGATGCTATCTGCGTCAACTTTCATTGTGCTGACGGTGCTTCGACATGCGCTTAAAAATATTAATACGCATACGATGAGTGGAACAGCTTTCATCCGTGAAATCCTTTTTGCTTCGTGGAAAAGGAGAGTAAACGCAATTTCTATGCATTGCAATAGGCATTCATTTTGAGAATTAGAAGTTAATAGTTAGCTTTATGGCGCTTTTCAATTATGCGCGTTCTCAAAGCAATTAGTAATTCATACCAAATATTGTTTTGTATTTGGCATTAAGCATCAATAAACGGTATATTTATGCGCTTAGTGTGTAGATTTACGTTATTCATCACGATACAAATCATCACGATAAAAAACTTTCAGGAGTAAGTAAGTTAAATGGTTTCAAATAAGCTTTTAAGAATTAGCGTCATTGCAGCTATTAGCTTGCTAGGCGCATCTTGTTCAAGTTCAAACGCTCAAAAAGCAAATGAAGAGCAAGCGAATATATCAAAGCCCAAAAATATTATTATGGTGGTTGCTGATGGTATGGGGCCCGCTTATACAACAGCATATCGCTTATATAAAGATGACCCATCTACACCAGACATTGAACTAACGGCCTTAGATCCGTTTTTAGTAGGGACTTCGCAAACTTACCCTGCAGCTGTTTCCGGTTACGTGACAGACTCCGCAGCCAGCGCTACGGCCTTGTCTTCTGGAATAAAAACATACAACGGCGCAATTGGTTTAGATGTTGATAAAAAGCCCGTGGAAAGTGTTCTACAAAGAGCTAAAAGATTAGGCATGCGCACTGGTGTTGCAGTGACATCGCAAATCGTTCATGCAACTCCAGCTTCTTATGTCGCTCATAACGAGTCTCGTCATAATTATAACGAGATTGCTGACTCATTTTTAGATGATCGTATAGATGGTAAGAACGTTGCCGACGTAATGCTAGGTGGCGGATGGAGCTACTTCATTCGAGAAAATCGTAATTTAGTAGAAGAGTTTCAGGCACTGGGGTATCAATATGCCGATTCCTATTCCGACCTATTAGCATTGCCAATTGGTAAACCAACATTAGGCTTGTTTGGTAATAAAGGCCTTCCTGAAGCGCTAGATGATTCGAATCCACATAGGTTGTCTGTTTTAGCGGAAAACGCTATTGCCCATTTAGAGAATGTGAACGGCTATTTTTTGCTTGTTGAAGCAAGCCAAGTTGACTGGGCTGGACACGGGAATGATATCGCTTCAGCTATGGCAGAAATGGACGACTTAGAAGCCACTATCAAAATGCTGAAGAGTTACGTTGAGCAACATCCTGATACGCTAGTAGTGTTAACCGCTGATCACAGTACCGGTGGGTTGACCATTGGTGCGGATGGCGATTATCGCTGGAGCCCTGAATTCATTCAAAATATGAAAGCATCTATTATGCTAACCGCTGAAAAAATGCCAGCTCAGGAAGACATGACTTTGTATGTTGAAAGCGTGTTTGGTTTTGAGTTGAATATTGATGAGAAGAATCTGATAAGCGGTATTACTAGTGAGACCGACATAAAAGAGCGTCGAGCTATTTTGAAGTCGATTTTGGATAAGCGCACGAATACTGGCTGGACAACGTCAGGCCATACTGGTGTTGATGTCGAAGTGTATGCTTTTGGTGCAGGAGCACAATCGTTTTCTGGCAATATCAACAACACCGACATAGCGAAAAAGATTTTTGAATTTTTGGGCGAAGTAAAATAACTTCACGAAGATATTAATATAAAGGATGAATTAAATGAATGGAGCAGGTGGAAGTTCAGGTGGTATTGGGCATTTCTTCATTGGTTTACTAATGATGTGTGGTGGTTTTTATATGCTACTTAATGCGATAACGGTCACTTCTCAATTTGGAATGGGTTCTCGCTTGTATGGCTTTAATGCTTTTGGTAGCAATATTGGCATAACGGGTGGGATGGTGCTTATTCCATTCATTTTTGGTATTGGTTTAATCTTCTACAATAGTAAAAATATACTTGCTTGGGTGTTAACTATTGGTTCTGTAACAGCCTTAATTTTTGGGGTTATTTCTACGGTAAAATTCAGTTTAAGAACGATGTCGTCGTTTGATCTCATCGTTATTTTAGTGCTAGCTGTGGGCGGTATCGGTCTGTTTTTACGCTCATTAAAGAAAATAGACAGTAAACTGAGTTAGTCGCATCAATTAATATACGAAAAGAGTATATGAAGAGAGTAAATGAAAAGGCGCTTATTCAAGCGCCTTTATTCTTTCTGCAAGTGGTGGATGGCTAGCAAATAGCTTATGAATTCTACCTGCATTAATCGCAAATGCTGCCATTTCATCAGGCATATCTGGGCCAGATTGACTGGACTGCAAACGCATAAGTGCCGCTCGCATTTTGTGTTTTCCCACAAGCTTTGCTGCACCAGCATCTGCTCGGTATTCCCTATGACGCGAAAACCACATGGTGATTGTCATGGCTAAGAAGCCCAAAATAACTTCAGAAATAATGGATACTATCCAAAATGCAGGTCCATGACCTCTCTCTACTTTGAATACAACGCGATCTACGGTATGCCCAATAATCCGAGATAGGAATACAACAAAAGTGTTCATCACGCCTTGCAGTAGCGTCATTGTTACCATGTCACCATTGGCAACGTGTGCCACCTCATGAGCAAGAACAGCCTCTATTTCATCTTTATTCATACTTTCGATTAAGCCCGTGCTTACGGCCACGAGTGCATTGTTTCTGTTCCATCCAGTCGCAAAGGCATTAGGTGAGTGACTATGAAATATACCCACTTCAGGCATACCAATGTTTGATTGTTTAGCTAAACGGCTTACTGTCGAAAGCAACCATGTCTCAGTGCTATCGGATGCTTGCTGTATAACATGCACTCTCATGGAGCGCTTCGCCATCCATTTAGAGATCAACAATGAAATGATTGCGCCACTGAAGCCAATGACTGCAGAGTAAACCATTAAAGCGTTTAGATTCAGGTCAACACCATTTTCTGCCAACAGACCTTGGATCCCGAATAAGCTAAATGTCAGGCTTAATAAAGCGATAATGGCAATATTAGTTCCGACGAATAAAAGTATACGTAGCATGTTTTTCTCTCAATTTAGTGGGTGAACGATTCACCGCTTTGCAACTAAGTAAATAGTAGTTTTATTGGAAATATCAATGTATTTAGAAAAAGATTTTTGTGCAGACATAAAAAAGGCACCTAATTTTCATTGATGCCTTTCGTTTGATTCATTTATACCTGGAATATTATTGATGAAGGAAGCTTTCAATCGGCTCACCGGTTACCACTGATATTTGTTTAAACAAATACATCAGAGCAAAAATGAGGAGGATCATACTAGGAATAACAATCACTGGATAACTCAAAGCGGTCATGCGCCCTAGCTCTTCAGTATAAGCTGTCGTTCCTGGTTCAGATACCAATATCCATTTCGCAAGTAGGTAATTCAATGCCGAAGACAAGAAGAACGAACTTGCTACGATGTATGAACTCACGGCCACTTTATTGTTGAATTCAGCCGTTACACCTTTGTCTTCTAAGGTACCATTTAATTTCGGCCAATTGACCAACTGATCGTTTAGGATCAACGCTTTCACTAATGGTTTCTTACTATATTGAGTAATGATAACTGCTAAGCCGATCAGGCCAGGGATTGCAGCTTCTTTAATAGCAATATATTCGGCAGGTAGTTTGAGTAGGCTAATGCCGCCAGTTAGGAGCACGCTGACGATACCGAGTACTGAAAAGACGTTCACCTTTTTGGTTTGCTTTAAGTCGTAAAACCCAAAAACCAAAGGGAAGGCTAAGGCTACAACAATACTCCATGCAGGGCCCAAGTATTCGTCTGAACTCAAATAGCTCATAACTAAAACAGGTATTGCAATGTTGAATACTAAGTTACCAAAAAAGCCAGTTTGCTTTTGTTGATTTTGTGCGATTTCAGACATGTAAATTTGCTAGCCTTTTTATATTGGACGTGGATTGTACGAAAAAACGCGCGAGGATGTCACCTGAATTTGAGTCAAATTAAGATCGTTTTCGTAAAAACCAAGCTAAACAGAGGCCTGCAATAAAACCGAATAAGTGAGATTCCCACGAGATATAGGGGCGGCTTGGTAAAACGCCCCAGATCATACTCCCATAAAAGAAAGCGACTAATACTGAAATCACAATAAGAAAGAAGCGTTTACTTAAAAATCCAGCGAACACTAAATATCCAAAAAAGCCATAAATAACACCGCTCGCACCCAAATGGAAAGAAGAGCGACCAAATGCCCAAACTAATAATCCTGTCAAAATAATTAGGCCAAACGACACTGTTAGAAAGCGTTTCGCACCAAACTGTAGGAGTAGAAAAGAAAAAACGGCTAAAGTCACTACGTTAGAGGCAAAGTGCGTTAAATTCGCATGTAAAAAAGGTGCAGTAAAAATATAGGGTAGGTGAGTGAGTTCCCGCGGGTAAATACTAAATTGATTGAAATAACGTCCCGTAAGCATATTGACGGCTTCTATCACTAAAAAAAAGCCTACGATGTAACTTACCCAGATTAGTTGTTTCTTTAAGCTTGTTGGTGATTTTACGGCTGTCACAATGAAATACCCTATTGAATGATCCGTTTATAAAATAATGTGCGGCATGTAGCGCGACAAATCTTGCGTAATAGGTGACTTGTCTTCTCGGACAGAGATACCTGCTGATTCATCGTCAACCAACCAAGAACCTATTAAAGTGAAGTTGTCTCCGAACTTCGGCAAAGGTGTATGGGCTTGATAAATAAATCCTTCCTCACCATACGGACCATCTGATGAGAGACTCATTTTGCCATTTTCAATTATATCTATGTTCGCACCTTCGCGAGAGTATAGCGGTTTTCTTACCCATTTCTTGACGTCCGCTTGGGCATTGATGCTAGCCATATCTGATTCGAAGAAAGCAGGCAACAAGTTAGGGTGTCCTTTAAACTCTCGCCACAGCATGGGTAGTAAGGCTTTGTTCGACAGGATGGTTTTCCATATAGGTTCAATCCAAGCAGTTTGAGCTTTTAAAGCGGCAGGACCAAACTCTTCACGCTGCATAAATTCCCAAGGATACAACTTAAAGCAATGGGACATAATTTGGTCTTGTAGATCCGTTAATTCTCCACCTTCAGCCAATCCGATATCTTCAATGTAAACAAAGTAATCATCTAAGCCTGCTTCTTTGGCACAATCCTGTAAATATTGAACGGTTCCGCGATCTTCATCCGTGTCTTTGCAGCAGGCAAAGTGCAAGTAATTGATATCATAATAGTCTGCAATCACTTTAAAACGGTTCACTAACTTTTCTTGTAACGAATTGAATTGGTCTGCAGCTTTGCTTAGCTTATTGTTGTTAACATTATTTTCTAACCACAGCCATTGCCAAAAACCAGACTCGTATAAGCTAGTAGGTGTGTCGGCGTTATTTTCTAATAGTTTGGCGGGCGATTTCCCGTCGTATACAAAGTCTAGTCTTGAATACAGTGATGGCTCTCTCGCTTGCCACGAATCTGCAATCGCTTGCCAATAGTCATTGGGTATAGCGAACTGAGTTAACAATTCTTCATTCTTTGAAACGAGATCCACTACGTGTAAACACATCTGATGAATTTCTTCAGTGGGGGACTCTAAATCCTGTTCGATTTGTTTTAGAGTAAATTGATAATACGCGGTTTCATCCCAATAAGCTTGACCATACATAGTATGGAAATGAAACCCGTAATCACGTGCCATTTGTTGCCAGTTTTTTCTCGCATCAATAGGGCGTCGTAGCACTTAGCCACCCCAGCCTTTGCTGCTGCTTCTACTTCCCCATGATGATTTAGCACGAACACTACTGCCAAATCCGCCGCGTTTTATCGTGCGGGTAACAGCTGGCTTTTTATCGAAAGCACTGGGTTTGACTCTTAATTTACGCTTCTTAGAATCGCCAAAATCATAGCCATCAGCGCCAATCCAATGGTAGCGATAGGGCGAGTAACGCGAATATGAAGTAAACATTGGCTGGTAGTAAGGGCGAGGGGCCATTAAATTACCAATCATATAACCTGCCATCAAGGGCATGAAAATAGAATTACCATTGTTGTTGTAAGTTTGACATTGATTAGTCCCAAACTCATATTCACAATCGTTTTTCGTATTGTATTTAGGCGCGGTTTTAGCCGCTTCTGCTAACGCACCTTCATAAGCTGTTGCGCACTTTTGAGCCATATTAGGCAGTGCATCAACACATTCATCAACGTTCTTAAAAACCAAGGCTTCTTCTTTGCCGCCTGAGCAGGCGCTTAAAAATACGGTAGTTACACCGAGAGCTAAAGGTTTTAACGAAAATGCTTTGCGCATTCTAGACAAATTAATGTTAGTGCTGCGTTTTTGTTTACTATTGGTTTCCATAATTGGCTTACTCCTTAGTAACTCATGCAAGCAGCGTTGAGCATACCAACAGCCACTGACATTGCACCTAACATAACGCCGGCAGATATCTCATTGTTTTGAATACGTTCGGCAATTTTGGGCATGAATGTAAAGCGTAAAAGCGCGAAAGCAAACAGCTGCGCGATTATGGCAATGAAGCCCCAAACTAGGTAATCGAGTAGAAATTCGGAGTTAGTGACCGCACCAGATAAAGCAATTGAGAAACCTATCATTGCACCGCCAAAGCCGATAGCTGCAGCGGTACTCTTTTCTTCTTTTACTAATTTCCACTCGTCGTGCGGTGTCACAAACGAGTAAACAACTTTGAAGACAAAGAAAAGGGCGATAGAGATTGCAAAGTAAAGTGCAAAGTTTTGTAATCCGGCGATTGAGTTGAGTACTGCGTCCATTTATTTTTCCTTAACCGTTTATTGTTATATCTGAAGGTGACACGTTAAAGCCTGTGCTTATTACAAGGCACCGATCATGATTATTACCGACAATTTTTTCTTCGCCGGATACTAACACGGCTTCGACATCATCATCGGATATAGATTTTTCGTAGAGCATGATAAATTGATCCGTAGTGGTAACATCACCATCTTGCTCGAAAGTTGTCTCCGTCATGGCCACGGGAGGTGAAATCTCTCCTACAGCATCCCAAACGCGCTCATATACGTCACCATCTAGTGAATAAACGGGCTGTGAAATACTATTTTTAAGTAGGTCTTGCCATTGGGTTTCTGAGCCTACTGTTTTAGTATCATAGAAATACCAAAGCTTTACATCAGTAATGTGATTTTCTGTTTCACCACCATCTGTGATGACTTGCAGGAACGCATCGTCATCCGTATAGAAACGAAACATAGTGCCGCCACTGTCAAGTACCACTTTCCCGACTGCTTGAATAAGATGCTTGCTGGCAGCGCCGTTAATTTTTAAAGATGGTTGTATTAACTTAAGTTTCAAAGGATCAAGCTCGAAAGAGCCGCCTAAGTATAAGCCCATGATCTCAGGTGTATCAGGTTTATGCGCTTGCTCTTTATCTTTTTTACCAAATAATTTACCGAACATATGTTACCCCTTCTGAAAAGCCTACTAAGCGTGCAGGCTGTTCCAATCAACATTATTGATACGATGCTCTGCGATGTAGAATACTTTATCGCCCGGTTTCACCACGTTTGTAAAGTCTGGGTTGACCAATATTTCGTTCACTTGATCTGCTGCCGCATATCCAATGAACGTTGCGTTATATTGTTTTTTAAGGCCAAAAAATAACTTTTCAACATTTAACTCGTTAATGGTGCTTGGCAGATTAACAGAAAATTGTGCTTGTCCTTCTTCCACATCAAGCAGGTCGTGATGCAATAAGCTGGAGCCAGGATCAAATGCTGATTTTGCTAACATTTCAACCGCGACACTCGGTGTGCATTCCACTTCAGGGCAATGTTGTTGTAATAGGGCGACTAAGCTTTCGTCTTCAAAATATGCGACTTTGTGAGCACCTGGATTTCGTTTTGAACAATACAGGGCCGTCGTCATAGTGATGTCATCATACGGGTTATCTATTAATATTGTACTTGCTGTCTCAATGCAGGCGCGATCCATGTCATCGTCTTTATTAAAAGAGCTAACCCGAACGAATTCGATTTCAGATGGACGTGGATTTTCAATATCTGCTTTTACGCAAAGTACGATATCCGGATTTTCCGGAGTATCACGCTTCTCTTTAATTAGTAGTTTCAGTAATTGGTCAGTTCGATTATCGTTCCAGCCGATTATTAATATATGATTAGAGACGTTTAACGGTTTCAAACCTCTAGCTCCTCTTTTCCATTGATCACTTACCCAAGATGCAATCCGCCCAATGATCAATGCAAATATACTGAGACCAAGCGGGATAACATACAAAGCAACAATTAACTTACCTGCTGGAGTTGCGGGTGACATGTCGCCGTAGCCAACAGTGGATCCGGTAACAATTATCCAGTAGAAATAGTCAGATGCGTCTAATAGTGCTTTTTCGTCTGCTAAGTAAAGTAGTAGCCAACTGGTCGCTGAATAAAACAAAAGCGCTAGTAGCAAAGTGTACCAACGCATCTCGGAAAAATATTTCACGCATAGCTTTTTGAGCTTTACCCACTGCATCATGAATGAAAGACTTCCTTTAATTTAAATCAATTTCAATAGAAAAAACGGCAACCCGAAGATTGCCGTCATATGTATGTTTACTTACCGAGTATGCGACTCAGTTCATCGTCTGCAGAAGCTTTACCGCCTTTGATACCGGCACCTGCTAAACGCTTCTCTAAATCATCTGTCGATTCGCTTTGGGCAAGCTCTTCAGCAGCTTCAAGTTCAGCGCTTCGCAAGTTTTGCTTCTCTTGAATACGTGATAAAGATTCAGTTGCCGTCTTCATTTTACTATTAGCACCTAAGTGACTTGATGATACGGCTACTTGTGCGCGTTGCACTGACTCTGTCGCTTTAATCATATCCACTTGTTGCTCCAAACGACGTAGGTTGTTTTTCGCTTGTGTGATGTTACCTGCTAGTTGCTTTTCTGACTTAGTGAACTGATCTAAGTAAGTTTGCTCTGTCTCCAACTGAGTGCGTAAATCAGACACTCGTTGTGCACAGTCAAGGGCAAGCTGGCGATCAGTATCAATTGCTTTTCTTGCATGCTCTTCATATTCAGCGATTGACTTATTAAAGCCATCCACTTTTTGTTGAGATAATTTGCACTTCGCCAAAATTTGCGTGCGTGCATGGTCTGATTTTCTCAACTCATCTTTCGCTTCGCGGATTTCTTGCTCAAGAATTTTAATGGCTTGAGTATCAACAACCGCTTGAGCTGCTTCTGTAGCGGTACCTTTAACGGCAGTAAATAATTTTTTCCAAACTGACATGGTATTCTCCGGTTATTAATAAATTAATTAGATTTCAAAAAATCTTGGTAAGCATCTAAAAATGCTTCTACATTCTGAAATAATGTTGAAATCTCGATCAACACGCTTTCTTTTTTCGATTGTGAACTTAGTGAGCCAAACGCAGTGTAGTACTGAGTTCCTGCTACCGATGAAATTCCGATTGTCGTTAAAGGGAAAAGCATATGTGTTCTCAGAATTTCTTCATTCAACGCAGCTTTATCTTTCACTTCATCTATTGAGAACAATAGCGATTCAACTAAAATTTGTTCACCGCTAATTGCCAACCAAGCATCAATTCCATCTTCATTTGCAATAAGCAAACAATCTGCTTCGTGTGTAACTACATATCCCTCTTGAGCAGAAATAATATCTGCTAGTTGTGATAGTTCCCACGTCATTCATCTTCTCCTAAAGGTGTGTTTTACCATGTCGTCATCTATAATAGACGCTTAATATTGATTGAACAACATGGCCGACTTCGAACTTGGAGTAAGTATAGTCATAGGCGAAAAATAAAGTCAAATTATTTTTTATACATTTGGCTCAAATAATGTTTAAATGTAACTTATACATTACAAAAGAAACTTATACATAGGTGTGATATGAAGCCGAAAACAAGCGATTGGCGTAACTTAGTTCAGCGGTTATTAAAGGCTGAATTGTCCAAAAAGGGAATAAAGTACCAAGACCTCAGTGACAAGCTAAGCCAGGTGGGGGTTGACCAAAGCGCGGATAATCTGCGAAATAAAATAAATAAAGGCATTTTAGGTGCAGACTTATTGTTACAAATTATGTTTGTACTTAATATCAAGCAAATTAAATATGAAGATATAGAGGAAATGCTCAGCGACATGCAATAGAATTCGCTTCGTTTAAGAATAAGTAATCGATTTAACCTACTAGATAAAGTGACTCGCCCTAAATTTTAGGCAAAAAAATACCCAGATAAACTGGGTAATAAGTAAGTTTGGGAGAACGTCACTTAATTTGGAACATGTTTCAAGATTACGTTAAAAATTCGAGCATAAAGTATTAAGACCAAGAAGAAGGTGTTTCAAAATATACGGTTCAAACTGTATAAAAATAAGACGTACCATATAGACAAAGACATACAGCGATTTTGAGAGAATAATGAAGTTATCCGATTTTTATTTTGATTTACCTGAACATTTAATTGCAAAGCACCCTACAGAGCAACGTACACAAAGTCGTCTACTACATTTAAGTGGAAATAGCGGTGAAGTGGAGCATAAACAGTTTTCAAATATTGTTGATCTGCTAAATGCGGGTGATTTGCTTATTTTCAACAATACCCGAGTTATACCTGCAAGATTACATGGTACCAAAGCGTCCGGCGGGAAGGTTGAGGTACTTATTGAAAGAATTCTTAACGATGGAAGTGCTATGGCACACATTCGCTCAAGTAAGTCGCCAAAGTCGGGTGCAGTACTGACAATGGAAGGCGGATTACAGATTGAAATGCTTGGTCGCGACGATGCCTTGTTCCATATTAAGTTTTTAAGTGATGAGAATGTATTTGAATTACTTGAAAAGTTTGGTCATATGCCTTTGCCTCCATATATCGACAGACCAGACGAGGATGCTGATAAAGAACGGTATCAAACGGTATACAATGAGAAGCCAGGCGCAGTAGCTGCTCCCACTGCAGGTTTGCACTTTGACGAAGACATACTAAGTAAAATTGAAGCAAAGGGTGTTGATTTTGCTTTTGTTACCCTGCATGTTGGTGCGGGCACGTTTCAACCCGTTAGAGTGGAAAACATTACAGATCATAAAATGCACTCTGAATATGCAGAAGTTTCACAAGATGTGGTTGATAAAGTGCT
Source organism: Glaciecola sp. MF2-115 (assembly GCF_047250385.1). Lineage (NCBI taxonomy): Bacteria > Pseudomonadati > Pseudomonadota > Gammaproteobacteria > Alteromonadales > Alteromonadaceae > Glaciecola > Glaciecola sp. MF2-115. The sequence continues at coordinate 128,338 of NZ_JBLBVM010000053.1, forward strand.
GGCCACCAAAAAAGCGGGTGGACGCGTTATTGCAGTAGGCACAACTTCAGTTCGTTCCATTGAATCTGCAGCACAAGCGACATCTGACGGTCTCATTAGTGAGTTCATGTCCGATACCAATATTTTTATCTTTCCAGGTTATGAGTTCAAATTAATCGATGCAATGTTGACCAACTTTCATTTGCCAGAATCAACATTAATGATGCTGATTAGTGCCTTTGCTGGACGTGACAATGTCATGCATGCTTACGGCCAAGCAATTGAACAAGAATATCGCTTTTTTAGCTACGGTGATGCGATGTTTATCGAGCGCAAAAATACGTGAGCCTAGCGCTATTTCTTGTTATACTGCGCGCCGCAATTCATAGGAAGCATTCACAGTAAACAGCCCGTATGTTTGATTACTGTATAAATTAGTCAGATGCGTTTTTCATTTTGCATTCATCATTGCCATTTTCATCGCATGATGTGCAATATTAGAAAAACGTTGGATTCGGTGGTGGTTTGGCATGGCAAGCGCACTGAATCGCGAATTTTAGGTTTATAAATGAAATTCAATTTAATGGCGAAAGACGGCAAAGCACGTCGCGGCCAGCTTATTTTTGATCGTGGTGTAGTTGAAACACCAGCGTTTATGCCCGTCGGTACATACGGCACCGTTAAAGGTATGACACCTGAAGAGCTCGATGAGTCAGGTGCTCATATTTGTTTGGGTAACACATTCCACTTAATGCTTCGTCCAGGCACGGGCATTATCAAGCAACACGGTGACTTGCATGATTTCATGCATTGGCAAAAACCCATTCTTACCGATTCAGGTGGTTTCCAGGTTTTCTCGCTTGGTGATTTAAGAAAAATTACTGAAAACGGCGTCACATTCCGTTCCCCTATTAATGGTGAAAAAATCTTGCTTACTCCTGAGAAGTCTATGGAAGTGCAGCGCGATTTAGGTTCGGACATTGTCATGATTTTTGATGAGTGCACGCCTTATCCAGCGACGGAAAAAGAAGCATCTGATTCAATGGAAATGTCATTGCGTTGGGCGCAACGAAGTAAAGACGCCCACGGTGATAATCCCTCAGCATTATTTGGCATCATTCAAGGTGGTATGTATGAACACCTTCGTGATACTTCATTAGAAGGTTTGGAAGATATCGGTTTTGATGGATATGCGATAGGTGGCTTATCCGTCGGAGAGCCTAAAGAAGATATGATCCGTATCATCAATCACACAGCGCCAAAAATTCCTGAAAACAAACCACGTTATTTGATGGGCGTAGGTAAACCTGAAGATATCGTAGAGGCTGTGCGCCGCGGTATTGACATGTTTGATTGTGTAATGCCGACAAGGAATGCGCGTAATGGACATCTGTTCGTTACCGAAGGTGTGGTAAAAATTCGTAATGCTGTTCACAAAACAGATACGGGCCCTTTAGATGAAAAATGTGACTGTTACACTTGTAAAAATTATTCTCGGTCATATCTACATCACTTAGACAAGTGCAATGAGATACTTGGTTCAAGATTAAATACTATCCATAACTTGAGATACTATCAAAGAATTATGGATGGCTTGCGTAATGCAATTGCAGCGGGCGAATTAGACAGTTTTGTTGCTGAATTCTATGCGCAGAAAGATATGCCAGTTCCTCCTTTAGAGGAATAACACAAAATTTTGCTCCCTATGGTATTCAGAGAGCAAGGACGTAAAACAACAATAAAAACGAAATAAACGAGGATGTATATGAGCTTTTTAATTTCAAGTGCACACGCACAAGACGCAGCAAGCGCTCAACCAGGTGGTGAGTTTGGCATGTTAATCATGTTGGCTGTTTTTGGTTTAATTTTCTATTTTCTACTATATCGCCCTCAAGCGAAGCGTGTAAAAGAACATAAAAACCTTGTTTCATCATTGTCAAAAGGTGATGAAGTACTGACTCAAGGCGGCTTAGTGGGTAAAATCACGAAAGTGAGCGATGAGAAAGATTTCATCGAAATTGCCTTAAACGAATCGAATAACATTGTTGTACAAAAATCAGCAGTAAGCGCTGTTTTGCCGAAAGGCACAATGAAGTCAATTTAATTTTTCAACAAAGAGCAGAGTAGCACCAAAGAGTATATCGAGGTGCTTTTCTGCTTTTGTAGGGTCCCATTGTGTTAAATAAAACTCCATTATGGAAATATATTTTGGTCATATTGGTTGTTGGTATAACAGCCTTATATGCCACGCCTAATATTTATGGCGAAGATCACGCCATTCAAATTTCTGCAAGTAAGAACGCAACTGTAACGGAAGCATTAAAAGATTCAGTTGAACGTTCTTTGACAGAAGAGAATATTGCCATCAAGGCAATTGAACTTGAAAACGACAGGATTTTGGTTCGCCTTCTCGATTCAGACACTCAGCTAATTGCGAGAGAACTGATTGATAGCAAACTTGATGATGACGACTATGTTGTTGCGATGAACTTAGCGCCAGATACTCCAGATTGGCTAGAGGCCTTTGGTGCTGGCCCTATGAAGTTGGGCTTAGATTTACGTGGCGGCGTTCACTTCCTTATGGAAGTTGATATGAATAGTGCAACGACTAAAGCTTACGAAGATGTTGTTGGTGATTTCAAGCTACAGTTACGCGAGGAAAGAATTTTTTATCGCACTGTCGTTCAAAACCCTGATTCAGTTGACATCATTTTTCGCGATGCGGAGATGCTCGATAAAGCTCAGTTCTACTTGCGAAACCAGTTCGGTAATTTAGCCATTACAGAGCGTGATGACTTAACTTTACGAGCTACTTTCCTTGAAGCTCGCTTAGCCGAAATTCGCGACGCTGCGGTTAAACAGAACGTAACCATCATTCGCAGCAGAATAAACCAACTTGGTGTTGCTGAGCCACTAGTGCAAAAGCAAGGCCAGGAGCGCATTGTTGTTCAACTTCCAGGTATCCAAGATACCGCGAAAGCGAAAGAAATTCTGAATGCAACAGCGACACTTGAGTTTCGTATGCTGGATGAGAAGAACGATGTTCGAGATGCTATGCGAGGCAGAGCGCCCGCTGGCTCAGAAGTGATTTATCATAAGAATGGCCAACCTTATTTATTGAAGAAACAGATCATGTTGACTGGTTCACATATTATTGATGCCAATAGTGGCGTTGATCAATACGGTGTGCCAAATGTGAGCATCGACCTTGACTCTAAAGGTGGCGCTAAATGGTCAAAAGCGACCAAAGAAAACATCCAAAAGCCTATGGCTACAGTGTTCATCGAATACAAAGCAACTGATGAGCGCGACGCGAATGGCAAGCTAGTTTTCGAGAAGAAAGAAGAGATTATTAGTGTTGCGACAATTCAAGCTCAATTAGGTTCGTCGTTTCAAATCACTGGATTAGATTCTCCTTCTGAAGCCCGAGAGTTATCTTTGCTGTTAAGAGCGGGTGCATTGATTGCTCCTATTCAAATAGTAGAAGAACGCACAGTTGGCCCAAGCTTAGGTAAAGAAAACATTGAACTTGGTATGACAGCGATTATTTGGGGCTTGGCTGGTGTTCTTGTATTCATGCTCATTTATTATCGTGCATTTGGTATCGTTGCAAATATTGCACTGCTGCTTAATCTCGTAATGATTGTTGGTATTATTTCGATGATCCCAGGTGCGACCTTAACCTTACCGGGAATGGCGGGTATCGTTCTGACTGTTGGTATGGCTGTTGATGCGAACGTGCTGATTTTTGAAAGAATAAGAGAAGAGTTGCGTGATGGGCGAAGTCCACAACAGGCAATTCATTTCGGTTACGACAGTGCGTTCTCTACCATCTTAGACGCCAATATCACTACATTCCTTGCTGGTCTGATCCTGTTTGCAGTTGGTACAGGACCAATCAAAGGTTTCTCAATTACGTTGATGATAGGTATCGCTACATCAATGTTCACGGCGATTGTCGTTACTCGTGTGCTAGTTAATGGCATATGGGGCGGTAGACGCGTGACCAATTTAGCGATATAGGAGAAGCTTATGTTATTCAAAGGATTTCAATTACTAAAACTAAACGAAACCGTAAACTTTATGAAGTTACGAGTTCCGGCAATGATTTTTTCTACATTGTTAATCATCGCATCTATTGTCTCACTTGCTGTGAACCAGTTAAATTGGGGCTTAGATTTCACCGGTGGAACATTAATCGAAGTTGGTTATGAGCAACCTGCCAACCTTGAGGCTATCAGAGCTCAAATGGAGAGTGCAGGGTATAGTGATGCTGTTGTACAAAACTTCGGTAGTAGCCAGGACGTATTGATTCGCCTTGCGCCAAGAGAAGGTGTGAAAGCGGTTGAAATTGGTGACCAAGTGATGGTGACCTTGCGTGCTGACGGTACTCAAGTTGACATGCGCCGAATCGAGTTCGTTGGACCAAATGTTGGTGAAGAATTGACAGAGCAAGGTGGTTTAGCAATGTTAGTCGCACTTATCTGTATCTTGATATATGTGGCCATGCGATTCGAATACCGTTTTGCTTTGGGCTCTGTAGCGGCTTTGGCGCACGATGTCATCTTAACCTTAGGCTTGTTTTCATTTTTACAACTAGAGTTTGATTTAACTGTTTTAGCGGCGGTGCTCGCTGTAATCGGTTATTCACTCAACGATACTATTGTTGTCTCGGATCGTATTCGTGAAAACTTCCGAAAAATTCGCAAAGCAGAACCTATTGAAGTGATTAATATTTCACTCACTCAGACTTTAAATAGAACTATCATTACCTCTTTAACAACAATATTGGTATTGGTTGCACTGTTTTACAAAGGCGGAGCGTTAATTCACGGCTTTGCTACTGCATTATTATTTGGTGTGGTTATTGGTACCTATTCTTCTGTTTACATTGCGAGTGCCGTTGGTTTAGCACTAGGCATTAGTAGAGATGATTTGATACCGACAGAGGTAGAAAAAGAAGGAGAAGATTTGGAGCCCTTATAGTATCCAAATACTCTTTAAGACTATAAAAAGAAAACCCGCCAATCTGTAAAGATTGGCGGGTTTTTCATATCTTATATAGCGAATTCTATTGTAGATAACTTGTTAATGGAATGTGGCTAATGAGGGTCGTTAATGAGCTCTTAACCATAGGTAAAGCGCTCACTATCATGTATACACTACTTACTTCAGCTGTTTAACCAAAGCTTGAACGACGCGCGCACTACCAGCAACAATTTCGCCACTCAATAATGGGTCGTTTCCGCCAGCAAAGTCGGTAACCAAACCACCTGACTCACGAACAAGCAATTCGCCAGCAGCGATATCCCATGGTTTGATTCCACGTTCCCAATAACCATCGAAACGACCAGCTGCTACATAAGCCATATCGAGGGCTGCAGATCCACCCCTACGAATATCACCACTTTCAGTAAATATTTTGCTGAAGCTTGCCATGTAGTCGTTCAATGCATCTTTGTTTTTGAACGGAAAGGCTGTCGCTAGAATAGTGTTACTGAGTTCCTTCGCTTGACTTGCGCGAATGCGATGGCCATTAAGTTGCGCACCGTTACCACGGCTAGCCGTAAATAATTCACCACGAATTGGATCAAATACAACGGCTTGGTCTAGTCGGCCTTTGTATTGCAATGCAATTGAAACTGCAAAGTGAGGGATACCTTTAATGAAGTTGGTCGTACCATCTAATGGGTCGATGATCCATTTGAAGTCTGGGTCACCTTCAACAATTCCGCCTTCTTCACCAACAAATGTATGGTCTGGGTATGATTGTTGGATCTTATGAATGATGGCCTGTTCAGCTTCCTTGTCAACTTTTGTAACGAAATCATTTTCGCCTTTTTGTTCGATTTGTAGGTCGTCGAAATTTTCAAATCCACGAGCGATTACGTTTCCGGCTGAGCGAGCTGCGCGCACAGCGATATTAAGCATAGGATGCATAGTAAAACCACCAAGTTGTAAAAAGAACGGTTGAGTCACGCACTTAAAGCGATAGCGATAAGCCGCCATCAAAAGGGCCGCGTGACCAAAAAACGCGCGTATATTAACAGAAAGCCAGCAGTGGGTCTATTGGTGTTTTTCATGGCTCATAAAATCAGTTATACTCGCCACAGGTCAGCGATTTTGTCTGTTCAATGTGTGGCACATACTCAGCTCTAAACGTTAACATTTTTCGCGATTTGTGCTTTTAATTTAGCTCTAGTCGAAGTATCTAAAGGCTTTCTGTTGTTGAATAGTTTAATCAAATACTGTTGTCTGTTCTCAATGTTCTTAATGACTATGCATAAGGCATCAGCAACAGAGTATCAACACGAATTACTAAATGAAAACGATGGTTTTACTTCGTCAATTATTTTTTCGATCGTGCAAGATAAAGACGGCTTCCTTTGGTTCGGTACTGGCTACAATGGCATTATGCGTTATGACGGTAAAAATGTTGTCGTATTTCATCACGACCCCGCAGATCCCAACTCACTACCGAATGACAATGCAGGTAATTTAACTTTAGACAATGAAGGTAATTTATGGATAGGTAGTTGGGGAGGTAGCGTAATAAAATTAGATTCACGCTCGCAAACATTTACTCAATTCACACATCAGCAAGACAAACCCGACTCAATTAGTGATTTTAAGGTACAAAGCATTTTCGAAGATGCTGATCAAACACTTTGGTTTGGCACCTATAGTCGAGGGCTCAACCGCTTCAATAGTAAAACACAAGGTTTTCAGCGTTTTAGTGTACAAAGTACTAATGAAACCAGTATTTCTGATCAACGAGTTTGGGATATAGCGCAATCAGAAGCCGGAAAAATATGGCTAGCGACCGGCTTTGGGCTTAATAAGTTAGACAAAGAAACAGAAGAATTTACGCATTATTTTCCCGAACCAAAAGCATTGCTCCAAGACATCAATAAAATAAGAGCAATAGAGGTGAACCCCGATGGTAATTTATATTTAGGCACCCACAATGGCCTCGTTTTCTTCGATACACAAAGTGCAGAATTTTCAGAAATAGAAAATACAATAGTGCCGAATTTAGGGCCTATTTATGCAATGATTTCTACTGATTTTGGTGAATACTGGGTAAGCACCGATTACGGCGTTTTTTACTTTACTGATGAAGATAACACACTGAAAAAAGTACCACTTTCTTTTGATGATAGTTGCAGCCAAACACTCTTTCAGGATAAACAAGGTACTATATGGTTGAGCTGCGAAGGGGTTGGTGTTTATAAGATCACCCGAACTAATATTTTTCAATCGTTTGATGAGCCTCGTGTTAAAACCGCTTTTGCACTGGAAATTGCAAATGATGACAGTGTTTTGATAGGAACCTCGCAAATTGGTTTGCAGAAGTGGGTACCTGAGACTAAAGAAATCACAAGCTTGACCAGCGGTGAAATAAGTCCTGCGATCAAATATATTGTTCAAGCCTCAAATGGTGACATTTGGTATGCAAGTGATCAAAACCTTTACAAGCTGGATTTAGACGGAAAACAAATTGAAGTTTCACCACCACGTAAATGGTGGGAAGATTTTGAAAGCATAAAGGACTTAGAAAAAGATTCAGCTGACAATATTTGGGTTGCAGCCCCAGACAGACTTTTTATTGTAAATTCAAAAAGTGCTACGTTTGAAAGCGTGGATTTAGAGCCTTCAGGTAATCGGATAAACTCCTTAGTGGAACTATATTTAGACCCTTTTGATAATAATTGGGTAGCTGTTAATAACCGTTTGTATAAATGGGATCCTGAGAATAAAACACTCAATTTATTTAGTGGTCCAGAAGATAAAATCGAACTAAGTGAAAACTATAATTACATTTACACTATTTTTGTCGATAGTAAGCGTCAACTTTGGATCAGCAATAAATCAGGTCTCTACCTTGTTGACCAAATAACAGGTGAAAGAAAAGTAGTCAGTCATGAATTTATTGAGAGAGATAACAGAGGTGTTCGTTTTATCAGCGAAGATAGTAATGGCGTGTTGTGGTTAGTAACGCCGATCGGTGTTAGTCGCTTTAATCCTTCAAATGGCGAATTCCAGCATTTTGATAAGAGAGACGGCTTACCAGGTTCGCGATATTTTTATAATCCCACGATACGGCAGTCAGATGGGACGATATTTCTTTCTAGTAGAGATGGTATTTCATATTTTACGCCCTCAGCTCTGCAGTCTCCGACGCTTGATGAAGGCACTGTACTCACTAATTTTGAAGTACTAGGCAGCCCTGAAAAATTTAATTTGATGCAGATTAAAGAGGATGGCATTGAGTTACATCACAGCCAAAGCAATTTGAAGTTCGAGTTTGCGACCTTGGATTTATTGAATGCTCGTCAAATTCAGTATAGTTATTTTTTAGATGGATTTGATAAGGGGTGGATAGATAATGGTAATAACAGTACTGCAACCTATACAAACTTAAGTGGTGGTGATTATGTTCTTCGTGTGCGCGCCAAACTCAAAGATAAGTTATGGTACCAAGATGAACTGGCTATAAACTTGACTATAGGTATTCCTTTTTGGCAGCGTTGGTGGATGATCGTAGTTTATATTGGTCTGAGTTTACTCGGGTTTCTCTACTACATGCAAATTCAAAAAAGAGCAGTGATCAGGCTGGAGCAACAGGTCGCAGAGAAAACGGCTGACATTGCTGAGGAGTCTGAAAAGTTGGCAGTAGCTAATAGAATTAAAACACAATTCCTTGCCAACATGAGTCATGAAATTCGAACGCCGTTGACGACCGTAATTGGGCAAGCGGAAGCCATTATTTGCCGAGATGTAAAGCCTGAAGATATTTATAAAGAAGTTGAGATTATTCACGACAGTAGCCTGTACTTATTGGCTTTATTAAACGACATTCTTGATTTGACTAAAATTGAAGAAAACAAATTTGAGTTAGAATATGCACCACAGGATTTGCATACCTTACTGAGTAACATCAACACAATGTTTTCCATGCAGGCTAGAGTGAAAGGCTTATCATTTAGTCTAGAAGAAAACTTACCTAAGCCATTTGTGATTGATATAGACGGACTTCGCTTAAAGCAAATATTAATAAACTTGTTATCCAATGCTCTGAAATTCACTCTTGAAGGACATGTGACACTAGAAGTATTAATGAAGGATGGCAACTTAGTCTTCAATGTTAAAGATACTGGAATCGGTATTAGTAAGGAGCAGCTAGAACAAGTCTTTGGTAGCTTTACTCAAGGCGACAGCAGTATAAGACGTCGATTCGGTGGCTCAGGTTTAGGTTTACATTTGTCAAATCAGCTTGCGGTGTTGATGAAAGGTGAGATCACTGTTAAGAGTGTTGTGGACGAAGGAAGTGTCTTTACCTTTAGCATGCCGATGCCAGAAATGGCCGTTGGTACTGAGGTGCCTGCGGTCAGTCTTGATTTAAACTCTTTATCATCGGAACCTTTATTCCAAGGGAAAATATTGCTGGCGGAAGACCATGCAGATAATCGTCGTTTTATTTCTCGCTTGTTATCCAAATTAGGTTTGACCGTTTATACCGCTGCTGATGGTTATGAGGCTATCCGTCTATGCCAGGAACATGAGCCAGAAGTCGTGTTGATGGACATTCAAATGCCAAATATGGATGGTATTCAGGCTTATAAAGCATTGCGTGAGCTCGGCTTTGAGAAACCCATCATTGCACTAACTGCCAATGCTATGACTAACGAAGTGGATCATTATTTCTCCCTAGGTTTTGATGGTTACATTCAAAAACCAATTGATAGAAAACTGCTCATTTCTACAATCGCGACCTTTTTTAATGGTCATGATGATGATGCTATGAGAAGAGCAAATTCGATGCTTGGGAATGTCGATATGTCTGATTTAATTGATGAATTTAAAACAAGCCTATACAAAGAGCTTGCCCAATTTAATGCAGAAATAGAAAAAGAGAACATTCCTGCCTTACGCTCATTAGCTCATCGCCTCTCCGGAGCCTCACAACTCTTTGGATTTTCTGAGTTAAGTTCAAAAGCGACGCAACTGGAAACTCATATCAAAAATGACAATCCCTCGTACGCTGATATCAAACCGTATGTTGACGACTTATTAAGTGAAGTAAAACGAATTATTGGATAGTTTGTTTTCATCATTGGTGCTCTAAAGTAAGGGGTATATTTTATTACCTTTTTGCAAAAGACAGCTATTATTCATTGTGATAAACTTCGCGCCCAGTAAATTGGGTAACAGCAGACTGATTGGGGCGGGTATTTTATCTCTTCTCCAGAGGCGCTTCTACTTTTCAGAGCCATATAAAAATTGGCATACTAGCAAAATTCGACGGAATATTTTCATGCTCTCAGACATTCGCATTGTTTTAGTCAACACAAGCCACACAGGCAACATTGGCTCTGCGGCGCGCGCAATGAAAACAATGGGACTTAGCTCATTGTATTTAGTTGACCCTATAACTCCGCCTGATGGTAAGTCGAGTGCTTTAGCTGCGGGAGCTGGAGACGTATTAGCGAATGCAACTATCGTATCAACGCTTGAAGAAGCGGTAAGTGATTGTGGATTAGTGGTAGGTACTTCAGCGCGTTCAAGAACATTGCCATGGCCAATGCTCACACCCAGAGAGTGTGGCGAAAAGCTGGTGGTTGAATCAGGAAACTACCCAGTAGCTTTAGTGTTCGGCCGTGAGAATAATGGCTTGAGTAATGAAGAGTTGCAGCAATGCCATTTCCACGTTTGTATTCCTGCTAACCCAGATTACAGCTCATTGAACATTGCCGCTGCGGTGCAAACACTGTGCTACGAAATTCGAGTGAATCATTTAGATATTGAAGCAGCAAAATTCGCACCGAATGAAGAAGCAGAGTACCCATTAAATGAAGATTTAGAGCGCTTTTACGTACACTTAGAGAAAACCTTGAAAGAGGTTAATTTTATAGTGCCAAATCATCCCGGTATGGTTATGACGAAACTACGCCGTTTGTTTAATCGTGCGCGCCCTGAAGTACAAGAACTGAATATTTTACGTGGCATGCTGTCTTCAATAGACAAAGTAAATGGGAATAAAGAATAATGCTGAGTCGTATACGTGAAGATATCAAGAGTGTTTTTCACCGTGATCCAGCGGCCAGAAACACATTAGAAGTACTATTCAATTACCCTGGTTTACATGCTATTTGGATGCATCGTGTTAGCCATCAACTTTGGTTGTGGAAGCTCAATTGGATTGCCCGCTTCTTATCCAATATCTCTCGTTTCTTGACCGGCATTGAAATCCATCCCGGCGCAAAATTAGGCCGTAGAGTCTTCATCGACCATGGTATGGGTGTGGTTATTGGTGAGACCGCGATTGTAGGCGATGATGTCACTCTCTATCACGGTGTTACCTTGGGTGGAACGAGTTGGAAAGCAGGAAAAAGACACCCAACTTTAGAGGCGAATTCAGTTGTAGGTGCAGGAGCGCAAGTTCTCGGTCCGATAACGATCGGTAAGAATGCACGTGTTGGTTCAAACTCAGTTGTAGTAAGAGACGTGCCAGATAACGCAACCTGTGTTGGCATTCCTGGGCGTAATCTTCTGCAAAAAGAACATGATGAAAATGAATCGCCTGAAGCAAAAAGCAAACGTCAAGTTATCGCTAAAAAATATGGTTTCGATGCTTATGCTGTCAGCGAAGAGAACCCAGATCCAGTCGCAAATGCGATGGGCATTATGCTTGAACATGTGCATCAAATGGACACTAAAGTAGCAGAGATGTGTAAAGTGATTCAATCACTTGGCGGAGATGTATGCTCTGATTCAATACCTAAACTTGATGTAGAAGACTTCGCTGAAACAGGTATTTCCCCAGTCATTAAGAAGGCAGCTGCTGAAGCATTTGATCCGCATATTTAGTGGTGCTTGAAGCTACAAAAATGACTTTTTTGGCAAAAACTTGAAAAAATCGTAATAAAAATAATTAGCGATAATAATAACCTAGTAAAATAGTCGGGTATATACTTGACAATTTTACTCAGGTATATACAATTTCCTTATTAAATCTAAGCCTTCTGGCTGTTCAATGAAGTGAGGAAAGTATGAAGCTGACATCCAAAGGTCGTTATGCAGTCACTGCAATGCTCGATGTTGCTCTGCATTCACGAAAAGGACCAGTTTCATTAGCGGATATTTCTGAACGACAAGAAATTTCTTTGTCTTATTTAGAACAACTTTTCTCTCGTTTACGTAAAGAACAATTAGTATCGAGTGTACGCGGTCCTGGCGGTGGTTATAAGTTAGGCCGAGCTGCAGGTGATATAGCGATAGGCGAGGTTATTCGTGCTGTTGATGAATCTGTAGACGCGACGCGTTGTCAAGGTCAGGCCGATTGTCAAGGCGGTCAACGGTGCTTAACTCACACACTGTGGCAAGACTTGAGCGATAGAATTAGTCAATTTCTCAATAGCATCACTATTGGCGAATTGATGATAAAGAATGAAGTACAAGAAGTGGCTGGGCGTCAAGATGTGAACAAGGCGACAGCAAAAAATTTAGTGAGCGACATTGAAATAAGTATGCAACTTTAATCGGAGCGATAATGAGCAATATTAAGTTACCAATCTATTTAGATTATTCGTCAACAACACCAGTTGACCCTCGTGTCGCCGAAAAAATGAAAGAATGCCTAACTAACGAAGGTAATTTCGGCAACCCGGCTTCTCGTTCTCACCATTTTGGTTGGGTTGCGGAAGAAGCAGTAGATATTGCAAGAAATCAAATTGCAGACCTAGTGAATGCCGATCCAAGAGAGATAGTATTTACATCGGGCGCAACAGAATCTAACAACCTAGCTATTAAAGGTGCGGCAACGTTTTATCAAAAACGCGGAAAGCACATTATTACGCTAAAAACTGAACACAAAGCTGTTTTAGATACGACTCGTCAACTTGAGCGTGAAGGTTTCGACGTAACTTATATGATGCCTGAGCCAAATGGCTTAGTCGATTTGGATAAGTTACAGGCTGAGATGAGAGATGACACCGTATTGATAAGCATCATGCATGTTAACAATGAGATTGGTGTTATCCAAGACATCGCTGCAATTGGTAAAATTTGCCGCGAACGTAAGATCTTGTTCCATGTCGATGCAGCACAGAGCACAGGTAAAGTACCAATTGACTTGCAAGAGTTGAACGTTGATTTGATGTCATTCTCTGCGCATAAGACTTACGGTCCTAAAGGAATTGGCGCTTTGTATGTATCACGCAAACCTAGAGTTCGCATAGAAGCTCAAATCCACGGTGGTGGGCATGAGCGCGGTATGCGTTCGGGTACTTTAGCAACGCATCAGATCGTGGGTATGGGTGAAGCTTTCCGTTTAGCCAAAGAAGAAATGGCAACTGAAAACGTTCGCGTTCGCAAACTGCGTGACAAGTTATACAACGGCGTCAAAGATATTGAAGCTGTTTATTTGAACGGTGATTGGGAACAAAGAGTACCACATAACTTGAACGTGAGCTTCGCTTACGTTGAAGGTGAGTCTCTCATTATGGCACTGAAAGACATGGCAGTTTCCTCAGGTTCTGCATGTACGTCTGCCAGCTTAGAACCTTCGTATGTATTACGAGCGCTTGGTTTAAATGATGAACTGGCTCACAGCTCTATACGCTTTAGTATCGGTCGATTTACTACCGAAGAAGAAATTGATTACGTCATAGACGTAATTCGTAACGCTATCGATAAACTTCGTGAAATGTCTCCGCTTTGGGACATGTACAAAGAAGGTATTGATTTAGACAGCGTCGTTTGGGCTGCTCACTAGGATAAAAGTGCTTTGGACTAGCCCTAAGCTATTCTCCAAAGCATATGTATTTTGCAACGAAGTATCAGCAAGTGCTGTCTTTGTTACAAAGAAAATAAATTGATTTAAAATAGCGCCATCTAAAATACTTAGTATTTTTGTCGCGCAAAACGTTAAGGGCAAGATCATGGCTTATAGTGAAAAAGTAATTGACCATTACGAGAATCCTCGCAATGTTGGCGGTTTTGATAAAAATGATCCGACAGTAGCAACAGGTATGGTCGGTGCACCTGCTTGTGGTGACGTAATGAAGCTTCAACTTAAAGTCGGTGCTAATGGCATTATTGAAGATGCTAAATTCAAAACTTACGGTTGTGGCTCTGCTATTGCTTCCAGTTCTTTAGTAACTGAGTGGGTAAAAGGCAAGAGTATTGACGAAGCAACTTCAATTAAAAATACTGACATTGCAGCAGAATTGGCTTTACCACCAGTTAAAATTCACTGCTCAATTTTAGCAGAAGATGCAATTAAAGCAGCTGTTGCTGATTATAAAAAGAAGCATAGCGCTTAAATAGACATGGCGCTCTTAATAAGAGCGCTTTGTGATTTACTATTTAAACGATATTGATTCACCATTAAAGATTAAATACAAAGTAAAAGGAGTATCCAAGTGGGTATTAAGGTAACTGACGCTGCAGCTGTTCGTGCAAAATCATTTCTTGAAAGCCGTGGTTCAGGCTTAGGTTTGCGCTTAGGTGTTAAGACGACTGGTTGCTCTGGCTTGGCTTATGTACTCGAATTTGTGGATGATCTTAATCCTGACGATGAGATGTTTGAAGACAATGGTGTCAACATTATCATTGATGGTAAAAGTCTCGCCTACCTCGATGGTACAGAATTAGACTTTTCCAAAGAAGGTCTAAATGAAGGTTTTCAATTTAACAACCCGAACGCCAATGGCGAATGCGGTTGCGGTGAGAGCTTCAACGTATAACCCTTTCTTAAGCGCTGAGCTACAAATAGCTTGCGCTTTCTTCGTTTTCCAAAGCAAGGCTTCTGTTTGATGAATTACTTTGAGCTATACAATTTACCTGAACAGTTCGAGTTAGACTTAGTTAAGCTTAAGCAACACTATCAAACACTCCAAAAACTTACTCATCCTGATCGTTTTGCGACTGCTAGCGAACAGCAGAAACGTATGTACCTCACAAAAAATGCTCAAATCAATGATGCTTATTCGGTGCTTCAATCTCCAATTTCAAGAGGTGAGCATCTTTTGGAATTACGAGGCGTGGAGTTAGCGAGCGAGCAAGATACGGTGGGGGATGTCGAATTTCTCATGGAGCAAATGGAGTGGCGAGAAGCATTAGAAGATGCTGATTCAGTGGAAGCCCTTGAAAAATTAGTTGCGGACAATCACCAAGTGTTAGCTCAGCAAGAACAAGCAATTGCAGCTTTGTTGTTGAACAACAACGAGCAAGATAATCAATCAGCAGCACAAGAGCTGCGTAAAATGAAGTTTATGATCAAACTGGCGAGTGAAATCGATACTAAAATGGATCGAATGACTGATAGCTAGTTTGCAAACAAAATAAAAGGTTTTAGTTATATGGCATTATTACAAATTGCTGAGCCAGGCCAAAGCGCGGCTCCGCATGAACGTAAAATAGGAATTGGGATCGACTTGGGTACCACCAATTCATTAGTGAGTGCTGTAAAAAGTGGTCAATGCGTCACCTTAGCTGATGAACACGAAAGACATTTATTGCCATCGGTTGTGCATTATTCTGAAAACTCTATTGATGTGGGTTATCACGCTAGAGACAATTCAAATATTGATCCTGCAAATACGATCATGTCTGTGAAAAGATTTATGGGCAGAAGCTTAGCCGACGTAACAGCGGAGTGGGATCAACTACCTTATCAATTTGTTGAAGACTCAGTTTCGCCGCGTTTTATCACACCAAAAGGCGTGCTTAATCCTATTCAAGTTTCATCGCATATTCTCGGCGCACTAAAACGACGCGCTGAAGCTCGCATGGGTGAAGAAATTACAGGTGCTGTTATTACGGTACCAGCCTATTTCGATGATGCACAAAGACAAAGTACAAAAGACGCGGCGCAGTTAGCTGGTTTAAACGTACTTCGTTTGCTCAATGAACCGACTGCAGCAGCTATCGCTTATGGACTAGATAGTAAAGAACAAGGCGTAATCGCCGTTTACGATTTAGGCGGTGGCACATTCGACGTATCTATTCTTCGTTTGAACAAAGGTGTGTTTGAAGTATTGTCTACCAGTGGCAATTCCGCCTTAGGTGGAGATGATTTTGATCACCTACTAGCTGATTTAATTGCAGAAAAACTTTCTTTAGACCTTTCAAGCCAGAAACAAAATCATCGTCGTTTAATGAATGCGGGTAAAGAGATAAAAGAAGCTCTAAGCACTTCAGACATATACAAAACGTCTATTCAACTCGTTGGCTCCGATGAAAGCCTTGAGATAGAAGTTGGTTTATCTGAATTTAACCAACTGATCAGCGAATTGGTGAACGAAACAATCACTACGTGTAAACGCGCAGTGAAAGATGCTGGCGTAACATTTGATGAAGTTAGCAATGTGGTCATGGTTGGCGGCTCTACGAGAGTACCTTTAGTCCGAGAACAAGTTGGTGATTTCTTTGGAAAGACACCATTAACTTCTATCGACCCAGACAAGGTTGTAGCGATAGGCGCTGGCATACAAGCGGATATTTTGGTTGGTAACAAACCCGACAGTGACATGTTGTTACTTGATGTATTGCCCCTTTCTCTCGGTATCGAGACAATGGGTGGGCTTGTGGAAAAGATTATTCCGCGAAACACCACAATACCTGTCGCTAAGGCGCAGGAGTTTACAACCTTCAAAGACGGTCAAACGGCAATGATGGTGCATGTACTGCAAGGTGAGCGAGAGTTAGTGGACCATTGTCGCTCATTAGCAAAGTTTACCTTACAAGGCATTCCACCTATGACTGCCGGTGCGGCGCATATCCGCGTGACTTTCCAGGTAGATGCTGATGGTTTATTGAATGTTACCGCTATGGAAAAATCTAGCGGTGTACAGGCCGAAATTCAGGTTAAACCATCTTATGGTTTAGAAGAATCAGAAATACTAGATATGTTGCAATCTAGCATGCAAAACGCGAAGCAAGATATGCAAGCGAGAATGCTCAAAGAACAACAAGTTGATGCAAGTCGAGTATTGGAAGCAATGCAAGGTGCTTTGGCAGAAGACGGCGAAGAATTGCTTTCAGATGAGGAAAGAGATGCAATTAATCATGCCTTAGACTCACTAAAACAATGCGCCGCGAATGATGACATTGATGCAATTAAACAGGGCATCGATGTTGTTGATAAATTAAGTCAAGACTTTGCTGCGAGAAGAATGGATAAGTCTATTCAGCAAGCGCTAGCTGGTCATTCGGTAGATGATATTTAAATTAGGATTGAAGTATGCCACAAGTAATTTTTTTACCTCATAATGAGCTTTGCCCCGATGGTGCTGTATTAGAGGGCGATACAGGTACTTCGGTGTTGGATTTAGCATTAAAGAATGGAATTGGTATTGAGCATGCCTGTGAAAAAGTATGTGCTTGCACTACTTGCCACATTATTGTTCGTGAAGGATTTGATTCTCTTGCTGAGTCTGATGAACTCGAAGAAGATCTTTTAGACAAGGCATGGGGGCTAGAGGCCGAGTCGCGCCTTGGTTGCCAAGCAATTATTCGCGATGAAGATTTGGTTGTTGAAATTCCAAAGTACACAATTAATCACGCTAGTGAAGATCATTAGATATTGCTTAAGAGATAAAGCTTGGCAAACGCCTTTGCTTTGACTGACAAATAAAAGCCCAGTGACTTCGTATGAAATATCTGGGCTTTATTTGTTTGTAATACTGAAGTTAAACGCAAGTCATTTATAGACTAAGCATCCAGTCAGTCTCTGCCTTTGATAACTTCTTCCCTTCAAGGAAATAAGAGTCCTGATTTAATTCTGCAATATCATTCAGCACAATAAACTCTTTAAATTTTGGGCTGTCCGATTTATCAGCGGAAAAAAGAAATACATTGAATTGTTTTGAAAGAGGTTTGATTTTGGTTGAGATCTCCATCAACGATACCTGTCGATTAGCAACGATAGCCAAGTTAGCCTTTTCCTCTAGTTTACTATCTACTTCTTTTTCGACTCGGAATTCTTCATAGCGATTCCAAGGTATTTTCACAGCACTGCGTTGCGCTAAAGCTTGAATACGCTGTTGGTTAGTTGTGGCGAGCTTCAACCTAGAGATCCACGTTTTTTCGTTACCATACCAATACTGGGGAACTGAACGAGGATCGTAGACATGAACCATTTCGTCATTGAGCGATCTCAGTACTTCATTGCTTTCGTGCTCACAGCTTACTTGTTTTCTTGTTAATACCGCTGAAATGACCTTGTCACCCAGAGGGTGCTCACATTTGAAAAACGTGTCGACTTGCCTTTGGCTCGTCGTTCCTAAAATGGGTGCCCAGAATACAAATACATTGTAGTTGTCTAAAACTTCCATATTTTTAAAGGCTTTAATACAGTACGGGCAACGCGGGTCTTTAAATGCAACAAGTGTTGGCTTAGTCTGGTCCCAATTTTTAAGCAAAAATTCAGCATGCTTAACAGGATCCGGTGTTGGCTTTACCTGCAAGCTTTTGTTAGACACAATTTGCGCTTGAGACGTAAACACAAATACAAACACAACTACAAGCACAAAAAACAGTACTGACAAAAGCTTGGGAAACATTGAGCTATTAGCCATTTCTCATTTTCTCCATTGCGACTTGTAACGCAAATTGGTCATATTGCTTTATCATTACTTCCATTTCCTGCCTAACTCTTGCTCTAGCTTCAGGATCACTCAAACTGTCTTCATACTTTTGAACTAAAACATCAATTTTAGTTTTCATTTCTACCAGTTTTTGCTGAGCCTCAACTTGACTCAGTATGACTTGATCTTCGTCACTACCTAAGCTTGCATCTTGCACGTCAGGGGGGAGTTGTTCACCATTAGCAATTTTGCCCAAACTGACCTTTTCTTGACTTAATGTTGATAGAGGCTCACTAGCAGAAACCTCTAAATTTGTATCGTCTACCATATCAGTTTTACTTTCACTTGTGAGCCAATAGGCGACTAACAATAAACCGAAGATACTAATGCTTGATAACAGATATTTCATATTATTACTCCGTAGTCGTGAAATAGTAGTCGCCTAAATAACGAGCGTTATTTGCGAAGTCAAAGATAGTGCTACGAATTTGCACTCTATAGCGAATGTTGTTCTCTAAATCACTCGAAGGCGTGAAAGTCAATTGATTGCCAGCTATGGAAATGCTGCCATCAACTACAGCGGAACCATTGTAGAGAATAACGCTTGATGTGGCGGAAATGCGTTCATCGAAAGTGATAACAATGTCTGAATCAATCGCAATAGACGTGCTATTCGCTGCTGGCACGATACTGCTTATAAACGGTGCAACAGTATCACTATCGGCACTTGCTGCGCTTGTAAATGTGGTCACCGTCTCAGAGTATGAATTACCTGCGTAGTCACAAACACCAAAGGCCACTACTGAGTATATCGTACTAACCTGCAGATTTTGCACAGGTGTTATTGTAATCGATTTTCCATCAGAACTTCTCACATTAGTGCTTTGAATAGTATCTAAACCAGCCCTGATACTTACGTTATTTGTACACACTGCACTAATCGGCTCGTTAAACTTCAGAACTACCGATGCATTAACCGGTATATTCTCAGTACCAGATGTAATGTTTACAGATTCAAGTGTTGGTGCAACTGCATCTAACTCGTCTCCAGTTGTAAATGAGCGGAAGTTTGATGAAATCAAGTTGCCAGCAACATCGAACATGTAAGGAGAATAGGAGAAGTAGAAGTAGTGTAACTTATTCGAAGATAAGGTATTTGTAGGAACAAATCGTAGGGTTCTTCGATCATCTGATACAACAACGGAACCGTCTACATTCACACCATCGTTAGCATTATAAAGCCTAAACGTATTACTCGTGTCAATGCTAGATGCATCAACCTTTTCATTGACTTCAAAAATAAGTGAAGCATTGCGAGGTACATCAGCGGTGCCGCTCGGAATCGACGCATTAAGCAACTGACCGTTTGTAAAGTCAGCACCCGATGAGGTGGTAAATTGTATTACGGTATTCTCTTCTAAAGTATTTTGAGCTAAGTCCTTCAAGCCTGAAATAGTTATCGTATGAACAGTATTCGGTTGTAATAAGGCAACAGAACGAACAATGATTTGAGTTCTATCACTGTTAAAACTAGTGTTAATTGGTACCACATTATCATCGCTATCAAGCAGTGTTACCGTATTGTTCGCGAAACTATCAAGAGGCTCGCTGTACTTCAATCTCAGACTACTATTCACAGGTACGTCGGTTTGCAAATTAGCAATGTTAGCTACACTAAATGTAGGGGGCGTCTCGTCTTCAATAGCTGATGTTGTAAAAGTGAAACTGCGGTAAGAAACTGAGTTACCACTTAAATCAGTCATTGCATATAAAATGGCGCCATATCTAGTATCATTTTCTAAGGCAAGTTCCGGCACTATAGTAACTACGGTATTGCTTTCTGAAAGACTAATAGTGGCGTCTATTTGCGCTCCACCGTTCGTATTATAAATATATACAGAGCTAGTAATTGACGTGGGGTCTATTGCATCATCGTATTTAAACTTAAATATCGAATTAACCGGGATGTCGATACTACCATTCACAAAGTTTGTATCAATTAGAGACACTGTACTTACGTCTGGACCTTCACCTGTCGTAAATGTAGTTGAAGAGGCCGGCACACTATTCTGAGCTGCATCAGCCAGAACTGGCATATTCTCAGTTACTTCAGTAATGGCAGGTAATGTGCCCAATCGTTCGTATCTGACTAATCTATTTGCGTCACTAAATTGGGCGTTAATTCTCCGAGTACTACCAGACTCAGTTAAGAACGCAAGACCATTTACAGGTTCATCAAACTTGAGAGAGTATCTTGGATTAATACCAACACCATCAATTCCATTGCTGGGTGAGAATGTTATTAAACTGGGCGACTTATCATCAGCCACGTCGGCGGCCGAAGTTGCGAAGCTACTGTAGTTGTTTCTGTTCGATAAGTCACCGTCTGTATCCGCTATTCTGTAGTCCGTAAATACATAGTAGTTAGTCGATGGTGTTAGTGGACTATCAGGCGTAATCGTAAGTATGTTAACGCTACTGTCGAACGATAAAGTGCTGGGCAATACCTCACCTGTACTGCTATTGGTTAAGCGAACATAATCAGCAGTCAAGGTGCTTAGGTCTAACTCTTCACTGAACAACAGTTGGATAACTGAATTGACTGGGACCTCAGGAATTCCATTTGATGGGTAGAAAGCTTCTAGGCGAGGCGCAGTGCCAACTAAATCAGTTTCATCTGCCGCTGTGCTAAAGTATCCGCTATAGTAATTTACAGGGTTACCAGCGAGATCTGTCGCATTACTCTCAAGGAAAACAGTCACTCGTGTATTCGAGTTGAATGGGGTGTCTTTCACGAAACGAATAGTGCGATTATCAGCGAGTACTTCAATACTACCTTGATCGGTAATTAAGACACCATCTTCAGCCACTCTTAAAGCGCCGTTGATAGTGGATGCGTCCATTGGCTCACTCAAATAAAGCAGAACTTCATTTAAGTCGCGCCACTGTGATGAACCATTAGTAGGTAGCTGTCTACTTACTGAAGGACGTGTTCCATCTTGACTTATGATGCCAGTAGTATAGGAGCTAATGTAGGGTGCAATGCGATTTCCTGCTAAGTCTGCAACGTCGTCGGTGATGACAACGCTAATTAGACTGGCAGCTGGTTTGTTGGCAGTCAATGTCACCTCTTGCCCCGTAACAGAGCGAGATACGTTTGGACGAACGACATTACCATCAATGAACAATGCAATATTACTGTTGTTGATAGTGCCAGCATCCATCGGTTCACTGAAAGTAAGCACAATACTGGCATTTGGATAAACATCTACTGAGTCAGTGCTTGGCGAAATTGCAATTACTTGCGGCGCTATGCCATCGGCAAGCGCTTCCGTCGTAAAGTAGAAGTTTCCATTACTTCTTGTATTACCTGCGAAATCGAATATCTGTGAATAGATGTACACTCTATATTGGGTATCACCATTTAGAGGGTTCTCAGGCGTAAACGTTAGTGTCGAACCAGAAATAGTGATGTTGCCAGGGACTAGTAAATTTGATGGGCGTAAATAGAGCTGCATTGTGCTGTCTGTAGCTATAGGCTCGTCAAACTCTAATATGATAGGTTGATTAACCGATACATCAGTTGCATTACTGGCCGGAGTATAAGATATCAAACTAGGTGCGGCATTATCCGCTGCATCAGCGCCCGTAGTGAAGTTAATCGAACTAGTGCTTAAGGAGTTTCCTGCGTAATCGCATGCGCCCGACAGGGTAAAGGTATAATTAGTATTGTTATCAAGATCAACATCAGTTGTGATACTTACACTGAGGTTATCACTGGCAATGTCTATGTTTACTTCAATAGTGTCAACACCATCGCTCAATGTCGCTGTCATAGGGCAACTGCGGCTGATAGGTTCATTGAACAACAATCTCACTCTTGCGTTAACTGGTATGTTCACACTGCCTTCAGCAAAATTCGTAATGACAATCTCGGGCTCCGTGACATCAATATCATTATCACCGCTTGTTGTGTAGCGTCTAAAGGTATATGAAGCAATATAGTTGCCAGCGATGTCTTGCAGTCGTGAGCTGTAACTCATGTAAATATAATATTCACGTAAGGGGTGGAGTTTGCTATCAGGACGCAAGGTAACCGTAAAACCTTCATCCGAAAGTGTCAATGTAGCTGGAACCGTTAAGTTCGTGACTGAGTCTCTTAAGTAAAGCGTGTCAGTATTCAAAGATGTCGGATCAACAGCTTTATCAAACGTGAAAGATAACAGTGGGTTTAGCGGCATTTCGGTATAATTTGACGGAATACTTTCTGTAACTATGCTACCAGTCGTCAACTGCGTTTGATTTGATGTTGAAAACGAGAAATCTAGCCCACTTTCGAGAGCATTTTGACTTCGATCCTCTAGATCATACAAGCTAATATCTAAAGTACTATTTACCGGTAATAGCACAGTAGGTGTCACCACCAAGGTTTGATTTCCGTCCTCAAAGGATATTCTCGTTGGAATAATAACACCCGAGGTGGTTTGCAAGCTGATATTTTCAACTGTTTGTGGGTTTAACGATTCTGAAAATTTAAATTTCAACCGAGCATTAATCGGCACTCCTACTTGACCATCTTCAACTGAGCTAGAAACTAGCAGCGGTGCTTCGTGATCTTCAGCAAAGCTGGTTGTAAAGTAAGTTGTATTTGAATAAAGAGAGTTACCACTATAATCAGTCGGTCCATTGAAGTAGTAATAATACCGAGTACCAACTGCCAGGTTCGAGTCTGGAACAATAGTTATCGTTCTACTATCATTGCTTAGTGAGAAAGTGGTAGGCACAGTATTATATGTAACAGTGTCATAAAGAAGAACCACTGAATCTGACACACTTACAGGGTCAATTGCTTCAGTAAACTTAGTAACCATAATCGAATTAATTGGCACACCGGTAGCGTTATTTTCTATATTCGTACTGTCTATTTCAGGACGTTCAACATCAGGTCCATCGCTAGTAGTAAAATTCACGCTTATGTTATTAATGAGATTACCAGCACTATCAGTGACCTCTGGAACCAACTCAGTCACCAACGATTGCGCCGGTAAAATTCCTAAACGTTCATATCTAATTACACTATTATTTTCGCTGAATTGCGGGTTGATTCGACGATTAGAGCCTGAGTCAACTTCAAATGTAAGCGGGTTAATAGGTTCATCAGTTCTAAGCGCATAACGGGCGTTAACACCAACTTCGGTTTGACCATCTTGAGGACTAAACAACAAGACGCTAGGGCTTCTGTCGTCGGCTTGCTCAGTGCTATCCGTTCTGAAGGTATAAGCAAAAGTATATTGCAGTGAATCACCATCAGTATCATTTATGCTAGCGCCTGTAACTCGAACATAGTAGGTAGAGGAACTATCCATATTATCAACTGCAGTGATCAGTAACTGGCGTGTTTGTTCATTATATTCAAAGCTAATATTAATAGGTTCATAGAGGTCAACACTGGCTGCTAATGCAACATTATCATCACCACCATCAATGTCATCATCACCACCACCGCCACCACCACTAGAATCTGTTCCGTAAAAGAGGACTTCAACATTATCAGTTGTAAACGTAGACGCATCCATCTCTTCATTAAATTGTAAAATCATTTGAGCATTTACGGGCTGGACTGAGTTGCTCGTTGGGAAGTAAGTAGTGACATAAGGACGAGTGCCAACTAGGTCACTTTCATCAGGAGCAGTGCTAAAGTATCCGCTGTAGTACGTAACGGGGTTGCCCGCTAGATCTGTGGCATCACTTTCAAGGAAAACACTCACACGAGTATTCGCGGTAAATGGTGTATCTTTCGTAAATTTAATGGTGCGATTGTCTGCGAGGACTTCAACGCTACCTAGATCATCTATTAATACTCCGTCCTCAGCAACTCTCAAAGCGCCTTCTATTGACGATGGATCCATAGATTCACTTAAGTACAGGATTACTTCATTTAAGTCGCGCCATTGTGATGAACCATTACTGGGCAGTTGTCTACTAACACTTGGGCGTGATCCATCTTGATTTACAACACCAGTTGTGAAACTGCTGATGTAAGGAGATAGCTTATTACCAGCAAGGTCTGCTACATCATCTGTCATAACTACACTGATCATGCTAGCTGCTGGCTTGTTAGCTGTAAGTGTCACTTCTTGGCCAGTAGCTGAGCGATAAACGCTCGGACGCACAATGTTGCCATCTATGAATAATGCGATGTTGTTATTGTTTATTGTGGCGCTATCCATTGGCTCACTGAACGTCAATACAATACTGGCATTTGGATTAACATCTATGGAGTCTGTACTTGGCGAAATTGCCACCACCTGTGGGGCAATGCCATCAGCAATGGCCTCAGTACTAAAATAGAAGTTGCCATTACTTCGTGTGTTGCCGGCAAAATCGAATATTTGAGAATAGATGTAGACACGATATTGTGTATTACCATTCAACGGACTATCAGGAGTGAAAGTTAGAGTTGAACCTGAAATACTAATATTACCAGGTACTAGCAAGTTTGATGGGCGCAAATATAACTGCATAGTACTATCAGCCGCAATAGGTTCGTCAAACTCAAGTACGATTGGGTCATTGACAGATACATCTGTTGCATTACTTGCGGGAGTATACGATGTTAAAAGCGGCGCAACATTATCAGCGACGTCAGAGCCAGTTGTAAAACTAATTGAGTTGGTACTAAGCGCGTTACCTGCATAATCACAAACACCAGATAGTGTGAATGTGTAGTTTGTATTGTTATCAAGGTCAACGTCAGTTGTGAAACTGACACTCAGATTATCACCAGCAATATCAATATTCACCTCAATCGTATTGTTTCCATCACTTAATGTAGCGGTGATAGGACAACTGCGGCTAATAGGTTCATTGAAAAATACTCTTAAGCGCGCATTAACCGGAATATCGACACTTCCATTACCAATGTTTGTAATAGTAATTTCAGGACTAACAGCGTCTATATCACTGCTATCACTCGTCGTATAACGTCTAAAAGTAAACTGTGCAATAAAATTCCCAGCAATGTCTAGTAAGCGGGTGTTGTAACTTAAGTATATGTAATATTCACGCGCTGGTATTAAGTCGCTGTCAGGAGTCAATGTAACAGTATAACCATTATTTGAGAGAGTTAATGTAGATGGAACCGATAAGTTAGTAACTGAATCTCTTAAATAAAGTGTGTCCGTATTTAAAGACGTAGGGTCTACTTCCTTGTCAAAAGTAAATGACAACAGTGGATTGAGTGGCAGATTGGTGTAGCCCGATGGAATACTCTCAGAAATAAGATTTCCTCTTACCGAATCACCGGCATCACCGCTAGAAAATGATTTTGTTATTTCCGCAGGTATTAAATTACCTCCTAAATCCTGGACGTCGTTAATAACTAGTTGATAATCAGTATTATCGTTAAATTCTAAATCTGGTGTTAAAGTAACTAGTGTTCTATCGGCACTTAAGGTTCTGCCAACTTTTACAAGATTAAAGTCACTATCTACGATTTTAATGCCTGTACTCGTTAAAGGATTAATTGGCTCATTAAACCTAACGCTTAATCGACTATTTTTAGGAATAGCAAAATTAGTAATATCCACTGAAGTACTGACAACTACAGGGCCAACGACATCATCATCAAAGCCGGTGGTAAAACGAATACGAGTGTATGGTAATGGATTATCGAAAAAGTCTTTTATCTCTCCATTTATCGCATATAAATCATATGCTTGCCCTACCTTAAGAGGTGCGTTTGGCACGAATGTAATCGCATCATTGTTTTCATTAAGCGCTATTGTGCCCTCAACTGTAGTGAATGTAACGGTGTCATATAGATAGAAATTGGTAGCTGTAACCGTATCAGCTTGAATAGGTTCTGAAAGGCCTAAAGTTAGCACTGTATTAACGGGTACGCCTGTTGCGTTAGCTACTGGGTTTGAATAAGAAACCGATGGTGCCAAAGTATCAACGAAGTTACCGGTAACAAAACCAAATGTGGTAGAAACTATTTGATTACCAGCGATATCTCTGAGACCTTCAATTGACACCACATAAGTTGTGAAATCTTCTAAAATACCACTTGGCGTGAAAGTAACCGAAGCATTACTACCGGATGCCGTGACACTTCCGGTGATAATAGTCCCATCGTCAAGTGATTCAAGCCTTATAGCAGAGCTTACAATTGATTTTGGTGACAAAGGTTCATCAAAGTTCAAGGTAATGATAGATGTTTCTGGTACATCTGTTTCGTCAACCGCAGGAGAGGAACTGACCAGCAGAGGCTTGGTAACATCAGGGTTTGTAGGGTCTGTGCCCGCATCAACCTCATCACCATCGTTGTAACCATCTCCATCAGTATCCACCACCAATGGGTTAGATCCAATTTGTACTTCAAAGCCATCTGATAATCTATCATCATCAGTATCTGCGTCATTTGGATCTGTTAAGGTAATATCTGCTTCCTCAGTATCGCCCAAACCATCGCCATCAGTATCTGGCTGCACTTCTACTGATACTGCATCGCTTGTTGTTGTATTAGCACCTAAGTCAACGGCAATTGCATCTATGCTCAAATTACTGCCAGTAAACGGAATGGTTGTTACCATGCTAAACGGCTCAGAGGTGTCTACAAACACAACGGCACCATCTATTCTAAATTGTACATTATTGACCGCAATGTCATCTTGAGCATCTACTGTAATGGTGAGGCGTTCACCTTCAACTACCACATCTCCGTTTAACGGATTAGTAATTGATATTGTTGGAGGAACACCATTGTTATCATTCACGTCTCTATATTGTGCGATGAAAAGTTTAGTATTTCCGGAAGTACCATAATCTCTACTGACAACATAACTCTCTTCTGTTATGTATGCATAGCTTGCATCAAGCGCAATACCAGTGCCTGCGTAGTCACCAAACCTTGAAAGATCAATAGTGCCTTGGAATACTGGATCTTGCGGATCAAAAATATTAACGAAGGCCACTACGTTCGGGAAAAGTTGCTCCGCATAGAACGCAAAGTTTCTAGTTAACGCAACATCACGCGGGGCAATAGAGCGATCACCGCCAACAATACTCATGTTCATTGGATCGCGAACATCAACCACACGATAGCCCTGAGAGTAGGCTGCAACATGTGCAAAACCATTCGAGATAACTACATCTTTGACAGTCCCGATATTTATGCTGTTGAGTTGCATTGGACTATTTGAATCGGAGACGTCAACACTCACTATTGCTGAGCCAGTTGCGGCGACTAAGGTGTCTTGTTCAACATCAATGCCTTTCACTTCACCAGATAGTTTTAAAATTGATTTTGAAACTAGGTTTGTCGGCGTAGATATATCGAATATTTCTATACCTGCATTCCCAGTTGCTACATACAATCTATCTAATTGGATTGCTAAATCTTGCGCAACCCCAGCAGTATCAGCAACGCTCAATAAAGTAGGCGCTTCAGGGTCGCTGACATCCATAACAACCACACCATTTTCGCCATCTGCAATATATGCAGTGTTGCCAATTACTTTAATGTCTATCGCTACGCCGTCAGTATCTAAACGACTCGCAATCGAAGGTGATGTGCGGTCTGAAACATCGACAACGGTCAAGCCCTCGGAGCCAGAGGCAACAAATGCAAAGTCACCGCTTATGTCCACATTGTTGGCATAACCTGGAATAGCAATTGCTGATTGAGCACTCGCTTCAAATTGGCGAACGGTGACATTGATCGTCACTGTTTTGCTTGCATTTTTTACTGTAATTACCGCATTACCAGCACTACCACCAAAAATCTCACCACGATTAGAGCCGAAACTGGCTATTGTAAGATCGTTTGATTCAAAGGTCGTATTGGGATTTGTGGTTAAATCAATGATTGAGCCATCAATTAGGAGACCAGAAATAGTTAATTGCGCACTCACTTCAGTATCGATCCCGTTAAAAGTAAGGACGATGTTTTCTGGAGTGGAAACCAATCCCACAAGCGCTAGTTCAAAATTTGTGTCATTAGCATCTGTTGGGTCTGAACCAACAATAATCTCTATACCATCATTCAAACCATCGTTGTCACTATCAGTGGCTAATGGATTTGTTATAAAACCATCTTCCCCTAAAATAACTTCTTCACCATCAGGAATACCATCATTATCAGTATCAGCGATAAAGATATCTGTTCCTAAATCAAATTCTTCTTTGGCAGAAAGACCATCGTTATCAACATCTTCATAAGCATCTACGGGATCATTTGGATCCAAACCCAGTGCAATTTCTATATCGTCAGGTAAGCCATCATTATCGGCATCACCAACACTGAAAATATTGACGGGTAGTACTTTTGAAACGCCGTCTTTGCGCACTGTTATCAACGCAAATCCAAGTCTATTAGCTGTAATTAAGCCATTAGCGCTTACGCTAACAATCGCGCCATTTGATGAGGTATAGTTGATGCCATTAGATGCAGCAGTGACATCTTTAAATGAACCATCATTATATTCTGCTTCAACATTTAACTGCCGCGTGTCACCAATAGCAAACAGATTTAAAGGTATCGCAACACCGTTTAAGCGCAAAGACACAGGTGTGGGCGGTACTACATCTAGGAAAAAGTCACCTACATCAGTTGTTTGGTTCTGACGAACCGTAAAGTAGTCGGTTTGACCAGACACAACCCCGTCGTCGGTATTACATGTCGCTCGTGCTCGAATCGCCCCCATGTTTGAAGGGACGTTAGGTAATGCAAACGTCCCATCTTCTTGAGCATAGACCGTTCGGTTAAGTACGTTAATGACACACGTACCGTTTAATTCGAGAACTTCTTGAGAAAATGAAGTGAACGAAGAAGTAATTAGGCTGAGCGCTAACAGTTTTACCAGACAATTTTTCATGATGTCTTACCTTTGTGATTTATCGCCCACGGCTACAGCCTAGTAGTCTTAAAATCTAACTCGTTGGATCTGTGGGTTACTTTAATTTTTATCTGTCTCTTATAGACAATTTCATTTCTATTTTTTCTTTAATGATGTGTAAGCTTTGGCAAAGGGGGCCGTTGTTAGGATTTCTCCTGAGGCCGTCCCATACTGCTGCCAATCGAGCAAATATCCCTGATTCGTTTTCAACATTGGAAGCGTCACTAAGTGAGTTCCAAGGTTGCTAAGTTCAAGTACAAAAATGTCGTGAGTTTTACCTTCAAACTTAGCCACTAAGTCGGTACTCGTTGCATCCGCTAGCATTTGACCAAATGGGACAAGTGCAACTAATTCTCTTGTTCGACTACTTAAATTAATCATAGGAACAACGCTTTGTGTTTTCATATTCACTGTGCACGCTGACAGAAATTGAGCTTGTTCCTCGGGAAGAATATCCCTCGCTTTATCAGCATTTATTAAGTCTTTAAACAGCGTTTTGGAAACAAGCTCGCATTTGCTCACATTCTCTTCCTTTCCTTTCACAGTTGGGGCTTTTTGCCCCCAGCCGATTTGAAAAGGGTTACTTAACGGAATACGGGTAAAAGTGACATTCAAAGCCACTTCCAATGGATGCGATTTGTTTAATTGAACTGTTGGATTAATACTGACTATTTGTTGACCCGGCGAATCGCATTTATATGCTTTGTCTTTAGAGAGCCTTACATATTGAAAATAGCGACTGGCGAGATCTTCCACTTCATTCGGCCTTTCCATAGCGTTGCTCATTTGACATAAATTAGTGCAAAGGGCCGAATCTAAAAGTTGTGCTGCACCGTTGGTATGCTTATATTGGGTATAAAACATGACGTAGTTACCCCAATGATAAGCTTGTTGCATTTCGTAACCCTTAATACCTGAATATGAAGAATATAGGTCGGGGATCTGCTTCAGTTGCCCAGTTGCAAACGACTGACTATTATCCAACTTGGTTAAGGTTGAAAGCACGTTGGCAACAGGCATTTTAGCTGCATTTAAATATGTATCTAATGCAAGCTTAGCTTTTTGACTTATTTCACGGTCAGCAATATCAAGCGCTGCAACCATTTGTTTATCTTCCAAATAAGGTATACACAACTTACTTTCGGCTAGGGCACTTGTCGAACCAAGTAACCCTAATAAAATGCTTACTAATGTGACTTCTTTTTGATACTTCATTGTTAATTCCCTTAACACCCTGGTCCGAAACTAGTGCCTGCATAAAGTGTTATTGCCGGCGTACTTGCTGAGTAAGAAATTTTCTTAAACAATATTTCTAGGCTTGCAGTGACATTTGCTGTGATTGTGATTGGATCTAGTTTTCCACCTAGACAATCTGTGCCACATTCAATAGAGCTCACGGCTTTACCACCAACAAAGCCTTTAACATTTAAGGTTGCTCCACCTTTCAAAGAAACAACAATTATCGGTACTGCGGTATCACCCTCTGGGCAATCAGGATTGTCACAGCTGAACAAACCAACAGTGCCATCAATTTGAGGACCGAAAGTACCTGCGATATCGAGACCTAAGCTAAACTCACCGCAGTTGTCTTCATTACAATCAATTACGGTATAACTCACTGAGCCTTGCGCATTTGCTGTAATGTTGGCACCTGCAAGCGTTGCAAATATTTCAGCTTTTAAGGTAAACCCTAGAATGGTTTTTTGCGGCAACTCAAATGTTCCACCAGCACCTGGTATCGATACTTTTACGTTACCTTGAATACCTGCGCTTCCAGAGAATTTCTGATAGGGTTTGGGCCCAGGTGTATCGCATTCTTTGCAGCATTGCTCACCAGTTTCCAAGCTCATTCCAATAGTTGTGCTTAAACTTGCGCTTAACCATGGTGGAATATTGAATTTACCTTTGACGTTGCTGAGTAGATTTGCAACGAAACCAGGCGCTGTATTTTCATAGGTGATCTTTTCTGAGCTAGCCTCACAATGATTGCCACAAGCACCATCTTTACAGGTGAAGCATGCCTCTTTTGGCGAACCATCTCCGCAGGTTATGCCATCTTCGTCATTAGTCGGTTCACCTTCTGAGCAGAATTTACACTCTGTTTCTTTGGCTGCTTTCAGTGCTGCTGTTTCGTCAGCAGGATTAAAACCGCCACCACATAGAAGCTCTTTACAGTCATCAGGCTTTTGTTTATCTGCATCTAGAGCAGCATCTTCGTCAATAACGGCAACACCGTCTTCACACGTGCCACATTCATCTGGTGGCGCATCGCCATCATTTTTCTCACTACCACTGCATAGCTCGGTTTGGCAGTTGCCCGGCGTTTGTGTTTGCGCAGGGCGATCAGGAACTAATTCACAACCACCTGGGCAGTCACCTGTCTTGGTGTAACAGTAACCGCAATCATTACCACCTTCACAACAGCCTGAACCTCCTGGCTGACTACCGCAATGCCAACCTGCTTTAACAACACCCACTCCAGGATTAGAGCGAACTATGGAACCATCTTCAGATACTGTACCAAGACCAATTGCGACAAACTCCTCCAGATCATGGTCATAAGAGTACATTTCGACCTGAGCACCGGGCTTATGAGCATCAACGTTTGGTAAGGTCAGCCTTGCTGGGGCATCAAATTTAGTGCCTGTTGGCTGAATAGTGACAATGAATTGTGGCTGCATACCATTCGGCGGTGGCATAGGGACTTTAGATGCATTAACGGGTGTCGCTGAAATATAACCTTCTCTTGAACCATCAGGGAATGTGACTGAATCCTTCGCAATTTCTAACGCGAAACCTGGGTAGTTATCTAGCGTAAGCACGACATCTTCTGGACCAGCATAAACTGCATCTGCAGTGTTAAGTTGCACCATATATATCGGACCATTCATCGGGTTTTCAACACCGGCCACGGTAACCAAATTGAATGAAAGAGTAGGGAATTCAGCATCACCTAGAACAGTCGAACCATCTACCAATAAATGGACAGGTCCTACTGGGGATTGTTGGATCAAGAACTTGCCCTCTTGATCAGTGACGGTCTGACGGTTTGTACCGTCAACACTGACTGTAGCGTTCACTAGAGGTTTATCTTGATTATCGAGAACGATACCGCTGATACGTGTTAATGCTGCTTCTTTAGGTTGGAATGCAGTCGCAGTAAAACCGGCTGTAAGAACATTATCCGATGCGCTGCTAATTAAACGGGCATTAACTCTTTGTTTATCCAAACCTGCTAAGTACCCTAGGGTCAACTCAGCACTAGCGCGACCGTCACTGTCTGTTGTAACGATAATCGTTTTCTCACCGTTTGAGAACTTACCACCACCAGCGGTGACTTTAAATTCAACTTGCGCGCCCGGAACGACGTTCGCGCCATCATCATTAGCAACTACAACTAATGGTTGGGCAAGGGGTTGACCTGAACCACCTCGTTGGCCGTTACCAGAATTAACACTTAACTTATCAGCCAATTTGCCTGATGCAGATGCTGTAAATACAACATTATTAGGAATGCCTACAACCGTCGCTTTGACTTTGTGATTATGAAGTCCAACTCGCTCTCCCACCGAAAACCGAGTCTGGGCTTGGCCTTCAGAATCTGTCATTACTACAACAGCGCGGCCTTCAAATTCAGTATTAATACCAACTTTACCTGAGCCTTGAGAAACTCTAAATATCACCGGCTTTTCAGAGATTGGATTGCCGTCCTTATCGACCACCTTAACGATAATTGGATCTTCAAGTAAACTGCTAATTTCTGCAGTTTGAGCATCACCATCTACCAATACAATATTGTTGCGATTTGGAATTTGATAAACTAGTGTGAACTGAGTTTCGCTCACGTTTCCGACTTGGTCAGAGGCTATTATTCTTATATTATTCAATCCAGCTTCTAATGAGATTTCTGCTGCATATGAACGATTATCGACGGAAGCCACTACATCGTTTACGGTGACGGTTGATTGTGATGCCTCAACGGTACCGCGCACTGTATCGTTGACTAAACCAGTAATTCTAACTTTTTCTGAATTGACGATTTGCTGGTTTACATGGCTATCAACAGTGATAGTAGGTGGTGTTAAATCTAGCGTCAGTGAAATGCTGTCTGTGACTTGCGTATCGCCTAAAACAGCTCTAGCAACTATCGTGTTGTGGCCTTCTACTAATGCGACATTAGCTGAAAACAGACCGTTAATAACATCAACTTCGACGCCATTAAGGGTGAATATAATGTTTGGATCAGTTTCTGATTGGTCTGTGTTTTCAATTGTTCCACGAATTTGAGCTGGTGAGACACCTAAGGTGGTAAGTGAAAGAGGATCTGTAATTTTAACGGTAAATTCAGGAAGAATGATAAGGTCATCACCGTCACAGTTTTCATCAATACCATTGTTTGGTATTTCATCTGCGCCTGGATAGATAGTGGCATCGCTATCGTCACAATCACCTAACTCAATGGTGACTCCATCGCCATCATTGTCAGTGCCTGATGGCACGTCAACTTCATCTGAAGAAAACGCAAAAACAAAATTATTTAAGTTTAAACGTCCCCGGCGGTTTTGGATGAATACAAGTTGCTCATTCCCCGTCGCCGACTCCCCAGCCTCTAAATTTTTGAAGCTAATTGAGCCTTGTTCTACAGTGGTGAATCGATCGGGGTGACTGATAGATACCGAAACATTCTCACGACCTGTTTCGTCGTTAACAACGACAACGTCATAAACAAGTCTAAATTCCGTTCGACTTATTCGAGTTGAGCTAATCTGTTTAAGTTCTTCTAATTGAATTTCAGCAAATGAATCTGTTGAAAAAATCGAAAGCAAAGGCAATAGAAGTATTGCCATGACACAGTTAAATTTACGCATTTCACTATCCTAAGCTAGGCACGTTTGTGTCAATGGTGTAATCACAAGTTATAGCAGTAATTCAAATCCATTGACATTACATTGGCAGTACTACAACTTCATAGCCTTAGCGGCATTTATCTGCGTATGATAATTAGTTATTTACTTTAAGGTTCGTCGCAAGCCCAACATCACCATGCTAGCTAAAAACAGAAAAGCAGTTGAAGGTGATGAGAGTTGGGGCGGTGGTGCAATCACGGTGTTGTTAGTGCCGGTTACCGGCCCAATATCGGTTATATCAAAGTTAGCATCTTCTGCGAATCCAGCCATTTGAACGACTAAATCACCCGGTAATATTCCAGTGGTTTCAAGGAGTACTGAAATCCCGCCAATAGCATCAGTAGCCAGTGCACTGAAATCAACTACTCCGTCGGTAAAGATACTTACGATTGTAGATTCTGGTATAGAAATATCGTGGGGGAAATACTCAAAATACATATCTGTAATGGTTGTCTCTCCAATAGGAAATCCGCTAAACAGAGAGGTGTTAATAGCAACGCTGGGACCATAATCGAATATATCCACATCTTCTAAGCCAAGGTCACCACTTGCATTATCGAACCAAATACTAAATTCGAAGTAACTTTCTGAAAAACTCGACAAATCGCTAATATCGAAATTGAACAAATACACATTATTCGATGCGTCTACGGTTTCGTAATCGTATTCTAGAATGATTGCCTGGCTGGCGAATGATGACATTAGCAAACCTAAGCTTAAACTCAGGGCTACAGCAAATTTTTGCACGCTTTTGAAGGTATTTAGCATCGATGTTTTCCTTTTCATTCGCATTAATTCTCTTTGCAATTCAAAAAAGCAGTACAAAATTTGTGCCAAAAAAAATTTAGCCAATAAATTCAAGCACAAAAGAGTTTCTAGGATATAAATGTTAAAAAAGTGTAAAAAAAACTGACACTTTTACAGAGCTTAAATTGCAATTAAGCTCCATTTATATTGGTAAGTGATTGAATTTATTAGGTTTGTGTGAGATTAAGGAGTTTCCCTTAGGTGTATAAATAACAAACAGTTGTGTGTAAAGCCGATTTTTGTCATGCTTATCTCTTGTTAATTTAGACGGTCTATTTACTAAATCTGATGAAATGGAAGTCAATGTTTGGCAACTTGCGGAAAGCTTTTGAATCATTTTGTACAGAGGTTTTGTTCGTAAGTACTAAATTAATTATTAATCAGCGAACGAAGTTTATTCTTCGTAGGCTTATTATGGCGATAACGTTATTGTCGAGTCTTATTACCCTTCATTCTGAGGCTTCGGTTAAGGAAAATATTGGCGTTACACCAAACTCCTTAATTGGTGTGCCTACGTTTGATAAACAACAAAGAATAACTACAGAGACACTTGAAGACCGTGAGGTGCCAACATTCACAGATGTTACTGCATTGTACGGAATATCCTCTCTTCACTTTTATCGTTCTAAAAATATCTCAAGTATCCAGGAAAGTATTTCTGCCGCAGTATGCATCCTCGACGCAAACAATGATCAATTTCAAGATATTTTTACTATAGGTGGTGGAGGCTCACAAAGGGAGTTTGGTAGAAGTGCGTGGTGGAGTGTGAATGCGCAAAACAAACTGTACTTGAATGCATCGGGGAAGGGTTTTGTTGCCTCAGACTCGTCTCACTTTTCTTCCTTGGCTGGCAAGAGTCTAAATTGCGCTGCTGCCGATTTAGACAATGACCTTGATATCGATATTGTCGTAACAACCACAGAAGGTCATTTTCTTTTTGAAAACACCCTTTATAGCAATGCCAGTGTGAATTCTGCTAGCACTGATTTATTTGCGCCACCAGTCAAAATACTCGGAGTTGATGCGAGTGATTATCCCATGCACGCACTATTAACCGACATCGATGGTGACGGTCAGATTGACATTTACTCGAGCCATTTTATTAAATATCAAAGAGGTAGCAGGACAGTCCAAACCACTCAAGGATTTGATACTTTAACGACCACCGAGTTTCGTGCTGAATTATATGATTCAGTCGCTAATAAAGTGTTACTTAACGAGGGCTCCCTTAAGTTTTCAGTGAGTGATAATTATCAAGTACTAAATTCGGGCATAGGCCGCACCATTGCAGCGAACAGCGTAAATTTAAATCATGATGAATTTCCAGATTTATTGGTCTTGAATACCTTCGACTCACGCAGTCGCTTGTTTATTGGAACCAAAAAAGGGTTTCAAGAAGCTAGCGGTGATTTGATGCAGTTTTCTATCGATAATATGCAGGGTTTCGCTCAATCTGAATTACTAGTATCTGACACCTCTCTTTCAGGAAGTAATGAAGAGTTTGTATATATTACAAGAGCAGCAGGTACAAAGAATTTGTTAAAGATTAGAACGAATGATGAGACTAAAATTTGGCATGATACTGCAACGAGCGACATCGACAAATCCACAGCGCTTTATAGAAGCGATTGGTCGCCGTTAATACGTGATTTTAATTTGGATGGTTATCCAGATATTTATGTCGCTTCAGGATTGAACAAAACAAGTTTGGATTCAAAAAAAGTGATTTTGGGCCAAAACAATCATATATTTTGGCGGGGTAAACCGAAGGGACTACCCAGTTCAGGGCTTGGTGAAGATCTTAATTTACAAAGCCAATCTAGTCGCGGTGTTGCTGCTATTGATATCGACAACGATGGTGTTAGTGAAGTCGTCATCGCAAATAATAATGGCAGTGTTCGATTATTAAAGCTCAATACTCAGCCTAATCTAAACTGGGTTGGTATTTCGCTTCCACAACAAGCAAGTTGGTTGCATGCTAAAATCACACTAGAAAGTAATGACGGTAAAACCAGCGTTTATCAACAACTACATCCTCAGTCTACATTTTCTCAGCACGATCACCGTGTTGTACTAACCACTTCAGCAGAACCGCCATACCAAATGAAGGTCATCAAACGAGATGGTTCATATTTCCAGTATACTGTTAAACACAAAAATTTATACTTTGCATTAGCAGATACCGGTGATTTTCATCCAATAAATGAACTACCTAAAATTAATGATAGTAAGCTTGCAAGAAATAGCAACAAGCCAGACTTGAGTCGCAACAAGTACGAAGAAAACCTGCCCAAAGTAATTTCAAAAGACTCTGATTCATCGACACAAAAAGCTCGCATTACAAGGCTAGCAATAGATTTTCAAACATTGAAGTTACTTCTTCAGCAATCTTGGAATGAGCTTCATCCACAAACACAATTGTGGCTTTGGCATATGCTGTTAATTAGTCCTGAAGAAAATAAATTTACGAGTGTAATGAGTGAGCCAAATATAAAGCCTAACGGAACGCATCAGCTTATCGAGTTAATGGCGCTCAATGCTATCCGGCATGAACAAACGGAAATGATTGACGAGATAATTTACCATCAATATTTATCTGAAAATGAGCAAGGCTTAGATTGGATGCTACCCTTACTTAGAAACTCAAACCATGAGCTGATGTGTAAAATTGCGAGCGTGTTTGAGCACTATTACTTAGAAGAAGAGGCAGTGTTGGTGAGAAAGCAAACTGCTTTGCCCATTTTAATTCAAGCACTAGAAAAGCACGACACCAGCCTCAAGGCAAAAGAATGTATTCTTGCTGCAATGGGGGAGTCCGAAAATCAGAGAGCAAGTCCCTTATTGCTATCAATGTTATCCGGTGGATCTAAGCTAAACGCTGCCGTTATACAAACGCTCGGACAACTAAAAGATGCTCGTGCCATACCATTAATTCAAAGAGCTTTAAGCGAAGAGAATGAGCCCAATATGCTCGCTAAAGCGCTGGTGGCAATGGAGCGTTTAACTGATAGCAATAGCCAAGAGCGCCTAAACGAGCTGCGCAATCGACTTAGCTTAACAAACTACTGGCAATCTTTAGCTTATATTGCGAAAAGTGCTGATGTTGTGACCTTCTCTGCTGATGTTGTAAATGAAATCGATAATCAGTTAATTACCTTTCATGCTGCTTATACTTCAAAGAGCTTACATGAAATAGATGAAGATGTGGCGATAGCACAAATTGGTTTGGCATCGCACCGCGGAATTCATGCAAAACATCTAAAAGCCTATGCCAATCATTCATCAAGTAAAGTGCAGTTGGCCTTTATGTTGTTTGCCATGCAATATGACGGTTCAAGTATCGGCTTGTCCTCGAGCGAGCAAATTAACTTGATTCAAAATACAGAACGCGAGATAAGTGAGTCGATAGAAACCGTTGTGGAGTTGGCAAATGAGCTCCTTTCTATGCGACCCTTCGTAACATCCCCATCGGCTCGGAACATATTAGAACGTATCCTTACTCATCCAAGTTTCGATTTATCATTGTTATTACATAAAGCAAGTTTTGAGCGATTTTTAAAACGTTTTTCGGTGTCAGATAAATCCTTGCTGATGGTCAAAATGCTTGGACGCTATGATCATACGACTACAAGCTTTGAAAGCCCTTTAACTTACTTTTTCGATGGGCTTTATGTGATTGATTTTAACTGGCCTGACATATTGGCAATAGATATAGAAACAGAGCAAGAGATTGCTTTGTTATCTCTCTGGTACTCTGCGTTGAATTCGCAAGAGTCGCTCAAGGGGGAAGTTCAGCGAGGCAAAAACTCTTTTACAAACGGGCTTTCACAAAGTGTTTTGGCGGAAATCCAATTATTCTTAAATAAAACCCTAACAAGCCCTCAGTTAGTTAATAATAAATCAAAAGCACTTACGTTGATGATGTTAGCGGCTTACCATGAACCTGAGATTGTGCTCGGAAGCTTACTCGAGCTCCAAAAGAAACTTAGTATTGAAGAGATTACGCTTGTAGCAGGACATTTTCCAAGTGAATTCCTTGCATCTAATGACAAGCTCCGTAATCTATTAGCCAATTTAATTGAGAGAGCATTCAATGCTCAGAAAACGGAAATGCTAGAACAACTTATAGCCTTGTCTCAGGGAATAAGTTTGCGTACGGTTAGTAGCAGAAATAGGACGGTAAAGTATGATCTCCAATGATCTTCTAAGTACTGAACAAGTTATTGCAAAGTGGCTGAATGCTACTCTACTTGCTGCGTGTATTAGCGGTTTACTCATATTTTTAGTCGATTCGCACTCTGTTTGGACTCAGATAAACTCCCTAGCTCATGTGCTTATAGGTTTTATTTTTGCCTGCGTCAGTGTTCCTTATTTTTATATTCACTTCAAACGCACTCTCGCTTTTCGACGCGCGAGTATAATATTTAGTGGAATATTATTACTGTTGATGTGTATCGCTATTTTTTCAAGCGCATATTGGCTCACTGTTAATGGCGAAACGGAATCGAATAAATGGATCCGTCAATTACACCTATATTCCTCTTTTTCATTCGTAATGATTTTAGTCTTACATATCATTATGCATTTGCTGACATTCCCTAAAAATAGGTTAAAAAGCGACGCGGGAAAATTTCCAAGTCATACTCAGCAACACAATCCATTTTTAGTGAAGGTAAATGTCTCATTTCAGCTATTGATTGTGCTTATTGCATTAGTGCTACCCTTTGTTGAGTCTCCAAAAAATGCAGAGTCTCAAGCGGCAATCACGCCTTATTCTTACTCGTATGGTGAGCACCCATTTAGACCTAGCCAGACCGAAACATTTGATGGTAAGTTTGCGCGAGCTGAGGATATAGGCAACTCAGCAAAGTGTATTTCTTGTCACCAAGACATTGGCGAACAGTGGTTATCTTCAATTCATCGACTTGCAGCAGCGGACCCAAGTTATGTAACCAACGTTGACTTACTTAGCAATAATAAAGGTATTGAGGCAACACGATACTGTGAGGGCTGTCATGCCCCTATTGCGCTTCTCACTGGACAATTGACGCCTGGGGGCTTGCATGGCGGTACTCCAAATACGATGGCGCATGCGGAGGGAATTTCTTGCATGAGTTGCCATGGTATCAGTTCTTTGGTGCACGAGAAGGGCGTTGCGAGCTTTACATTTGAACCTGCTACAGATTACCTTTTTGCAGAAAGTGATTCGCCATTTTTGCAATGGATAAACGAACGACTAATAAAAATAGACCCCTCTCAACATGCTGCTGATATGGCTAAGCCGTTAATGCAAGAGCCGAAAATGTGTGCTGCTTGTCACGTCCAATTTATGGATGAAGATATGAATGATTGGGGCTGGGTGAAAATGCAAGATGACTATTCTGCATGGGCTAATAGTCAATACGCCCATCAACAAGAAACAGAATTCACAACAAAAGACTATACACGTTGCCAAGATTGCCACATGCCACTTGTGTCAGCGAGTGACCCATCGGCAAATAATAAAGGCCAGATCCGCAATCATAGGTCTATTGGCGCTAATACATTTATTCCTGCAATGCGAGGCGACATCGAACAACTTTCACAAACTCAGCAATTCTTAAAAACAAATAAAGTCAGGCTTGCTATTGATCCTCCTAAACGAACTGATGTGTTTCACTCTCAGTTTCATATTGATGAATCTTTAAGAGATAGTTCTGAAGCGCCAGCATTTTATTACCTTGGGGAAACAGCCAGCATTAATGTTGTTGTGAGTAACGTGGGCGTTGGACATAATTTTCCTGGAGGAACGATTGATATTAATGAAGTCTGGATGGCGTTTTCTGTGGTCGATGCCAGTGGTAAATCCATTTATCAAAATGGCGATGTCCTTGAAAATGACGAAGTAGACGCAAATGCTTATTTTTATGGCTCGAAGCCTGTAGATCGTTTCGGTGAGCATGTATGGAAGCACGATTTATTCAATATGGTGGGGCGCTCATTTAAACGTGTAATAGAGCCCGGTGAGTCAGATATTGTCAATTATACATTTGAGGTACCAGCTTGGGCTGAGTCTCCAATGACGATTACAGCAACCTTGAAGTACCGAAAATTAAACGCAAAATATGCAAAGTGGGCATTGAAAGATCAGTACTTCGAGCTGCCTATCACAGATATGGCGAGAGATAATTTACAAATCCCAATTAAATTAGTGCCAAAAGTAAGTGCGTCGTTATCGCAACTAAATAAATAATTAATGAATAGTTTTTTGAATTGAATTTTTATGCGATTAAGTGGGGTGTTTATTTTATTTTGAAGTATCTATTTGCTCCATTTTGTTATTTTTCAGCTGGATATACTATTTTCATTTGTTAGATAATTGAATAAAAACTGGATAATCAAAAGCGCTTGGGAGGACAAGACCCGTATCTATTTTTGATAAGGACTATTCATTCGGGCTTATCTTCTTTATAATCGCGCGAATTTTAAAAAATCAGTAAACTGGAAGAATTAACCATGGCTTTAGAACGCACTTTTTCGATTATCAAACCTGACGCAGTAGCTAAAAACGTTATTGGCGCAATTTACAACCGTTTTGAAAGCGCGGGCTTACGCATCGTTGCTTCAAAAATGGTACACATGAGCAAAGAGCAAGCGGAAGGTTTCTATGCTGAGCATAGCGAACGTCCTTTCTTTGGCGCTCTTGTTAGCTTCATGACATCTGGCCCAGTAATGGTCCAGGTACTTGAAGGCGATAACGCTGTAGTTAAAAACAGAGAAATCATGGGCGCTACTAACCCTGCTGAAGCGGCTGCAGGCACTTTACGTGCTGATTACGCTGAGTCAATTGACGAAAATGCTTGTCACGGTTCAGATGCACCAGAGTCAGCTGCACGCGAAATCGCGTACTTCTTCTCTGACGAAGAAATTTGCCCACGCACACGCTAAGCAAACGAAGTGTTATACTAAGGGAGCTTCGGCTCCCTTTTTTAGTTATATTAAACACACTGATTAACGCAAAATTGCGTATACTTAGTGAGGTAAAAAAAGCGGTAGCTTAAGCTCGCTTCAGAATTTTTGTAATAAAGGTAAAAACATGTCAGTAAACCAAGTAAACACAGTCGCTCCAAAAGAGGTGAAAAAAGTCAATTTATTGAATTTTGATCGCCAAGGTTTGCGTGATTATTTTGCCTCTATTAATGAGAAACCCTTTCGAGCTGATCAGTTGATGAAGTGGATTTACCAAGCGGGTGAATCTGATTTTGACGCAATGACAAACATGAACAAAGATCTGCGCGCCAAACTCAAGAAAAACTGCGAAATCAAAGCTCCCGTTATTTCAGAGCATCAGCAAGCATCCGATGGCACAATCAAATTTGCGTTACTGCTAGAAGGCGGTCAAGAAGTTGAATCTGTTTGGATCCCTGAAACGGATCGCGCCACACTTTGTGTTTCTTCACAAGTCGGTTGTGCTTTGGAATGCACCTTCTGTTCAACGGCTCAACAAGGCTTCAATCGCAATCTATCGGTCGCTGAGATTATTGGCCAAGTTTGGCGAGTTGCCACCTTCATCGGTCTATCAAAAGATACTTCTCAACGACCTATTACTAATGTTGTCATGATGGGTATGGGCGAGCCATTACTTAATCTAAAAAACGTAGTGCCTGCAATGCGCATTATGCTGGATGACTTTGGTTTTGGTTTATCTAAACGTCGAGTGACTTTGAGTACTTCAGGCGTTGTACCAGCATTAGATATGTTAGGCGACCAAATTGACGTTGCTTTAGCAATTTCACTGCATGCTCCTGATGATAAATTGCGCGATGAGATAGTACCGGTAAACAAAAAATACCCAATTGAGGTCTTTTTAGCTGGTGTAAGACGTTATTTAGCAAAATCTAAAGCGAATCAAGGCAAAGTTACGGTTGAGTATGTTATGTTGAATCACATAAACGACAGCACAGACCAAGCACACGAATTAGCGAAGGTGCTCAAAGATACGCCATGTAAGATCAATTTGATCCCATTTAACCCTTATCCCGGTTCACCCTATACTTGTTCAAGCAATTCAAGAATGGATAGGTTTGCAAAAGTACTCATGGAATATGATTATACTGTTGTGATAAGGAAAACCCGTGGCGAAGACATTGATGCGGCTTGCGGTCAATTAGTGGGTGATGTTGTCGATAGAACAAAAAGATTATTAAAAAAACAGGTGAATGGCTTACCAATTTCGGTAAAAATGACACAATAATAAATATAAGAGAAATGCCATGTTGAAGAAATCCTTAGCTATTGTTGTTCTGTGCACACTCTTAGGTGCTTGTGTAACAGAACCAAGAGATCCAGACT
Organism: Glaciecola sp. MF2-115; assembly: GCF_047250385.1. Taxonomy (NCBI): domain Bacteria; kingdom Pseudomonadati; phylum Pseudomonadota; class Gammaproteobacteria; order Alteromonadales; family Alteromonadaceae; genus Glaciecola; species Glaciecola sp. MF2-115. Next base: position 171,853 of record NZ_JBLBVM010000053.1, read on the forward strand.
TTGCTGGTGCTGAAGCTATCAACAAAGACGCTGCCGCGAAAAACAGAGTGAGTTTAGGACTCACTTATTTAAGTAATGGTAACTTTTCTCAGGCAAAAGCAAACTTAGACAAGGCTTTAAACTTCGCGCCGAAGTCGGCAGATGCGCATTTTGCAATGGCTTATTATTATCAGCAAGTTGATGAGCTAGGGCTTGCCGAAGACTACTATCAAAAAGCACTCAAACTCGCACCAGAGAACCCAAATATCATCAACAGCTACGGCGCTTTCTTATGTGAGCAGGGCCGTTATGAAAAAGCGAAGTCTTATTTCCTTAAGGCCGTGAGTAGCAAAAGTTATGTCTCAACTGCTGAAACTTACGAGAATTTAGCGATTTGCGCCGTTGATCAGGGCAAGACTGATGAAGCCATCAGTTTCTTCGAGTCAGCCTTAAATCACCAACCAACTCGTGGTAAGAGTCTGTTTTTATTAGCCCAGTTGCAAAAGCAAGAAGGCAATTATGGTGAAGCAAAGAAAACCTTGTGGAAATACGATCGTGTTTCTCGCGTTTCACCAGAATCACTTTGGTTGTCGTATGAAATTGCACGTGGCTTAGGTGACACTAAAGCGGCTTTGGGTTACGGGGAATTAATGAAGAGCATGTTCCCTGAGCATCCAAACACGGCTTTATTCAAAAAACAAATGGGTAAATTTCAGCCTGTCGCAACAGTAACAAACAAACGCAGAGTGGTCGCTCCAGTCACAAATGAAAATTTAGAGACTACCGACAACAATGCCAGTGAGAGTGAGAGCGACTCTGCCGCAACGCCAGCAATGGTAAAAGTGAGTAAGAAAACGAAAATACTGATGCCAGAGCCGAGTGAGCCTAAAGCAACGGATGATACGGAATTAGTTAAATCAGAAACTGCTAATTCAGATGAAACTAAACCTGCCGCAAGCGAGTCAGATAAAGCTGTTACTGAAGAGAAAAGCTCTACTAGTAATAGCGACAAGAAAATAGTCATTGTTGAAGCGCCAAGTTCACCAGTAAACGATACCACTAAGGCTAATGATGCAGAGCCGGAAGCATTGACTGCAGCCGAAATTGCGAAGAGAGAAGCCGAGTTGGAAGCCGCTTTAGCAGCCGAGTTTAATGGTGTAAGTTCTGCGGCTGTGGCAAGTGCAAAAGTTGCCCTAAATAAAGAAGCAGCCGTAAATAAAGAAGCCGCCGTAAACGATGAAGTGGCAGCAACATCTGCAACAATAGATGGCGCTGTGAAAAAGGTAAATGATTCCTTAGCCACAGCTGACAAAGCAATAGAAGATAAAGTAACAGACGCAGAGCCCGAAGTAGCTGTTGCTGAGGCCTTAGATAAAGCCAATGCAACAGCACAAAAGCCAGAAGAGGCCGATGCCGCTGAAGATGGGTATCATACTGTTTTACCCAAAGAAAATTTGTATCGCATATCCATTCGATATAACGTTAAAATGAAGCACCTCATGAAATGGAACAATCTTGACGATCCATCCGATATAAAAATTGGGATGAAGTTGCGAGTAAAAGGCCCAAAGAGTAATGACTAAAGAACATAGCAAAAAAGAAGAATCGACAGTAGAGTCGACGCAAGCTACACCTGGTCAACAATTGATGAAGGGTCGAGAGGCGATGGGTTTAACGCAGCAGCAAGTAGCTGATCGTTTACACCTTCGTTTGGGAAACATTCAAGATATTGAAACAGATACTCACAAACCTGGTGTTTCGATGACCTTCACCAAAGGTTATGTGAGAATTTACGCCAAGTTACTTGGTATGCCGGCAGAACCCTTGTTAGAGAGTTTTGATGTTTTACATCAAGATGAAAATCAATCGGCAAAGTTACAGAGCTTTTCTCAACGCGTTGCAAAACAAGCAAATGATGATCGCTGGATGATGGTGACTTACCTTATTGTGTTTCTTGTGATCGCTTCATTGGTCATTTGGTGGTATCAGCAATCAGACAAGTCGATATTAAACAGATTAAATTTGTTTAGTGAGAACGCAACAGAACAAAGCCAAGGTAATGATATTAGCGAAGGTGAAGCCGTTAGTGTTATGACTCCTAATGAGAAGTTGCCTGTTGAATTGGCTATTCCTGAAGAAGACATTAAAAACCAAAATCAGCAAAGTACAAATACACAAAGCAAAGTGAACTCTGGGCAGGACAAGGCATCAACTAGCTTAAATCAAGCTCAAGGTGATATATCAGTCAATGACAATGTTACCGAAGAGCAGGGCGATGATGAACTGTCCGACATCGATAATCCTTTTGTAGAAAGTGATAGTGCAGATAATGCGAGTGCTAACTTAAGTAGCCAAATCATAAACGGGTATACGGTTAAAGCTGATGGTAATGTTGATCTTGTATTTACCTTTAAAGAGGATTGCTGGCTGAGTGTGACGGATGCAAATGAAGAAATCATGGCTGTAGGGGTTAAAAAGAAAGGTTATGTTATGTCGGTCGATGGCACCCCGCCAATTTCCGTGAATATGTGTCCGCCAGAACATGTCAACATTGACTTTGCTGGCACGCCAGTTGATTTATCATCATATCCACGCGGTTTTCCGATTAAATTCGAATTATCTGTTACAGGTGACTAATGTTTTCCGATTCTCCAATTGTTCGTCGTAAATCGACTCGAATAAATGTAGGCAACGTCCCCATTGGTGATGGCGCGCCTATCGCTGTGCAATCAATGACCAACACTAATACGTTGGACGTTGACGCGACAGTGGCACAAATTAAGCGTATACAAGGCGTGGGCGGAGAAATTGTCCGTGTTTCAGTTCCAACAATGGATGCTGCAGAAGCGTTCAAAAAAATTAAAGAACAAGTGAATATTCCTTTAATTGCCGATATTCACTTTGATTACAGAATTGCCTTAAAGGTTGCTGAGTACGGTGTTGATTGTTTGCGCATAAACCCCGGTAACATTGGCAATATGGACAGAGTTCGTGCTGTCGTTGATTGCGCTAAAGATAAAAACATTCCTATTCGAATTGGCGTAAATGGCGGTTCTTTAGAGAAAGAAATTCAAGAGAAATACAAAGAGCCAAATGCTGAAGCACTCGTAGAGTCGGCAATGCGACATGTCGATATTCTGGATAAGCTTAACTTCGATCAATTTAAAGTCAGCGTAAAAGCATCTGACGTATTTTTAGCGGTCGGTGCTTATCGCTTGCTGGCAAAACAAATACAACAACCTCTGCATTTAGGCATCACAGAAGCAGGCGGATTCCGCTCCGGTGCTGTGAAAAGCGCCGTAGGTCTTGGTATGTTATTAGCTGAAGGTATTGGCGATACGATCAGAATTTCACTTGCTGCGGATCCTGTTGAAGAGATTAAAGTAGGTTTCGACATATTAAAGTCCTTGAGAATTCGCTCTCGTGGTATCAATTTTATTGCTTGTCCAAGCTGTTCACGTCAGGAGTTCGACGTGATTTCAACAGTCAATGCTTTAGAAGAGCGGGTAGAAGATATTCTTACACCAATGGATGTTTCCATCATTGGTTGCGTCGTTAATGGCCCAGGTGAAGCTGAGGTTTCTGATTTAGGCCTAACAGGTGCTCGTAACATGAGTGGTTTCTATTTAGATGGGCAAAGACAACGCGAACGTTTATCAAACGATGATTTAGTTGAGCAGTTGGAAAAACGCATCAGAGCAAAAGCAGCGCAGTTAGACGAGAAAAACCGGATAAAAGTTACGGATATTAGTAATTAAATTCAATAATCCCGCTTAAAGCGAAAATAAATTCGTAAAACACGCAAAAATAGGCCTCCTAAATTTTACCCAGCGCGACAAAATCCTTATAATGTCGCGCTTTATTTAATTAATCAGAGACAACCGTGGCAAAGACAATTCAAGCAATCAGAGGTATGAACGACTGCTTACCATCGCAAACTGGTATATGGCAGTTTGTCGAGTCGAATATCCGTCGAGTTGTTGCCAACTATGGCTACCAAGAGATTCGCACGCCAATTGTAGAAAGTACTGATCTATTCAAACGTTCGATTGGTGAAGTGACCGATATCGTTGAAAAAGAGATGTACACTTTCGAAGATCGCAATGGTGATAGTTTAACCCTGCGTCCTGAGGGCACAGCTTGTTGTGTAAGAGCCGGAAATGAACATGGATTGCTGTATAATCAGCAACAACGACTTTGGTACATGGGCCCGATGTTCAGACATGAGCGCCCGCAGAAAGGTCGGTATCGTCAATTTCACCAGTTCGGTGCTGAAGCTTATGGCCTAGTTGGTCCAGATATCGATGTTGAAATGATTTTGATTGGAGCTCGTTTGTGGCAAGCTTTTGGTATTGCAGACAAAGTTGAGCTACAAATCAATTCTTTAGGTTCCGCTGAAGCCAGAGCAGCCTACAAAGAATTGCTAGTGACATATTTGCAAGAGCACCACGATAGCTTAGACGAAGATAGCCAACGCAGAATGTTAAGTAATCCACTGCGTGTTCTGGACAGCAAAAATCCAGACGTCCAAGCCATTGTGAAAGACGCGCCTAAGCTCATTGATCACTTAGACGATGAATCAAAAACGCATTTTTCACTTTTGTGTGAACGTTTAGACAATTTAGGCATCCAATACACAGTTAATCCAAGTTTAGTGCGTGGTTTAGATTATTATAATCGCACTGTGTTTGAATGGGTGACCAGCCTTCTAGGAGCGCAAGGAACGATTTGTGCTGGTGGTAGGTACGATGGACTCGTTGAGCAATTGGGTGGCAAAGCAAGTCCCGCAGTTGGTTTTGCAATGGGCTTAGAGCGTTTAGTCTTGCTCGTTGAAAGTTTGGATGAGTCGCTTTACGCTAACAACCCAGTTGATATTTATTTAATGCCAATGGGTGACAGCGCCGAGTCAGAAGCAACAAAAATTGCTGAACAGATAAGAAATGAACTACCAAATGTAAAGGTGCAACAGCACTGCGGTGGTGGTAACTTTAAGAAACAAATGAAAAAAGCGGTAGCATCACAAGCTGCTATTGCGTTAATTATCGGAGACGACGAACTTGCCAACGCGAGTGTCTCGGTGAAATTTTTAAAACAAGATAAACCGCAGGCGAGTTTGTTGTTAAGTGAGTTATCTGCTTTAGCAGAATGGCTATAAACACTTTTAAACTTAGTTAGCCAAATAAATTTATTTATTAATCAGTTAGATGCAGTAAGCGCAGAGGAATTCAATGGAACGTTACGAAACCGAAGAACAACAAGTAGAAGCAATTAAAGGCTTTTGGAAAGAAAATGGCACTGCGATTATCGTAGGTGCAGTCATTGGTCTAGCTGGTTTGTTTGGTTGGCAAAAATATAACGATAGCGTTATTGAAGCGAAAGAAACACAATCAATGGCCTTTCAAAGTGCACTTGAAGGTATTGATTCAGAAGATGGATTAAGCAAAGCAACTGCTTTCGCAAAAGAGAATTCAGATTCAGGATACGCTGTGCTTACAAACTTAGTTGCAGCTCAAAAATCTGTTGAACAAAGTGATTTTGAAGCGGCAAAAACACATCTTAACATGGCGGTTAAAAACTCTCCAAGTGATGCAATTGCTGACTTGGCGAAGATTCGTCTTGCTCGTGTTGAGAATAAATTAGGTGACACCGCTGGCGCACTTAAAACTTTAGATTCTGTTGTTAGTGCCTCTTTTAGCGACCAAGTTCAAGAGATCAAAGGCGATATCTACGTTGCAACCAAAGAGTTTGATAAAGCAAAAGAAGCTTATACAGCGGTATTAGCAGAAGAGCCGCTAAATCGTATAGTCGAAATGAAGCTAAGTAACTTAAACTTCGCTGCTACTGAAGTGACAGGTGCTGCTCAGTGAAAAATACATTATTAATAGCATTTTTAGCTATTTCGCTAAGTGGCTGTGCCACTGTTTCGGATTGGTTTACCGATGATGAAGAATTAGAGGTTCGTCGTTTAAAACCAATTGAAGCTGCTTTTCAGCCGAGTATTAAGTGGGACTTAGATGTTGGGGATGGTGTTCAAGACTATTATTCACGTCTAGCACCAGCTGTTGGATATGGCAAAGTGTTCGCAGCAAGCCGAGATGGCATTGTCGTTGCAGTTAATCCTGAAACAGGCAAAGTAATTTGGGAGCAAGACTTCGCAAATTACGAGAATTACAGTCTTAAGAAAGCTTTACTTTGGTATTCTAACCGCGCCGTATCAGCAAAGATTTCAGGCGGTTTGTCAGTTGCATACCAGTCTGTGTTCTTTGGTACTGAAGACGGTTGTGTTTATGCTCTTGAAGAAGCTACGGGCGAATTAAAGTGGAAAGTGGGTGTTAAGGGAGAAGTTATCTCTGCCCCAGCAGTCGATGGCGGCGTTGTTTTAGTCAATACGACATCCGGCCATTTAATCGCGTTGAACCCTGAGAACGGTAATCAAAAATGGATGACAGAATCTGACGTTCCTCCACTAACCTTGCGAGGTGTATCTGCCCCAGCTGCTGACAGCGGTGGCGCTTTGGTTGGAACGCCAACTGGTAAGCTTCAGGTAAGCATACTCGAAACAGGTTTAGTTGCTTGGGAAACGCAAATTGCATCACCATCAGGCGCAACAGAGCTTGAACGTATAGTTGATATTGACGTAAAACCGCTTGTATTTGGTGGTAACGTATTCGTTATTTCATACAACGGCACACTTTCAGCTGTAGAGCTTCGCACCGGCCAAGTTATTTGGACTCGCGAATATGGTTCTTATCGAAATATCAGTATTGATGGCAACCGTTTATTTGTTGTTGATACGAACAGTAACTTGTATGCAATTGACCGACGTAGCGGTGTTGAATTATGGTCTAATGTGACTTTAAAAGATCGTAACATCACCTCGGCAACTCCTCATGGAGAGCATGTTGTCCTCGGCGACAAATACGGTTTTGTTCATTGGTTTACACAAGAAGAAGGCAAGTTAGTTGCTCAACTAGAAGTTGGCGATGACGATGAAGATGAAGCTATCTTTACTGGGCCTATCAGCGACGGAAATACCTTATACGTGAAAACGAGAGAAGGTAAGCTTGCAGCAATATCTCAAGAAAAATAGCTTGAGGGCGAAGAAAGTGACAGTACATATGTGCTGTCAACTTGGCTGAAGTAGGCAAGAAAAACGTGTTAGAAAGGATTACGATACACGCCAATGGTATGCCATTGGCGTTTTTTATTAAGGGCGAAAAATGTTACCTGTAGTGGCCTTAGTTGGCCGACCCAATGTTGGTAAATCAACATTATTTAATCGATTAACGAATACCCGTGATGCACTAGTTGCAGACTTCCCGGGTTTAACGCGCGATCGTAAATATGGCGCTGCGAAATTCGAAACTCGAAATTTCATTGTAGTAGACACTGGCGGTATAACCGGCGATGAAGAAGGCATCGATGCAGCAATGGCAGAACAGTCATTATTAGCCATTGATGAAGCTGATGTCGTGTTATTTTTGGTAGATGCTAGAGTTGGCCTCACTCCCGATGATATCGGCCTTGCTGAGCACTTACGCAAACAAAGTAAATCCGTATATCTAGTCGCCAATAAAGTCGACGGTATCGACGGTGACAGTGAAACGGCTGACTTCTACAAATTAGGTTTTGCAGAGGTATTACAAATCGCAGCTGCCCACGGACGTGGCGTGTCGCAGTTAATGACGCACGTTCTAGGTCCTCTTGAAAAGTCCTTTCCGGATATGGAAATAGTTGAAGATGAAAGAGATGACGACGAAGAGGATGCTGAAGCTAAGTTAGAGCGTTTACAAAATTCACCAATCAAACTCGCAATAGTGGGTAAGCCTAACGTAGGTAAGTCTACTTTAACCAATCGAATTTTAGGTGAAGAGCGGGTAGTTGTTTATGATGAGCCTGGCACTACGCGCGATAGCATTTTTATCCCGATGCAGCGCGACGATCGTGAATATATCCTGATCGATACTGCCGGTGTTAGAAGACGCAGAAAAGTATCTGAAACAGTCGAAAAATTCTCGATCATAAAAACGCTACAAGCGATTGAAGAGTCGAATGTTGTATTGCTAGTCATTGATGCAACAGAGGGTATCAGCGATCAAGATTTGTCTCTTCTAGGGTTTATACTTAATTCAGGCCGTTCGTTGGTGTTAGCTGTCAATAAGTGGGATGGATTAGAAAAGCATGTTAAGGAAGAAATTAAACGCGAACTAGACAGACGTCTTGGTTTTGTTGACTTTGCACGCTTACATTTTATTTCAGCATTGCACGGTACTGGCGTAGGTCATTTGTTCGAATCAGTTCAAGAAGCTTACAATTCGGCGACAGTGCGTATTAATACATCTATGTTGACGCAAATAATGGAAATGGCGCAAGCCGATCACCAACCACCGCTAATACGTGGGCGTCGAGTTAAGATGAAATATGCGCATGCTGGGGGCTACAACCCACCTGTGATTGTGATCCACGGTAACCAAGTTAAGGACTTGCCTGATTCATACAAACGCTACCTTATGAATTATTATCGCAAAGCCTTAAAAACCATGGGAACGCCGATTAGAGTTGAATTCAAAGAGGGGGCTAACCCATTTGAAGGCAAGGTGAATAAATTAACCGTTTCCCAAGAAAGACAGCGTAAGCGTTTGATGACTTTTCATAAGAAAAAGTAGTTGAGTCTTTACTTTTTGGTTTCCTTTCGGCCCGAACATCGGGCAGAAATGTAACCATTTCATACCCGCAAATATTATTCTTCTTGAACATGAATTGGGTCAATATTAATGAGAAGCACTCGTTACTAATTGATATAGCGACAATAACCCGCAGTTTATTATAAGTTGATGACTCCCCAATAGAAATCAATATATTATATGTACCAAGATAATAAAACGGGTCTACGGTCGCAAAAAAAAGGTAGCGATGGCTACCTTTCCTAACAAACATTTAATCTCAAAAACCTATCGTTTAAACGAACGACGGCCTGCAAAAATTAATAGCCCCAGTCCAAACAACGACAACATACTAGGCGCAGAGAGTACAGGGGGGGCAGTACCCGAAATAAACGAAAAAGTATTTAAACCATAAATAGCATTGTCGTTCAAATTGGTATAATCACCGCCACAAATTGGGTCGCCACAACCGTCTGTTGTTGCAATCATATCTACATCTGCGATAACGAATAATCGTCCCGCTCCAGGTGCGTAATCACCCGCATTCCAAAAAGCTGAAGTTACTTGACCTGATGTATTGATACCGCCGATAGTTCCGTTTAAGGCGGATATTGCACCTGCATTTAGTTGGCCTACAGAATAAAACTGTTCTACGTTAAACGCTGTACCAAAGGGACCGTCAAATAAAGGTGGGCCCCCGTTGGAGACAGAGCCATCACTGATGCTGGTAGTTATACCTAATGCTTCCCCTAAGCCATCATGAGAAGAGTCGTCTTGTAAGAGAAATAGGTCGCCTCCGGAGAGAAAGAAACTCACTACTTCGGCTGAAAATAATGAAGCGTCTGCATCAGAAACCCATGGTGCGATAAACATATCGATACCTGACAAGGTTGAGCTTACTACACTTGATAGAGTTGTTGTTGTGATAGTCTCATTTACGATACCAGCAGGCCCAAAATAAGCTGGATTTTCTAGAGCTGCCCGAAAATCTTCGACACACTCTCGATCCCAAGCCCAGCAGCCACTTCCTGAGGTTATTGTGGTGCTCGCACCGCCGACTATATAAGCGGCCGATGCAGTGCCGCATATCATAAGTGATATTAGAGGTATGACTATGCAGAGTTTTATAAACGATTTAATTGATAACATTAGCGTTCCGTCCTATTTGAATGGTTTGTTTCTTAACCTTAATAAAAAAGTGTTAAATTAAAACATATATTCTCGACAGCAATTAATTCCATCTAACTTATGCAGACTACAGTTGGTGGGGTTAACACGAAATTTATATTTCAATATGAAGCTTGCAATTATCGTTCCAGTTTAAAAAATCTATGGTTATAAGTGGGTTAGGAAACTGAGATGGGGTTTTAATTTTTCTTAGTTGAAAAGTGTAAAAATTGCTGACAGCTAGATATACCCAAGATTACTATCTATTAATATTATGATAATCAATAAATAGCAGAATATATTGGAAATAAGAACTCTTCGTGATTAAAGAAGTATTTTAAACATAAACAGTTCAGCAATAACTTATAACCTTAATCGCGATCAACAACCTTAGGAACCACCGCAAAAGGCTTAATTCCAAACTCTGGATAAACTTCACTAGGGAAGTAAATCGCACCGTCTTTCGCAACCATTGATATTGTTTTGATTGCACGAAGGTCTGAAATTGGGTCGCCGGGCACTAAGAAAAAGTCAGCTAGTTTTCCAACTTCTATACTACCCAGTTGCTCGCCATATCCTAAGTAATGGGCCATATCGTAAGACGCTCTGCTAAGCACTTCGGCATTCGTCATACCTAGCTTTTTGAATAATTCTAATTCTCTATGTAATTCAAACGCACCACCTAAATCGGTGCCTGGAACGAGAAGAATCCCTTTGTTATGCATCAATGTAAGTGTCTCTATGATTTTGTCAAAGGCCAAACGGTAAGCTTCGTCTTCATCATTATCGGCAACATTTAACAAGGCGACTTTTGCATTTCGTTGAACACCTACAGGCATATTATTGATGTAGTCTTGAGTACCAATGCGGGTCGCGCCATTTCTGGCTGTTAAACCAAATTCATGTATCACCATAGTTGGGTCGACAGCGATATTCTTCTCTACCATTGTGTTTAAGGTATTTTGTACTTTTTCGCTGTTCAGATCTAAATCGACAAAGCGTTTCATTCCCGTAATGCGGTACAAAGTGCGTGTATCTTCCTCACGGTCGAGCACCCAACTGAGCATCGCTTGATTTATGTGAGTAATTTCGTCGTAGCCAGCAGCAATCATTTCATCAACAGTTGAGAATGCAGGAATATGGCCAGTTACACGCATTCCATGTTCTTTGGCTGCTTTTGCCATAGCAGGAACCCATTCACCGTTTACTGAGCTGTAAATTTTGATTTGGAAGTAACCACCTTTTTCACCGTACATGTTCACTAAATCAACAGCTTCTTGTTCCGTAGATGCAATTTCACCTGTTGCATTAGAAAACTCGCTTTTCCCTTCGATGAAACCACTTTTAGTAATACGAGGCCCTATAATTTGCTTATTCTCAATTTTTTCGATTAAGGAATCTAATACCGTGATTTCGTTGCCCATGTCTCTCACTGAGGTAACGCCAGCCATCACGTTTAGAAGAGCATCGTTATCACTCATGTGGCCATGCATTTCATAAAAGCCTGGGATCAATGTGCCACCATTACCATCAATTAGAACTTCTCCGTCTTTAGGCTCATCAAGCACTGATTCGATAGCGGTAATCTTGTTTTTCTCAATGAGCACTGATTGCGGCGCAGTAAGTTGTTTATTTATGGAGTCAAAGATTCTAACGTTGTTAATTCGCACGGGTTTCTCGAATTGGTGCGTTGCTTTCTTTGCAATTTTATCAAAACGATTGGCGTTTAATGTAGCCGCTAATTCGCTTAAAACTTTGCTTTGTTGCTCTAAACCTTCTTTAACGATCACAGCGCGTGGTGATAAATAAGCAAGCAGATGCTGATTTTGATCAAGTGCAATGTAGCTTGGGGCGAGTTCAATTCCGTTGATTGAATAGATAATCGCTTCGACCTTTGTATTCTTATCATCATGCAGAGTTAGGCTTTGAACTTTTTTGATTGTTAGTTCCCCAGAGGGGAGGGCAGATAGAGACTGATTAGTATTTTCTAATAAGGCCTTTGCATAAATGAAAAGGGCATAAGGACTCGCGTTTTGTGCAATGTATATTTCTCCACTTTCGACTTTGGCGCTGCCACTTTCGGATGAGCTCTCCCAGTTCGCCATACCATCTATTAGGCTAAACTGTTCATTCACTTCATTTCCAAAAACAGTTTTCCCAGTAATACGCCAGTCAATAGGGAGCCCTGTATCTGAAAGCTGCAACGTTTCCGTGCTACTTGCACCACGACCATTATTACTGAAAGAATAATCAATATTAATTTTGTCAGCATCGCGATCAACAATGATGCCTCCGACATCTGTTCCACCAAATATGAGTCTAAATTTCTCTTGATTAGGCAGTCGGTTTTTGGCTGTGTAGTTTGATTCATCTTGTTGAGAACATCCTGAAGAAATTATAAGTGCAATAGCACAGATAAAAAGCGGTAGTGTTTTTATCGACTTGTGAATGTTCATATCAATGCCTTTTATTGTTTTAATTTTTCAATATAAAGAATAGTAACTAAAAAAGTTATCCGCAACTACGCGCTATTACTCTATTTATCTAATACTTGGATGGACTCAATTCACTCAAGCTAACCCAGCTCAAATCAACTCTACGCTACTCAACTTTACGCTACTCAACTCAACTTTACGCTACTCAACTCTACGCTACGCATCTCAACTCAGTCTGTTTTTAGTATCGAGTGGTGATCATACATTCAATCTACCGAACCGAGCCACTCTCAATGACGCTTAAACATTGTTGCCATATCCCCAATTCGCGCAATGCGATCTTGAAGCTCACTAACATCGGCACCGCTAATAATAAACCTACCACGCCCCATAACCAGCCCCAGATTAAGAGCCAAACAATCACAATAAGAGGGTTAATTCTCATGTTTCTGCCCATCACTAAAGGCGTTATAAATTGTGATTCAAGGACGTTTATACCAAGATAAATAGAGATAGGGGCAAGGATACTGATATTAAAGCCAAATTGAACACTGGACGCTAATGCAATAATTGTAGTGCTCAATACCATGCCGACATAGGGGATGAAGTTCATCAAACCTGCAATAGCGCCCCATAAAATAGCATCCTCCAAACCAACTAAGTGCAAGCCTATCGCTGTGCATATGCCAAGGCCCAGGTTTATAAATGACATTGTTAGCACGTATCTAGATAGTTGCTTTTGAATTGACGTAATAATACGAACGGCTTTTTCTTTATTTCCATCTGTATTCAGTCCTGACAAAAAGCTTGAGTAAAGGGCAGGGGAAAATATGAGTAAAAACAATATCAGAATTATTACAGTAACAACCTGTGCCAAGAGCGCTGGCGTAGCTACAAAAACGCTTGTAATCGCATTGATTCCGCTCTCTTTTAGCTTTTCTGTCACAGCGTTAGGGTTCTTTGGGCTAGGCTCAGGCTCTTCGTCATCGCTTGTAAACCAACTAAAAAATCCACTTTCTTCTTCAGTTTTGGGTTTTAATTCTTGTTGACTGCGCTCAAACTCTTCAGTCACTGATTCAATCTGAAGCGTTAATTTCGTGGTTAATTCTGGAATAAGCTTAGCCCACTTTTGAACCGGCTCAGCTAAGTTCACAGTTAGCACTGCGAAAGGCATTAGGAAAAGGCTCAACAGAATAACCGCGGATACTACTCTAGGGACTTTCAAGCGCTTTAAAAGGTTTACGATTGGGCTTAGCATTAAGGCTATGAGGGCTGTAAATACCAAAGGTACTAACAATGACTTTGCGAAATGAAGTGTGTAGAGGATCGCAATGAAAAACAAACTGTTAAGTGCAAATTGATTTTTGGCTAGCATTCTCTTTCCAATCGTTTAATTAACAAAAAGGTCGTCTGTATTGAGACGACCTTCGCTTCTATTTAACTGCCATTTTAATTTTATGCTAAACGAGCCCTACCAGCCACAATTGCGACCTTCGTTTTGTTTATCTAGCCAAACTTTCAGTGGTGCAAAGTATGCTTCAATCGTTGAGGCATCCATATCCGGAGAACCGGTTAACGCAGTCATCGCTTCTTGCCATGGTTTACTTTGTCCCATTTCCAGCATTTCATTCAGTGCTTTACCTGCTTTTTCGCTTCCATATATTGAGCAGCGGTGAAGCGCTTCTTCACTACCTGCGATATCACATAGTGCTTGATGGAATTGGAATTGCAGAATGTGAGCTAAGAAGTAACGAGTATATGAAACATTCGCAGGAACGTGGTATTTCGCGCCCGGATCGAAAGCATCCGCTGAACGCTCAACTGGAGCGGCTACGCCTTGATATTTTTCACGAAGTTCCCACCATAGCGTGTTGTATTCTTCAGGCGTGATTTCACCTGCCAATACTTTCCAGCGCCACTGATCGACCATCAATCCAAATGGAATAAAGGCAATTTTATCTAACGCTACTTTTAACAGCATGCCAATGTCATTTGATTCATCTGGGATCTCATCAATTAAACCAATTTGTTTTAAGTAAGTTGGTGTGATCGAAAGGGCAATTGTATCACCAATGGCTTCATGGAAACCGCTATTGGCAGAACCTCTATAAAGCAATGGTTGGTCTTTGTAGGCACGTTGATAATAGTTGTGACCTAGTTCGTGGTGGATCACATTAAACTCTTCTCCGGTCTTTTGAATACACATTTTAATGCGTAAATCGTCTTTCTCATCTAAGTCCCAAGCTGAAGCATGGCACTGAACTTCTCGGCCTTCAGGTTTAGTGAACATTGAGCGTTCGTAGAAAGTATCAGGTAAAGGTTCAAAACCAAGTGATGAGAAGAAACTCTCAGCCTGTTTAACCATTTTAATTTCATCGTAACCTTGCTCAGCTAGAGCTTTCGTCACATCGGGAACATTTAATTTCTGCTCTGGTTTGACGATGTCGTATACGTTGCCCCAACTTTGCGCCCACATATTGCCAAGTAAGTGCGCAGGAATTGGCTTATCTAAAGGTACAATATCTTCACCATAGTGCTCAGATAACTCAGCTCTAACATGGCAATGCAAAGACTCATAGAAAGGCTGCACTTGGCCCCATAAACGGTCTAGTTCTTTTGGAAACTCTTCTGCAGGCATGTCGTATTTAGCACGCCACAATTCAGATGTGTTGGCATAGCCAAGCTCTTTTGCGCCCTCATTTGCAATACCAACTTGCTCTGTAAATATTTCTTTCATTGGTTTGGAAACTTCACGCCACCCCTTCCAAAACTCAAGCATAATGGCAGGGTCACGGCTAACAGCCATTTCTGCACTCATTTCAACCAATGAATAACACTCGTTTTCGCTGCGGCAATATTTTCCAGCGCCATACATGCCTGCTAAGTCTGAGCCAATGCTTGCCAGACGCTCTGCTTTTGCCGGATCTGCTGGCGGCGCAATTTCAAGACCTGATTTCAATAAATTGAGCTGTCTACGTGTATCAGCATCAACTTTTACGTCGTTAAATTTAGCCGCTTCAACTGCGTATTTTGCCCACATGACTGACAATTGCTCACCTAAATATGCATCAACTTGAGCGTTGTCATAATTGATATTTGTTGAGTAGGCCCAGGATGCATGTGATGCAGGCTTTGCTAGGCGGGTAATGTCGTGGTCAACTTTTTGCAAAAATGCTTTAGCATCTTCAGCACTCAGCTTCGCTTCGCTCATTTTATTTGTATCGGTGTTAGCTGGCGAGCAGCCTGCGCAAAGCGCAATGACCACGGAAGCTAACAGAGAAATTTTTGTTTTATTCATCATTTTATTCTTCTTTTGTGAATTTTATTTTTCTTATACAAGCATGTCTTTTGTGAGTATGTCGATTGCGAGTATCTTTGGTGCGAATATGTCTTTTACGAAAAGTTCGCTCTCTTGCGAATTGTCATACGTCGTAACTCAGTACTTTAGCGCCATTAGTTGCAAAAGTACAAACTCAAGAGCTCAGCAGGGCAATAAAGTGTTTGTAAAACTTAAGTGATTAAGGTGCGACTGAAGTTGAGCGATTGCCGGTTGGCGATTGCTCGATATGGCGCACTTGTTTCATTAGAGCTGATTCAGCAGGGACTTGAATCGCTTTAATGGCCTGAGTAATTAAACCATTCGTTATCCGTGCAGGTGCATTGATACTAAACTTTACTATTTTATCGTTTTTCACAAAAGCGTATTGAGTGGCAAAAAGCGGTTCAGAAGAAGTCTGCAGGCTCGCTTCAAATGCAAACACACGGGTGTCCTTAGCGCCTTCTAAATCGTTAAGTTCATAAACTTCTGTCATCTTTAGCGAATCTTTACCTAATGCTTTACTAAGTAAGCGAATATCCTCTTGCTCGCTTAGCAACTCATTCTTCGTTTGCACTTCAAGTGAGTCGTTGCTCTTGAGTGGATATACGTAAACATCAAACACGGCTAGTTCAAAATCCTTGTGGATATAGCGTGACAACATGCCTTTCATTGGGTCGTTGTACAAGTGTTGACGATTCAAAGCGAAATCACCAATTTGAGCAGGTACTTTGAGTTCGTTCTTGTAATCACTAGCCCCAAGAAAACGATAAAGGTAATCAGCCCCAAAAATTTCTTTTGCGTTTGCTTGTTCAATCCATTGGTGCATTAAGTGCTGGCTCGCTTGAGCAATCAATTCCTTTTCACTTTTATCGGCTTTTTCCATCGCTATTGAAAATTGAGCATCGTCTAAGGTGATGCCTCGCCAAATTGAAGATATCTCAAAGACAAGGGTTTGAAGCAATTCACTGTTTGCTTTTTTAGTTACTACTGCGCTACCAATTAACACTTCGTAATCACTATTTTCAATCGATTGAGAAATTTGCCCAGTAATATCATTATTTAGTAATGACTTTAACAACTCTGATTGAGTAACCACATTCATGCTGCAAAAGCTTACAGACTCTGATTGACAAGAAGCTTCCAGGTTTTCAGTGACATGCGCTGCGTATATATTAATTTTCGGATTGAGGTCACTATTAACTGTGCTTTCTGCATTCACAGGGGAGATTAGAAGCAGGCAAAATGCGATGGAGTAAAAACATGCGTCGAAAAAGGAAAGCATAGCGAAGCGTTTTTTGAGCTGGAGGGTCTTTTCTTGAGCGCGCTTCTGTGAGTTTCCTTGCACCGGTCGAGAAAACAATGTCTGAAACATGGTTTGCTCAGAGTGGATACTCAAACCTGTTGTCATCCTTGGCATGCGCTTTCCTTATTACTTTTAATACTTTAGCTGTGATTTCAATGAGCTAAAATTTCGAAAGATTTTTCTAGAATTCACTAAAAATTTCTTTGCGATTAATGTTAATACAAACAAGAGATTAACAGATATCAATAGAGATAAAAAGTAAATAAAGTGTAAAGAAATCAGACGCCTGAATAGACTTTTGGTGTCGCAAATGTCGCGAAGTGTGTCGTGGTATAAATGGTTTTAGTAGGGCGCTTTTTACTCAGTTTTTTCTACTTTGGCGAATACCTTACCATCGCTCACACGAGTTTCTATGACATCTCCTTTTTCGACTTGAGTGACGGAGCGAACAACTTGGTCATCTTTAAAGGCAATGCTGTAACCTCGAGATAATGTTGATAAGGGGCTTACTGAGTTCAATATGTCTGCTATGCGTTGCAATTGATATCGTTTATCAGAAAGCTGACGTTGCTGCAGAGACTGCAACTGTCGACTATATTGTTGCACCTGCTGCTGCTTTGCTTTAATCGCATTACTCGGAGAGGCATGTTGCAGACGCAGGCTTATATTTTCAGCTTTGTTCTTCGCTCTATTGAGTTTCTCGGCCATTGATTGCGACAAGCGCATACTTAAATTATCGGCATGCTGGTTCGCTTGTCGAATTTGCACGGCTGGATGCACATTCGAGAGACGGGATTCTACCAAGTGCAATTTGTATTCAATACGCTTTAAGTGTTGTTGAAATACCTGTGCTAAACGGTGTTGCTGTTGTTGTATATGTTTTTCAAGCTGGCTTTTATCGGAGCTCACCAGTTCAGCTGCTGCAGAAGGGGTTGGCGCCCGCATATCGGCGACATAGTCAGCAATAGTAACGTCAACCTCATGACCTACTGCTGAAACGATAGGAAGTGCAGATTCAGATATCGCATAAGCGACGACTTCCTCGTTAAAAGCCCACAGATCCTCTAAGGAGCCTCCGCCGCGTCCAACAATCAGTAAATCAACTTCATTGCGCTTGTTAGCAATATAGATCTGTTCAGCAACACTTTTCGCTGCAGTATCACCTTGTACTAGACTTGGGTAAATAATGACTTCAATGCTTGGGTTACGGCGTTTCAACACATTAAGTATGTCGTGAATAGCTGCGCCGGTGGGGGATGTCACTACGCCAAGGCGCTTTACATTTGTTGGAATAGCCTGTTTCGCTTCCATAGCAAACAAGCCTTCTGCCGATAATTTTGCTTTTAGGGCTTCGTAAGCTTGTTTTAACTGCCCGAGTCCCTCGGGTTCCATGTGTTCTGCTATTAACTGATAATCACCCCTCGCTTCATACAAGCTTAAGCTGCCGCGAACAACAACCTTATCGCCCGCTTTTGGTGTAAATTTGACACTTCGGTTAGCACCTTTGAACATCGCGGATTTAATCTGCGCTTTATTGTCTTTCAAAGTGAAATACCAATGACCTGAAGCTGCAGCTACAAAATTGGATAACTCACCCGACACCCATACTTGTCCAATTTCCGACTCCAACACCTGTCTTGCAAGGCGGTTTAATCGAGTTACTGAGAGAATACTGGGTTGTTTTGGTGAGCTAGAAAACATAATTCGCTTTTTTATTCATTTGTGCGCGAATTATAGTTTACCTAAATACAAAAAAACACTACAATTGCACCGCAATTAACCACTGCCTTAAGGTGTTATTTGCATGTTACGAATTGCTAAAGAAGCGTTAACTTTTGATGACGTTCTGCTTGTCCCCGGTCACTCCACCGTTTTACCCCATACTGCCGACTTAAAAACACGTCTCACACGTGATGTTACGTTGAATATGCCGTTAATTTCAGCTGCTATGGATACCGTTACTGAAGCGCGTCTTGCCATTGCCTTAGCGCAAGAAGGTGGGATTGGTTTCATTCACAAGAATATGACAGCTGAAAATCAAGCTGCGCATGTATTACAAGTGAAGAAGTATGAAAGTGGTGTTGTATCTGATCCCGTTACGGTGAGTAAAGATGCAACCATTGGTGATACTAAAGCCCTGAGCAAACAATTAGGCTACTCTGGTTTCCCTGTAGTTGACGAAGAAAATAATCTCATTGGTTTGGTGACAGGCCGTGATTTACGTTTCGAAAACCGTCTCGATCAGCCTATCAGCAAAGTGATGACGCCCAAAGACAAGCTCGTTACTGTCAAAGAAGATACGAATCCTGACGTTGTGATGGACTTAATGCATGAACACCGAATTGAAAAAATTCTAGTTGTTGATGATGCTTTCAAATTAACAGGTTTGATTACCGTTAAAGATTTCCAAAAAGCCAAGAGCAAACCCAATGCATGTAAAGATGCAAAAGGTCGTTTGCGTGTTGGCGCCGCTGTGAGTGTTGGACCCGGCACCGATGAACGCATTCAGTTATTAGTGAATGCAGGTGTTGATGTGTTATTAATTGACACCTCACATGGCCACTCGCAAGGCGTGATTGACCGTGTAGCGAAAGTACGTGGTGACTATCCAAATATTCAAATAATTGCTGGCAACGTTGCAACAGGTGAGGGCGCGAAAGCACTTGCCGATGCAGGTGTTGACGCAGTTAAAGTAGGCATCGGCCCTGGTTCAATTTGTACAACGCGAATTGTTACTGGTTGCGGTGTACCTCAAATTACTGCGGTTTCAGATGCTGTCGCAGCGCTCGAAGGCACCGGCATTCCTGTGATCGCAGATGGCGGGATTCGCTTCTCTGGTGATATCGCAAAAGCCATTGCTGCCGGAGCGAGTTGCGTGATGGTTGGCAGTATGTTGGCCGGAACAGAAGAAGCACCAGGTGAAGTTGAACTATACCAAGGTCGCTATTACAAATCATATCGAGGCATGGGCTCATTAGGTGCTATGAATCAGAGCAACGGTTCATCAGATCGCTACTTCCAAGATAGCAACAATGCCGAGAAATTGGTGCCAGAGGGCATTGAAGGGCGTGTTGCATATAAGGGGCCTATTTCAACTATTATTCACCAACAGTTAGGCGGATTGCGCTCAGCGATGGGATTAACGGGTTGTGCAAATATAGAAGAGCTACGCACAAAACCAATGTTTGTTAAAGTAACGGCAGCGGGAATGGGTGAATCTCACGTACATGATGTAAGCATTACTAAAGAAGCTCCAAATTACCGTTTAGGGTAAACCAAAGACGTTTCCAAAGGGCTGATGTCGATTATTATTCGACATTTCTCAGCCCTTTTTCATTTTTATATTTAGGTAAAACTATTTTTAGGTAAACCAATGTCTGCAAACATACATAGTCAGAAAATCCTTATCCTTGATTTTGGATCTCAATACACTCAATTGATCGCAAGACGTATCCGCGAAATCGGCGTTTATTGTGAATTATGGGCATGGGATGTGACCGAAGATCAGATCCGTAACTTTGCGCCAGACGGTATTATACTATCGGGTGGTCCAGAATCTGTGACGGAAATGGGTTCACCACGTGCACCTCAATATGTATTTAATGCTGGCGTACCTATCTTGGGTATTTGTTATGGCATGCAAACCATGGCACATCAACTAGGTGGTTCGGTTCAAGGCTCCAATATTCGTGAGTTTGGTTATGCTCAAGTAGAAGTGCTTTCTGCTTCCAATTTGTTCGACGGCATTTTGGATGAGACAAATCATAACGGAAACGCACTTCTTGATGTTTGGATGAGTCACGGTGATAAAGTGAGTAAGGTGCCTGCTAGTTTTTCGACTATCGCTCAGACACCGAGTTGCCCACATGCCGCTATGGCCAATGTAGAAAAGAATTTTTACGGTGTGCAATTTCATCCGGAAGTAACACACACAAAACAAGGCTTAGAGTTACTTAAACGCTTCGCTTTTGATATTTGTAAACTGGAAGCTTTATGGACACCGGCCTCAATTATTGAAGATGCAATTGAGCGTATCAAAGAAAAAGTAGGTGACGATGAGGTTATCTTAGGTTTATCAGGTGGCGTCGACTCATCTGTTACTGCGATGCTATTGCACCGTGCAATTGGTAAAAACTTAACCTGCGTTTTTGTTGATAACGGCTTACTTCGTTTACACGAAGGTGAGCAAGTAATGGAAATGTTTGGTGATAAATTCGGTTTGAATATCATCAAAGTAGATGCGGAAGAGCGCTTCTTAGACGCACTATCTGGCGTCGATGAGCCTGAGGCGAAACGTAAAGTTATTGGTGGCGAATTTGTTAAAGTTTTCGATGAAGAGTCGCACAAATTAGCCAACGCTAAATGGCTGGGACAAGGCACTATTTATCCTGATGTTATTGAATCAGCGGGCTCAGCAACGGGTAAAGCACATGTCATCAAGTCACATCACAACGTAGGCGGCTTGCCTGATGATATGAACATGGGCTTGGTCGAGCCATTACGTGAATTATTCAAAGATGAAGTGCGTAAAATCGGCTTAGAGCTAGGCTTGCCATACGACATGTTGTTCAGACATCCATTCCCTGGGCCAGGCTTGGGCGTGCGTGTTCTTGGCGAAATCAAAAAAGAATATTGCGACTTACTTCGTCGTGCCGATGCTATTTTCATTGAAGAGCTGCATGCTGCCGATTTATATCAAAAGGTAAGCCAAGCATTTACCGTTTTCCTACCAGTGAAATCAGTCGGTGTAATGGGTGATATGCGCAAGTATGATTGGGTTGTTTCTTTGCGAGCAGTTGAAACCATTGATTTTATGACGGCTCATTGGGCACATTTACCTTATGATTTCTTAGGGAAAGTATCCAATCGAATTATCAATGAAGTCGACGGTATCTCGCGTGTTGTTTACGATATTTCAGGTAAACCGCCAGCGACAATTGAATGGGAATAAATTAAAACTCTAGATTAATAAGTAGTTCATAAATAAATAGTTAATAAATAATTAATTTATTTTAACCCTATCTGAAATTCTCCCGCGTTAGTTCAATGACAGTAACGAAAAGGTCATAGCAAACGGGAGAATTTCTATGCAAACAAGTCATCAATCAGCAGTTAAAAGTCAGCAGCAACAATCGTCTAGTGCTAGTTCGACAGCGGGAATCAATACGCCCTCAATAGGTTTACCAAGAATAGCTGCATCCATTGCCTTAGGCGGGATCGCTACTTTTGGTATTTTTGTGCTTATGCATGAGCTCATCTCCAATAACGATGTAGAAGTAGTAAAAGTAGAGCCCATTCCTTTGATTTCATCTATTTACGAAGAAAAAGACGAAACAATTAGAAGTACTCGTCGCGAAATTGAGCCACCTCCGCCTGTGCTCACACCACCAGATGTATCACGTGATACTTTACCTATTGATCCCATTACAGGCATAGGTTTCGAGGAACCAGGCCTAACTGGTATTGAGCCGGTAACGACAGATGAGAATACGGGTATATTTAATATGGCCTCAGATGCTAGACCGATCGTTCGTATCGACCCACAATACCCAGAGAGTGCAGCTAGAGATGGTATTGAAGGTTGGGTTGAACTTAGCTTTAGCATTGATGAAAGTGGATCTGTTAGGGATGTTGTTGTCACTGACTCAGAGCCAAAGAGAACCTTTGACCGAGCGGCAAAGCGTGCCTTACAACGTTGGAAATATCAAGCAAAGAGAGAAGATGGAAAATCTGTGGTGCAAGAAGGCTTGAGTGTTATGCTAGAATTTAAGTTATCGAGCTAGCCTAGGAATTTTGTGAGCATTTCTTTGAGTTTAAAGAACCTATTTGTAGGTTCATCAGTCGCTAGAATGAGCAATGAAACGCTCATTCTGCGATACGCTGCAAAAAAGGAAAGTCACGTTCTGGCTCAGCTTTATGATAATTGTGAACGTGACCTTTACCATTTTTTACTTTCACTCACCGACAAAGAGTTAGCTCAAGAAGTGGCGCAGTTGACTTGGTTGAAAGTGATAGAAAAAACACATTTGTATCGTGACCAAGGCTCATTCAAATCTTGGCTTTTCACTATTGCTAGACGTTGTTTGATTGATGAATTTCGCAAAGCTGGGCGCTTTCAAGAGTTGTTTGAAGAGCAAACAGAAGGCACCACTTCGGAAAGCACGTCATCAAACAATTCAGGTATTTCGTCTTCAGCGCAAGAAAACAGTGCAATTCTCACGGATGTCGAACTATTGTCACAACGTGACTCTAAATCTTCCATCGTCAAGCAATTCAATATCGCACTAATTTCCTTACCCTTTTCTCAAAAAGAGGCTTTTTGTTTGCAGCAAGAAGGGTTTTCACTTGCTGAAATTAGTCAACTAACTGCTTCGGAGACAGAAACAGTGAAAAGCCGTATTCGCTATGCCAAACAAGCCTTGAAAAAACACTTGGAGAAATATCGTGACTGATCCAAAGAAAGCAGCAGATGCGAACTCAGGCACTGAAGAAGCCTTATCGGCGCTTTATAACAACGAAAAGCAAAGTCAGTCTTCTCCCAAATCTATTCGACGCAACGTGATGCTAGCGGCAAAAAAAGAAGAGTTAGCGGCAAATTCATTTTCGAATCAACTTAAACGTTGGGCAAATAGGTCAACGTCATTGCTTGCTGCCACAGCATTAGTCGCGCTTGTTGCGGTGGTGTGGGTAGGTCAGTATAAGCTCGATCAAGGTGGCTTCAATCAGGAAGCTTATACAAGTGTGCAAATTCATAGTTTCTCAATACCTGAGGAGTTGGCGAGTGATAAAATTCGTTTGCAATATGACGCAGCTTATAAAGATTTCCTGCAACAACAAGGAACTTTGAGCGCTCATCATAAAACATCCGCTACATTGAGGGTGACAGATAATGGTTGGTCATTGGCTACGTGTCGCAATGAGCTAGTGCAAATAAGCGATGAATTGCTCGCTGTGCTGAATGACATGCAGCGCATTGATAGTGAGCTACATGCCGGAGACTCTGTAGATATATTATTTGCGATGGATGGTCGCATTATTCAATTACTGAAATCGCCAGTACCGCTAAGGTGTTGAGTCTAAAAGCAGCCGGCCATAAAGCCGACCTTGGAGAGAGGATTTCAATTCGACTAGCTGCTTTTTAAATAGTTATTAGCAGCTTATGACAATCGCTCTTTCAATTGCTGAACATCTGAGAAGCGGCTAGGAATATCGTCACGCTCAGTCGCACAACGCAAATCCTTTAACTTTTCAAGTGAACGCAATAATACAGGAAGTGGTGGTCCACTTGCCGTTATTTTATTAAGTGCTTGCTGAGTTTCACTCTTAGCCATTTGAGCAATGAAGCGCTCTACCAATTGATTGTGGTGTTGACTTGCTGCGTAGCCATGCAGTTCAAGTACTTCTAAAAATAAGGCTGCATTGGTTTTAAACCAAGGGCTACTCGTTTGTTCAGCAGGTACGCTCAACAATGAGTCTAATAAGCTTTCACGTCTCATACAATCCCGCAATGTTGCTTGTTCTTCAGGCAACATAAATAAGAATTTATCGACTAAAATTTGTGAATAGTAAGGGTCATCACCTTGGCAGACGCCAAGTAGTAAATCAATAACGTTGATGCCAGCAAAATCACCTGCGTTAGCGCCTCTATATTCATTTTGGCCAACTCTATAAGGTTTGTAGTAGGGACGAACACAGTGGAAGAAACGCTCTACACTTAATTCATTGAATAAGGCATCATTGTACTTAATGACATCTTGTAAACCTTGCTTCGCTACCTGCAACATATCACCAGCGAGTGAGTGAGAAATCCCCATTGGTAGTATTTTTAATAGAGCATCGGCAGTGCGCATATAAGCTAAAATGCCACGGGTATTGTAATCAAGAAATAGTATCTCGTCTTTCAATGAGGTAAAACTCTTGTACAAACCATTGATAGCAGAATTATGCGTTGTTAAGTGGCTTGTCGAAAAGCGCGGGGTTACTCCCAATGAGGCACCTATTTGCATCGCCAAAGCAGATGCTTCGATGAGGGGCGATTTAGTTTCCCTGCTTGGCTCTGTGATTTCATGTCGGCGGCATGCTGCCATATATAAACCGACATTACCCAATAAATCAAAACCCGAATCAAAGCCTGAGTCTGTATTGCCCTCTTTCAATAGCTCAGCAATATAAGCTCGACCTGTTTCAGTCAATTCTTCGGTTAAAGGTTTGGTAATATAAGTTTGGAAGTTAACATCGCTGCGATCACTCTGGGCAAAGTAAATTTCTTCTAATTGCGTGTTGAGTTGTTTGAAATCGTTTCTGATCCATCGATCAAAGTTTTTTACGGCAGCAGTTTGCTTGTTATAACGCATAAGGTCTCCTGAGTTGCGCCGCGGTTGCCATAGGTAAAATGAATGACCGCGCTCAGCGCCTATTTTTGAATTTAATGAAACTGGCGGTATAAAAACACAACCAATTTAAAAAAAGAAGTTTTATATTAGATTAGACTACAAATGCAACAAAATAGAGGCTTGCTCTTTCTTCGTCATTTTACTGACCACTAACATATAAGAATTATCAATCATGCGCTCAACTTCGCCTTGAGGTATTGAGCCGTCGAGAATGATGGTATTCCATTGTGCCTTGTTCATATGATATCCAGGGATCACAGATGGGAAAATATCTCGCAATATCATGGCTTCGTCAGGATCACATTTCAAATTCATGCAGTAATGACCTGCCATTTTGCTATCTGTGCCCTTTTCGTTGCCGCTGCCTAAGGCTAGTGTTGCGAACATTTTACCTTTCACTTTGAACACACTCACGTCAGCACCAAAGGGATAATCCAGTGACGTTTCTAATTTATGCAGCATGTAATCTTGATAGTGACGATGGTCGCTCATTTGTTACCTCAGCATGATCTAGTTCACAATTGAAAAATATAAGAGTTTTTACTAGTTGTCGATTTTAATATTATTATTGTTATCACGACTCTTTTTAATCAATTCATTTCCAGCTGAGTAATCACTTTTTGCCATGCGGTCATACAACACTACATTTGCAGTTGCTGCTAAGTTCATGCTGTTGCGGGTGGGAATATATACAACGTGGTCACAAGCTTTGACTATATCTTCAGGCACAGAAGCATCTTCAGGACCGAAAATATAGAAAGCGTTCTCAGGATGCTCAAACTCAGGCAGTGGTATTGCCCCTTCAACTAGTTCGATAACGACTTTGCTTGCCCCTTTAGGAGCAATGCTTAAGAGATCGTCAACACCGATAGTTGGAATGATGTGGCGCATACGTTTGGTGTCAGCATTAAAATCTTTAGCATAGCCAAACCGTTGACCTGTATAAAAGACGGCACTCGCACCATAGCAACCGCAAGCACGGAGTATGGATGCAACATTAGTGGCAGACTTTGGGTTTACAAGACCTAAACTTACCAAACCATGCCCAGTCCAGCGTTTAAAATCAGAATGACTTTCTTCTGGATTGACTAAGTCGATTGTATTCGAATATTTCATAAATTGTGTTTCTATTATTCAGCAATCAGCAAAGATCAAAATTACTTAAAATAATTTTAATTGAATGCCAAGGCCAATGCGCTGTTGATGTCTGTTGTAATCAATGAGCGAGTCACCGTAACCATTGAAGTACTGTAACAACCAGTCATATCTTTTATTAATAGGGTAAGTCAAATTCAGTTCAATGCTTCCACGGTTCTTGTCAAAGGAGAGGTTGTTCGTTATTTTGGCTAAAATATTTACCTTGCCAAAATCGAAGCCATAGCCAAACTCAGCGCGACCGATATAGTCTGTGATATCTGGATTGTCGTCACCTGTTGGATCTAGCTCGAACGCTTTATCTTCCTCCGGTAATCTGACCCAAGTTTTGACGTAGTAAAATGAGTTGATGTCACTAAAAATAGCCGTCGCATATATTCGGTTCCAGCTTCTTGATTTGAGGCCACTTTGTCCATTTGATTGATGGTTCAAACCAATATTAAACTGATTAAACCGATACCCGAGAATATCCCAGTCCGTTTGCCATTGGTAATATACTTCTGGCTCATAATTATTTTCTCGAAACGGTTTTGAGGTTTCATCATTATATACTTGCCAAAACGAGACTAATGTCATTCCGAAGAACACGCCACTAGCATCATCATCTTGCAGATATAGAGGCATATTCACACTAATTTGGTATTTCGCCTCGAATTTATCTATGGTTTCTTCCGTTAAACCATCAACACTGATTGGATTCGGTGCTTTTATATAAGTAGCCGGCAACAGGTAGTTTTGTCTGTATTGCGAGATCGAAAATGGATTTACGTTCGATTCTTTAACGCTTTTTACACGTTTGTCGAGAATAGAGACTGTGGTTTGCTTACTATCATTGGCCTCTCTGACTACTTGTTTTACAGACATTAGTAAGCCAGGGTCGTTTATTGGTGGGGGAGTGTTATCTTGCTTAGGTTTTTGCGTAGCTTCCTGAATCGTCTCTTTATTAGCTTCTTGAGCGAGTAAGAGGTTTGTAAAAGTGAGACTATAAACAAGTGAACAAAGAAGTGATGTACGAACTAGATTCAAACGGAAGGCCTTTTCGGATTTATTTTTCCGAAATGATACACTGAAATTGCTTACAGTACGATGGTTTGGCCTTCTCTAGCGCCAAAACAAATCAAATCCATGCCACCTTGTTCAATAACCGAGTTGCAATGAGCGATAATTTCGTCGATATCATCGTCAGTTCGTTCAGGATCGTGACTGTAGAGTGCGAGTTGTTTCACATTACAGGCCATGGCCAATTTGACTGCTTCTTCAGCAACACTATGGCCCCAACCTGATTTTGCTGGCATGTCAGACACTAAATATTGAGCGTCGTGAATTAAAATATCAGCACCTTTCGCAAATTGCACAAACTCCATAAAATCAGTTTGTTTTCGGTATGGAGGATATAACTCATTGTCCGTGATATACGCTAACTTATGCCCATTCTCTTTGATGGTATAACAACTGCCACCGCCAGGATGATTCATCTTCAATCGTCCAACAAGTGCATTACTAACGTACCATTCATCATCCTCATCTTTATCTGCTGGAACAGCACGAGGTTCGACTCTTATTGACGCTGCAAGATCATTTTTATGCACAGGGAAGTAAGAACCTGTCATTTGATCTAAAACGGCCTCTGGTTGCTTCAAGTCAGTGAGTCCAGGCGTGATAATAATGTCGCGATTTGGTTGGTATATAGGAATGAAGAAGGGGAATCCTTGGATATGATCCCAATGATTGTGACTCAGAAGAATATACACAGGTGTTTTTTTGCCTGCTAATTTTTTGCCGAGTTCGCGTATACCAGTTCCTGCATCCAGCACGATATCAGTAGCATCGTCGAGTTCGACATGCACACATGCAGTGTTGCCACCATAACGCACGAATTCGGCGCCGGGTGCTGGGGTAGAGCCGCGAACTCCACAAAAAGTGATCTTCATAAGCTGATCTTCATAAGTTGCAATTCATAAAACGTTTAGCCTAAATTTTTGATGTACTCAAGCACGCTATCGACGTCTAACAAGCTTTTTTCACCCGATTTTCTATTTTTTACTTCTACCTGCTGATTATCTAGATTACGCTCGCCAATTACAATGCTATTAGGTATGCCAATCAATTCCATATCATTAAACATAACACCTGGACGTTCTTTTCTATCGTCAAATAAGACCTCGATACCCGCGTCAGATATGTCTTTGTATAGTTTTTCAGCAACTTCTTTGATGCGTGGAGATTTGTGCATATTCATAGGAATTATGACGACACTGAATGGCGCAATACTTTCTGGCCAGATAATCCCGTATTTATCATGATTCTGCTCTATAGCAGCAGCAACAATTCGTGTCACACCAATGCCGTAGCAACCCATTTGCAGCACATCATGCTTACCAGTTTCAGTTAACACGCCGCAATTCATCGCTTTAGAGTATTTATCACCCAGTTGGAATATGTGGCCAACT
The DNA here is from genome assembly GCF_047250385.1 of Glaciecola sp. MF2-115. NCBI lineage: Bacteria > Pseudomonadati > Pseudomonadota > Gammaproteobacteria > Alteromonadales > Alteromonadaceae > Glaciecola > Glaciecola sp. MF2-115. Next base: position 200,717 of record NZ_JBLBVM010000053.1, read on the forward strand.
TCTATGCCTTTGGTGATTGCTAAAGTACCTTGGCCATCAGGTGATGGGTCGCCTGCTATCACGTTGCGCAAATCTGCAACATCGAACTCCTTCACGTCTCTTTGCCAGTTTGCTCCGGTAAAGTGTTTAGCTTCCTGATTCGCGCCACAGACAAAGTCAGAACTTGTATGCGCACTGCGGTCAACTATAACAGGAATTCCGAGATCTACTGGACCTAGGGAGCCAAAGCCACAATTTAATTTTGCTTTTACAGCAGCTTCGTCCGCCATCTGCAGTGGGGATGCAACAAGCGTTAGTTTTTCAGCCTTTATTTCATTTAAGTTGTGATCACCACGCAATATAAGAGCGACGAATTCATGTTCAGATTCTTCATCAGCTTTTACAATCAATGTTTTCACTGTCTGTTTCACATCACAACCAAGTAAAGCAGCCACTTTAGGAATCGTTTTAGCGTCAGGTGTATCAACTAAAGTAAGTGGTGCAGAGCCTTCAGCAGCTTCACCTAAAGCCACTGCCTCTGCTAATTCTACGTTTGCTGCGTAATCAGAGGTATCACTGTAGGCGATATCATCTTCTCCAGAGTCAGCAAGTACGTGAAACTCATGAGATACCGCACCGCCAATCGAGCCAGAGTCTGCAATGACGGGACGATATCCCAAGCCAATACGTTCGAAAATATTACAATATGCTTGATGCATCACTTGGTAGGTTTCGTCGAGACTTTGCGCATCAATATGGAAAGAGTAGGCATCTTTCATAATGAATTCTCGACTACGCATGATACCGAACCTAGGGCGCATTTCATCACGAAATTTGGTTTGAATTTGGTATAGGTTAAGTGGCAATTGTTTGTAACTGCTCACTTCATTCTTCACCAAGCTGGTCACAACTTCTTCGTGAGTTGGACCTAATACAAAGTCTCTATTCTGACGGTCTTTAATTCGCAGTAATTCAGGACCATAGTCTTCCCAGCGACCTGATTCTTCCCATAAATCTCCAGGCTGCACAACGGGCATCGAAATTTCGATCGCACCCGCTTTATTCATCTCATCTCTGACAATCGCGGCAACTTTATTCAAGACTCTCAATCCGGTCGGAAGCCAGTTGTATAAGCCAGAGGCAAGCTTACGAACCATGCCGGCACGCAGCATGAGTTGATGACTAATGACTTCAGCTTCAGCTGGTGTTTCTTTCTGAGTAGCAAGTAAATATTGAGAGGTACGCATGGTGTTTCTGTGACCTTGAAGTTTTTTCTAACGATGTCAGAGACTAAATTAAATGTAATCGGTGAGTTTAGCAGTGGACAGAGTGGCAACAAAGCAGAAAATGCAGAAAGTTTTATTTATTTCACTATTTCAGCCAAGCTTGTGACTTCGTTTTCGATTCATCACTCCTTACGGCAAAAATTAGCTAAGCCACCTCAATATCAATGATGAAGTTTATATTGTCCCGTACTTGCCACCTTACATCGCAGTTATAAATTAAAACTGAATATACTTTGTCATCTAGTTTGTCACTTTTGTAAGCGGGACGCGGGTCTTGTTCCAAAATGTTGATCAGTAGTGCTTCAAAATCTGAGTAGACTTGTGCCAATGAGTGAATCTTAGCTTTTGCTGCTGTTGAATACTCAAGTTCCATGCTTATTTCAGGCGCGCATTGCGCAAAGCCGGAGTGGGCATTTGGGATGCTATCTGCATATTCGATATAAGGTTTAATATCGATAATAGGGGTTTTGTCGAGCATATCGACACCTTCAACTACCAATTCATTATTTGCATTCAAGCCTAGATTTTTGACTACCGAAAGCCCTAGTGGATTAGGTCTGAAAGTACTTCTACTTGCAAAAACGCCTACCTTCTCATTGCCGCCCAACCTTGGCGGTCGGACCGTGTCTTTCCAAGCACCCGTTTTATTTTTATGGAATATAAAGCTAATCCACAAGTGCGAAAAAGCATCCAAACCTCGACATGCGTTCTGTGGGTTTATATCAGCTGAAAACTTAATTAGACCCTTTGCTTTGCTTAACGACTGAGACTGTCTTGGGATCCCAAACTTTTGGTTGAAGGGGGTTGAAATAAGACCTATAGAGCGAAATTCAAACACCTCAACTCGATCAAAGTCACTGGATTTCTGACCTTCGTTACTTTGATTGGTCATTTGGACTAAGTAGCTTTTGAAAGAAGGCTTTTCCTAATTTTTCGGCGTGCTTTATGTTGCGGACGGGAATATTCTCAGGATTCGGAAAAGTCTCTAGCGCCTTCTCTAAACTTTCTTCTCGAATAATATGCAACATTGGAAATGGTGAACGATTGGTAAAATGACTTGTTGCATCTGCTGGCGCGTCTGCGAATAAATAATCAGGATGGAAGGTGGCTAACTGGAAAATACCTTCAAAATCCTCTTGTTTAATTAAGCGGTTGGCTAAATCAACAAGGTCCAAATAATCGAAGAAATCTTTTACACCCTTATTAATAATCAACAGCGTCGTTTCAATCTCACTTTTGTTTTCAAGCAATTCCATTTCGTCGAGTAAGGCTTGAAGAATCTGTGCGTTGTCAGTTTCTTCCGTGACAACAGTTCGGATGCGATCACTTTCCCTTTCTTTTCGCGCAAAGGGGCAAAAATTCTCACCAATGATAACTTTATCAACCCAGTTTAATGTTTGCTCAATTGCACTTTGGCTGGTCATCTTATTTCGCTTCTACATTTTTGATTTTTGAATTGTGGCTATGAAATTTAACGTAGGCTTCAAGTGTATTCTCGATCAAACTTGCTACAGTCATTGGGCCGACGCCACCGGGAACGGGTGTGATCCAATCAGCGCGTTCTTTTGCAACTTCAAAATCCACATCACCGGTAAGTTTTCCGTTGTCTAAGCGATTTATACCTACATCAATCACAATCGCGCCTTCCTTTACCCATTCACCTGGAATGAAGTGTGGTTTGCCTACTGCAACAACAAGTAAGTCGGCGCGCATAACATGTTCTTTTAGTTGTTTGGTGAACTTGTGACACGTTGTGACAGTGCAACCTGCGAGTAATAGTTCCAAACCCATTGGTCTACCCACAATGTTCGATGCCCCAACGATAACCGCGTCTAATCCTTTTACCGGACGTTTGGTGGCTTCAATCATGGTCATGATACCCTTCGGCGTGCAAGGGCGAAGTGCCGGCATTCTCTGAGCTAGTCGGCCTATATTGTATGGGTGAAAGCCATCGACATCCTTGTGCGGATGAATTCGCTCTAATACTTTCTCTGCATTTAAACCGGCAGGTAAGGGCAGCTGCACCAAAATACCATCTATTGTGCCATCTGCATTTAACTCGTCGACTAAAGCGAGTAGCTGGTCTTCTGAGGTATCGTTAGACAGATTGAATGACTTAGAGACAAACCCAACCTCTTCACAGGCTTTCGTCTTATTGCTGACATAAACTTTCGATGCTTCGTTACTTCCCACTAAAACCACGGCTAAACCTGGCATCCTGCGGTTAGCTTCTTTTAGTGTGTCAACGTAAGCATGAACGTTATCTCTTACATGTTTGGCAATTTTTTTACCGTCTATTAAATGGGCAGTCATTGATTATTCTTTTGTAGCAATATTGCGATGTGTGTAGTGTAATAAAATAGAACATTAAAAGACACTCTTAAAGATTCAAGTTGTCTGCTTTTTAAGCAACTAAAAAAAAACTCGAAATCATTGTAAAAAGTGTTTGACGATACAGGGGCAAGTCGGTAATATGCGCCCCCCGTAGCGGTAGGAACTACTACTACGATTTCGGTGAGTGGCGCAGCTTGGTAGCGCACCTGGTTTGGGTCCAGGGGGTCGTAGGTTCGAATCCTATCTCACCGACCATTTGCTTCATGATTCGAAGAGCGTCCGTAGCTCAGTTGGATAGAGCACCCGCCTTCTAAGCGGGTGGTCGCAGGTTCGAATCCTGCCGGACGCGCCATGCGAGTCAAGCAGATGATGCAAGTTTTAAGTGAAACAGTGGTGGGCGTAGCTCAGTTGGTAGAGCTCTGGATTGTGATTCCAGCGGTCGTGGGTTCAAACCCCATCGTCCACCCCACTTTTTCGCCAAGTTTGATGTTGACTGGTCAACGCGCAACATCGAGCTCATGGCACCTTTAGCAAGGAATAGTTCGCGGGAGTGGTGGAATTGGTAGACACGCTGGATTTAGGTTCCAGTGCTTCACGGCGTGAGAGTTCAAGTCTCTCCTTCCGCACCATCTAATGTGTATCCACACATAAAAAAGTAAAATGTCGGTGAGTGGCGCAGCTTGGTAGCGCACCTGGTTTGGGTCCAGGGGGTCGTAGGTTCGAATCCTATCTCACCGACCATCTTTTGAATCAATCGTTTCATCATTGCGCTTCAATCAGATCATACTGCTCAAAATTCAAAATTCAAAATTCAAAATTTGTTGTTAGGTAAACTATTTGTCTTCGAACAGGCATGGTTGTTTGGGGCCGAAGCAGTGAGGCGAGCTGCCCACGTAAAATGTTTAACGGCAACATTCATAAAGAACCCCCATTAAAAAGTCGCTGTGAGCCCATCCCTGGGACGCTTGGCAATCGGCGTCCCTGCCGATTGACACTTTTTAATGGGGGTTCTTTATGAATATTACCTACATTTTTCTGTGGACAGCTCGCCTCACTGCTTCTCGATTTGTTGTGTATCAATTAGCCCCACTCAAAAAGCCCACAAAAGTAGACAGCATCCAGACAAGCCCCTGTGATAAAAAGCGTCAATCGGCAGGACGCCGATTGCCGAGCGACCCAGGGATGGGCTCGAAGCGACTTTTTATCACAGGGGCTTGTCTGGATGATGTCGGCCCCCAACAACCGGCTTTGGAGAAGCCTACTATAGGAACGTTAGAAGCTAGCTTCTGATATGTGAGAAGTTACTATTGGATTGTGAAAAACGAACAAAGGGATAATTTCAACACTCAAGGAGCTGATTTTTGTACATATGTTGCAAATACAGCAATTAATTTACATTTATTGCCCGTAATGACTCGACTCTGCCTGTTCCTCTCTGTATAATTCCGCGTCCTTTTTTAAACTCATGTGGTCTGTTATGCAGTCCATATTCGGCAACACGATGGCGTCAGCCTTATAGAGTGTTGAATCATGTAAAGCGCAATGAAGCGCAAGTTGAGGTAGAACAATGCAAGTGTCAGTCGAGACGACTCAAGGTTTAGAACGCCGTCTTACTATTACCGTTTCTGCAGATTCTGTAGATACCGCTGTTAAAGCACGTTTACAACAATTAGCAAAAACACAACGTATTAACGGTTTTCGCCCAGGTAAAGTTCCAGTAAGCGTTATCAAGAAGCGTTTCGGTCAGGCAGTTCGTCAAGAAGTGGCTGGCGATGTTATGCAGCGCCATTTCTACGAAGCGATAATGAAAGAGCAAATCACGCCAGCGGGCATGCCTACTTTCGATTTAACTAAAGATGTTGATGGTGAAGATCTTGAGTTTGTTGCTACTTTCGAAGTTTACCCGGAAGTTAAAGTTGCTGGTCTTGATAAAATTAAAGTCGAGAAGCCGGTAGTAGAAATTACTGATAAAGACTTAGACACTATGATGACAACGTTGCAAACACAGCACGCATCATGGAAAGAAGTTAAGCGTAAAGCGAAGAAAGACGACAAAGTAACAATTAACTTTGTTGGTACTATTGATGGTGAAGAGTTCGACGGCGGAAAAGCTGAAGATTTCCCATTAGAACTTGGTAAAGGTCGTATGATCCCAGGTTTCGAAAAGCCATTAGTTGGCGCTAAAAAAGGTGATGAAGTTGTTTCTGAAGTAACATTCCCAGAAGACTATCATGCTGAAGCGTTGAAAGGTAAAGCGGCATCTTTCGCAATTACTGTGACTAAAGTTGAAGGCTTAGACTTACCAAAAGTTGACGATGAGTTCTCTAAACTGTTCGGTGTGGAAGAGGGCGGTGTTGAAGCGCTTAAAGCTGAAGTTAAGAAAAACATGCAGCGTGAACTAGACCAAACTTTGAAAGCGACAGTAAAAGAAAACGTGATTGCTGGTTTGTTAGAGAATAACGAACTAGATTTACCACAATCACTAGTTGACCAAGAGATTGATGCATTGCGTCAACAAGCAAAACAACGTTTTGAACAACAAGGCCAAGGCGGTGAAGTTCCTGAATTGCCTGCCGATTTGTTCACAGACAATGCTAAGCGTCGTGTAAGCATTGGTTTGTTGCTTGGTGAAGTGATCAAAGAAAACAAATTAGAGGCAGACGAAGCTAAGGTATCTCAGTTAATTGAAACTGCAGCATCTGCTTACGAAGATCCTCAAGAAGTGATTGAGTATTACCAGTCAAATGCCGAGTTGAAGCAACAAATGCAAAACTTAGCACTAGAAGAGCAAGCTATTGAAGTGATTCTTGAAAAAGCAAAAGTGAAAGAAGTTAAAAAAGCTTTTGACGAAATCATGAACAAAAAAGCGTAAATTGTTCTTCAACAATTGACTTAACAGGTCATCAACTGATTAAATGCTCGGACTAACCGGGCATTTTTTTTATGAAGACTTTCTATTAAGAGAATTATGACAAATATAATAACAGAACCACAAAGCGCATTAGTTCCTATGGTTATCGAGCAAACAGCTCGTGGTGAGCGCTCTTATGATATCTACTCGCGCCTATTAAAAGAGAATGTCATTTTTATGGTGGGTCAAGTTGAAGACCACATGGCAAACTTAATTGTTGCTCAAATGCTATTCTTGGAAGCCGAAAACCCAGATAAAGATATTTTCTTATATATCAACTCTCCAGGTGGCTCAGTCACTGCGGGAATGGCAATATATGATACTATGAACTTTATCAAACCTGATGTAAGCACAGTCTGTATTGGACAAGCGGCAAGTATGGGAGCATTCTTGCTTTCAGCCGGCGCAAAAGGAAAGCGTTATTGTTTGCCTAATGCACGTGTTATGATTCATCAACCATTAGGCGGTTTTCAAGGTCAGGCATCTGATTTTGAAATTCATGCTAAAGAAATCCTGTCTATTAAAGAGAAAATGAATAGGCTAATGGCTGAGCACACTGGGCAAGATTACGAAAAAGTGGCAAAAGACACTGATCGTGATAATTTCCTAAGCGCACAAGAATCAGTCGATTATGGATTGGTTGATGCAGTAATGGCTAATCGTGCAGAAGTATTGAAAAACGCAGATTAATCGCCATAGTAAGTATTAAGAAGTTAATGACTCGCACTCTCCTTCATTTTGCGAGTCATATTAAAACCCAAGCACGGGTAAGAACGAAAAGGCATAGTTTATGAGTGATGACCATGATAAAGACGGCGACAGCAAATTACTGTATTGCTCGTTTTGTGGTAAAAGCCAACATGAAGTTCGAAAATTAATTGCGGGCCCAAGCGTATTCATTTGTGATGAATGCGTTGAGCTGTGTAACGATATCATCCGCGAAGAAATCAAAGAGATTTCACCCAAGCAGAAGACTGATGCGTTACCTACACCAAGCGAAATTCACACACACCTCGATGATTACGTTATCGGTCAAGAGCATGCTAAAAAAGTATTAGCAGTCGCGGTATACAACCATTACAAACGTTTACGTAATAATGATGTTCATGATGGTGTTGAATTAGGTAAAAGTAATATTCTGTTAATCGGTCCAACAGGTAGTGGTAAAACATTACTAGCCGAGACCTTAGCACGCTTGCTCGACGTGCCTTTCACTATGGCTGATGCAACAACCTTAACCGAAGCTGGTTATGTTGGTGAAGATGTTGAAAACATCATTCAGAAGCTATTACAGAAATGTGATTATGATCCAGAAAAGGCGCAGCGCGGCATAGTCTATATCGATGAAATTGATAAAATTTCACGTAAATCAGACAACCCTTCGATTACCAGAGATGTTTCGGGTGAAGGTGTTCAGCAAGCTTTGTTGAAGTTAATTGAAGGTACAATTGCTTCTGTTCCACCGCAGGGCGGAAGAAAACACCCTCAACAAGAGTTTTTGCAAGTCGATACGTCTAAAATCTTGTTTATATGTGGTGGTGCGTTTGCTGGCTTGGATAAAGTCATTGAACAAAGAATTGCAAAAGGTGCTGGTATTGGTTTTGGCGCAGAAGTTAAGTCATCTGCAGACAAAAAGGCAATCAGCCAATTATTCAAAGAAGTAGAGCCTGAAGATCTTGTTAAGTACGGCCTCATTCCTGAGTTCATCGGTCGACTGCCTGTTGTTACGAGTCTTGAAGAGCTTAACGAAGATGCACTTATTCAAATTTTGAAAGAGCCAAAGAATGCCATTACGAAACAGTATGGTGCGCTATTTGCTCTTGAGGAAACTGAGTTGGAATTCCGTGACGATGCTTTGCATGCTATCGCAACCAAAGCTATGAATCGGAAGACCGGCGCACGTGGATTGCGTTCAATCGTTGAAGCAGTATTGCTAGACACGATGTACGATTTGCCCTCTATGCCAAACGTGAGTAAAGTTGTGATTGATGAAGCCGTTATCAAAGGTGAGTCTAAGCCATTACTAATATACGATAATGCACAAGACAAAAAAGCAGCATCAGAATAAAACGCTGCGTTTAAGATAGTAAAAGCTGAGAAGACAGAACCATCGGAACTGACTCTCAGCTTTTTTTTTCATTAAATATCGTTTTTTTTCGAATAATGATTTGAACTTTGCTGGCAAAGCCCCATATAAACAAGCAAGAGTAAAAACAAGAGAGAAATATGACAACTGAGCTCAATAATCTCAGAACGATGCCAATCTTGGCATTGCGTGATGTGGTCGTTTATCCCCATATGGTTATCCCGCTGTTTGTCGGGAGAGAAAAATCTATCCAATGTTTAGAAGCTGCGATGGATAACGACAAGCAGATATTCTTAGTTGCCCAAAAAGACGCGGGCATTGATGAACCATCAGAAGATGATATTTATCAAGTGGGTACCGTCGCAACAATACTGCAGCTCCTTAAATTACCAGACGGTACTGTCAAAGTACTCGTGGAAGGTAATGTGCGCGGTAAAATTGAGAAATATCTCGATGTTAACCCATTCTTCACAGGTGAAATCCTGTCTGTTGAAGCTGAAACCTTAGACGAAACTGAGCAGGAAGTGTTGATACGTTCTGCTGTTTCTCAGTTTGAAGGCTATGTAAAACTGAATAAAAAAATACCGCCTGAAGTATTAACTTCATTAAACGGTATTGAAGATGCGGCAAGGCTTGCAGATACAATGGCAGCACATATGCCGCTGAAACTCGCTGAGAAGCAGAAAGTATTAGAGATGAACGCAATTGTTGAGCGTTTAGAATACTTAATGGCTTTAATGGAAGGCGAAATCGATTTACTTCAAGTTGAGAAGAAGATTAGAACACGCGTTAAAAAGCAGATGGAAAAAAGTCAGCGCGAGTATTATCTCAACGAACAGATGAAAGCGATCCAAAAAGAACTTGGTGAGATGGATGAAGCGCCAGATGAGTTCGAAGCTTTAGCTAAAAAGATCAATGAGGCGAAAATGCCTAAAGACGCTAAAGACAAGGCCGACGCCGAACTCAATAAATTGAAGATGATGTCTCCGATGTCTGCTGAAGCAACTGTTGTGAGAAGCTATATCGAGTGGCTAACGTCTGTGCCATGGCATAAGCGTAGTGCGGTTAAGAAAGATTTAGGCAAAGCTGAAGAAGTACTTGATAACGATCATTATGGTTTAGAGAAAGTAAAAGAACGCATTCTAGAGTATTTAGCGGTTCAACAACGCGTCAAAAAACTGAAGGGGCCGATACTTTGTTTAGTGGGTCCTCCAGGCGTTGGTAAAACCTCTCTTGGCCAATCAATTGCGGCTGCAACTGGGCGTAAGTATGTGAGAATGGCTTTGGGTGGCGTCAGAGATGAAGCTGAAATTAGAGGTCATCGACGCACTTATATCGGTTCTTTGCCAGGTAAGCTAATCCAGAAAATGTCGAAAGTTGGCGTTAAGAACCCACTATTCCTCTTGGATGAAATTGACAAAATGTCATCTGATATGCGAGGCGATCCATCTTCAGCATTATTAGAAGTGCTAGATCCTGAGCAAAACTCAAGCTTTAGCGACCACTACTTAGAAGTTGATTATGACCTTTCGGATGTCATGTTTGTGGCAACATCGAATAGCATGAATATTCCAGGTCCACTGCTAGACAGAATGGAAGTGATCAGACTCGCTGGTTATACAGAAGATGAAAAGTTAAATATTGCCACGCGCCATTTAATTGGTAAGCAAATTTCTCGCAACGGTCTAAAAGAGAAAGAATTAGTAATAGAAGACTCAGCAATTATCGGTATTATTCGCTACTACACGCGTGAAGCTGGTGTACGAAGCTTAGAGCGCGAGATTTCTAAGATTTGTAGAAAGGCCGTTAAACACATTTTGTTAAATAAAGGTGCGAAAGCGGTTGTAGTGAACCAAGAGAATCTAAAAGAATACCTTGGTGTTCAGCGATATGACTACGGAAAAGCCGATAAGAACAATCAAATTGGGCAAGTAACAGGTTTAGCTTGGACTCAAGTTGGTGGCGATTTGCTAACAATTGAGACAACTTCTGTACCGGGTAAAGGCAAAACAACCTTTACAGGCTCATTAGGTGACGTAATGCAGGAGTCAATCAAAACTGCTATGACGGTTGTTCGTTCTCGTGCTGAAAAGCTGCGTATCAACAACGATTTCCATGAAAAACGTGATATTCATGTGCATGTGCCAGAGGGCGCAACACCTAAAGATGGGCCAAGCGCTGGTATCGGAATGTGTACTGCATTAGTTTCGTCATTAACCGGTAACCCTGTTAAATGTGATGTGGCCATGACGGGTGAAATTACCTTGAGAGGTGAAGTTTTAGCCATTGGCGGTTTAAAAGAAAAGCTCTTAGCGGCGCATCGCGGTGGAATAAAAACGGTCATTATTCCTAAAGATAATGAGCGTGATTTAGAAGAAATTCCTAAGAATGTAATTGGTGATCTTAATATTTATCCGGTCCAATGGATTGATGAAGTGCTGAATATTGCACTAGAATCGCCCATTGAAGCGGTTGAAATTTTGAACTAATTTGGGAAAGAATTTTTTGAAGTCTTGCCTAATGTGTAAAAAACAGGCTATTTCTTTGAAAAAAACACAATTTTTTTACTTTTTTTAAATATTAGGGCTTCACAAGTCCGTTAGTTGTGCTACCTTAAGCTCTGTACTCGCTTAATGCCTTGTCACGAAAGGGATAGCAAGCGATTTACTAGGAAGTTAAAAAATTGTTAATCATTGCTTGAAGTTCTACTTCGAGATTGTTATAACTTTTAGACAATATAATTTTGCATTGAGCAATATAATAAAAAAACAAAAGGGGATCATATTGTGAACAAGTCTCAACTAATCGATACAATTGCTGCTAGCGCAGATATTTCTAAAGCTGCTGCAGGTCGTGCATTAGATGCTTTCACTGACGCAGTAACTACTGCACTTAAAGATGGCGATCAAGTAGCACTTGTCGGTTTCGGTACATTCTCAGTTCGTGAGCGCGCTGCGCGTAGCGGTCGCAACCCACAAACTGGTGAGACTATCCAGATTGCTGCTGCTAAAGTACCTTCATTCAAAGCTGGTAAAGCATTGAAAGACGCTGTTAACTAAGCATTTTTAGTTTTAGTTTAAAAAGGCGATGGCTAGTCCATCGCCTTTTTTATTTTTATTATTCAAAAAAGCCCCTTAATATTCGCGTAAGCTCCATTCTATGGGTATAATACTCGGCCTAAAAAAGCGTATTAAGCGGCGCAATCATGCATTTGGTTGCAACATAAAAGTTTGTATTACAAGGTTGTTTTAACTCATGTTAGAAAGAATTAGAGAGGGCTCCCAAGGTCCTTTAGCCATGACTATCGTTGGCTTGATCATTATTAGTTTCGCAGTTACAGGCGTGGGGAGCTATTTAGGCTCTTCATCTTCGCAAGCAGCGGCGACAGTGAACGGCGAAGAAATTACGCTGACTCAAGTCGAAGCGGCTTATCAAAACCAGCGACGTACGATGGAGTCTCAACTTGGAGAATCTGCCGCAGCTAGGTTTGCCGATGAAGCTTATTTGCAAGGATTCAAAGAACAGGTGCTGCAACAATTAATTTCAGAAAAATTAATTGAGCAAAAAGCTGAAGAGATTGGACTTAGAGTAAGTACAGAGCAAATTAAACAAACCATTTTTGAAATAGATGCATTTAAATTGGCTGGCCAATTTGATAACGATACTTTCAAAGCCGTTATTGGTCGACAGAATTTTACACCGGCAAGCTTCAGAGACTATTTACGTCAGCAAATGACTAGTGAGCAATTAAGCAACGTTATTACCGGCTCAAGTTTCAGTCTTGAGGATGAAGTGGCTGCGGTATTGCGTTTACAACAGCAAACTAGAACAGCCCGTACGCTTGAAATTGGTGCGTCCAACTTTACAGCTGATGTCACGGTATCCGATGAAGAAGTTGAAGAATACTACCAAGCAAATCTGAACTTTTTCGACACGCAAGAACAGGTAAAGCTTTCATACGTAACTCTCTCAGTTGATGACTTGTTAGCAAATGAAAGTGTGACGGAAGAAGAAGTACTAGCAAACTACAATGAAAATATCGGCGCTTACCAAACAATAGAAGAGCGTCGTGTTTCTCATATCTTGATAGAGTTCGGTGATGATGCGACTAAAGCGAAAGAAACTGCTTTGGAAGTATTAGCATTGGTTAAAGCACCAGGTGCTGACTTTGCTGCTATTGCCGCTGAGCGCTCTGCCGACCCAATTAGTGCTGAAATGGGTGGTGATTTAGACTTTATCGTAAAAGGCGACTGGAGTGAGTCATTTGAAGAAGCCGCTTTTGGTTTGAAGGCTGCTGGTGACATTTCTGATATTGTGGAAACAGAATTTGGTTACCACATCGTAAAATTGACAGAATTAAAACCAGTTGTAACAACGCCGTTTGAAGATGTGAAAGAAGAGTTGACTGCAACGCTGCTGAAAGACAAGGCTTTGGATACGTTCTTCGGTCTACAGGAAGAAGTAGCGAGCGCTGCGTTCGAACAAATTGATAGCTTACAGCGAGTATCAGAAGTGACCGATAGACCAGTAATCGATACCGCATTCTTTGAGGCTAATAACTATCCAGCGTCAGTAGACTACCCACAAGTGAAAAACGTTGCGTTTAGTCCTGAGCTAGTAGAGCGTGCCGAGAATAGCGATGTTCTTAAAATTGGTGATGAAAAAATTATGGTTGTTAGAGTTGCAGACCATAAGCCGCAAAGAACAAAAGCGCTAGAAGAAGTTAAAGCGAGTATTGTGAATCAACTAACGGCAGAGAAAACACAGCAAGCAGCCGTTGATTGGGCTGAAGGTGTTAAAACTAAGATCTTAGCAGGTGAGTCCGTAGATGAGCTTCTAGCTGAAAAGTCACTAGAGTTTAAGACTATTGAAAATCTTCCTCGTTTCGGTGGCGAAGTACCATTTGAAATGAACAAAGCGATTTTTGAGTTAAGTCCAGCAGCACAGCAAAATGCAAGTGTTGTGAAGCTTAACTCTGGCAACGTTGGCTTGGTTATTTTAGACTCAGTTCAAACTGTATCTGAAGTGAAGCCAGAAGACTTGTTAGCGGGTAAAACTGGCCTAGCAAATAATGAAAGTCGTATTGCTTATGATAACTTCATTGAAGCTTTGAAAAGCGAAGCAGATATTGAAATTATCAATAGGTAGTCATTCTTACTCAATTCAGTAAAGTATGAATTGAAAGGAAATATCTCAAAGCCCCATAAACGTATAAGCGATTATGGGGCTTTTTTATGCTTATAAGATAAACATGATGGCTGACATTGCCACTAAGATTGTTCCTGAAATGACAATAATGTATATGAAGCCCTGCTTACCTTGGGCTAGTGAATAGCCGGAGGAGCGCAAATACACAACCCAAAATAGGCAAAGTACGATAGGGATTAAAAATAGGAACTTAAACAATCAGTATTACTCCATTGTTTCGTTTATTCTGGTGATACGTATATTAGCATTTTGTAAGGTGTGAGCTAATGTCTTCTTATACAAGAATAGCTGAGTATAAGCTCACTCCCAATTTAATATATCACGCTAGCGAATACTTTTCTTGCAAGCAAAAAAAAACGCCCAAAGGCGTTTTTTGAATTTGAATTTGTAGTTTTCTACCTAGTAGGCTTCGACTACAAACCGGCTTATAAGGATAAACTTAAAGCGCGTTAACTTGTGCGTTTAGACGACTCTTATGACGAGCTGCTTTATTCTTGTGAATAAGGCCTTTCGTTGCCATGCGGTCTAAAACAGGTACAGCTGCTGTAAATGCTTCTTGAGCGGCTGCTTTATCACCAGCTTCAATAGCGGCGAGTACTTTTTTGATGCACGTACGAGTCATGGAGCGACGGCTTGCATTATGCTGGCGACGCTTCTCAGCTTGAATTGCACGTTTCTTAGCAGACTTAATGTTAGCCAAGGTGTAACTCCTAAATAAATTCATGTCAAAATTGAGGGTGCGGATTATCCAGTTTTTAAAAGCCCCTGTCAATTAAATTGGCGCTTAAATACGAAAAATAAGCTAAATAGTCGGATCTCAAGCACTCGGTGCTTCTTAAAAGTTACCTCAAGTGTTAAATGCGAACGTTATTTGTGCAATGAGCAATGAATTATTGCGACTATCGGGTGATTAGTGCGATTATACCTAGCGTAGCTCATGCAACTGGTAACGGAATTCGCAAAGCTGTCTGTTGGAACAATTAAATAGCGGCAATTGAATAAACATAGTTATGATTCATTAGCAAAATTGAATCTGATGAGAGTACTTATTAATTGTAAATTAAATAACTTGGAGCATGCAGTTCACAAAGCTCGCAGAGTACAAAGCACATAGTGTAAAAGCATAACAAAGAATAATAACGCAGGGTGAAACAAAGTCGATGTTAAAATCAGGGATTGTCGTCAGCTCAATGACATTAATATCGAGGGTACTCGGTTTGGTGCGCGACGTTGTTGTTGCTAACTTTTTAGGAGCAGGGGCTGCCGCTGATGTGTTTTTCTTTGCAAATAAAATTCCGAATTTTTTGCGTCGCCTTTTCGCGGAGGGTGCATTCGCTCAAGCCTTTGTACCGGTCCTCACTGAAGTTAAGTCGCTAGACGACGAAGCAACCATGCAAGATTTTGTAGCGAAGGTGTCTGGAACCCTGGGTGCCATCGTTTTTATCACTGCAATATTTGGTGTCATATTTTCCCCAGTGCTAGCCGCATTGTTCGGTGGTGGTTGGTTTATTGATTACCTAAACGACGGTGAAAAAGCAGAAAATTTTGTGCTCGCTTCCTCAATGTTAAAAATTACATTTCCTTATATATTTTTCATTTCGCTGGCAGGTTTAGTCGGTGCAGTTCTAAATACCTTAAATAAGTTCGCAGTCGCTGCTTTCACACCAGTATTGCTGAACATTAGCATTATTATATGCGCTTTGTTTCTTGGGCCTCTCTTAGACGAGCCAGCATATGCGCTAGCTTGGGGGGTGTTTTTTGGTGGTATTGCTCAGTTGGGCTTCCAACTACCATTCTTATATCGGGCGGGATTGCTGCAACGACCGAAATGGGGATGGCGGGATCCGAACGTAACGAAGGTGAGAACTTTAATGATCCCAGCTTTGTTTGGGGTGTCAGTTAGTCAAATCAATTTGCTCCTCGACACGCTTATTGCAACCTTCCTAGATTTAACGGGTTCTATTAGCTGGTTGTATTATAGCGACCGACTTCTTGAGTTCCCACTTGGCTTGTTCGGTATCGCAATTGCTACGGTTATTTTACCAGCGCTCTCAAGAAATCATGTAGCCAAAGATCCGAGAGCCTTCACTGCAAATCTTGACTGGGCCTTTAAAATTATTTGCCTGTTAGGTATTCCTGCAGCAGTAGCTTTGGTGCTTATTGCAGAGCCCTTATTGATGGTTATTTTCCAACGCGGTGAATTTAGTTTAAATGATGCTCGAATGGCATCATATAGCTTAATGGCTTATGGAAGTGGTCTTCTTAGCTTCATGTTAATCAAGATCTTAGCTCCAGCGTTTTATTCCAGACAGGACACAAAAACACCAGTTAAGTACGGCATCATTACGATGGTCTGTAATATGCTATTTAACCTGATTTTGGCAATTCCATTTGGCTATGTTGGTTTAGCACTGGCAACCGCCTTGTCGGGTACCTTAAATGCAATCTTGCTGTATCAGCGTTTGCACAAAACAGGCATTTATAAAATGAGCCGAGATACACTTGTTTTCAATGTGAGGGTATTTGTGTCTTCAGCGTTAATGGGCTTATCTATTTTTCTGTTAAACGAGACTTTTGTTTGGGATTCTGCCTTATT
This sequence comes from Glaciecola sp. MF2-115, assembly GCF_047250385.1. Classification (NCBI taxonomy): domain Bacteria; kingdom Pseudomonadati; phylum Pseudomonadota; class Gammaproteobacteria; order Alteromonadales; family Alteromonadaceae; genus Glaciecola; species Glaciecola sp. MF2-115. The sequence continues at coordinate 217,117 of NZ_JBLBVM010000053.1, forward strand.
ACTAGAGCGCATTTATATGTTAGTTGCTTTGGTTGCTTTGGGGCTTAGCGTCTTTGCGACTAGCTTACTATTGGTCGGAATTCGACCAAGGCATCTTAAAATCTTCAAATCAGCCTAAAAAAAGTGTTTGGTCGCCTTATAATCATTGGTATTCACTCTGCGGTCGTTTATAATCTTTTGGTTTTAAAACGTAAAGATCCGTTTAATTTTTGTGTGTGGCTCAAGCTCAAGAGCAAAGCTACGAACATTGCACAATTCAGATATCAAAAGGCAAGTTGCTTTGCAGTTAATCCGAGGCTTACATAATTTACGAGAACATCACCGCGGTTGCGTGCTCACTATCGGCAAATTCGATGGAGTGCATTTAGGACATCAAGCCGTTCTGCGTAATTTAGTTGAAAAAGCGAAGGAACTCGGATTGCCCTCAACGGTCATGATTTTTGAGCCTCAGCCTGAAGAAGTGTTTGCTCCTGAACGTGCGCCGGCTAGATTGTCGCGCTTTCGTGATAAGTATGTTCAGTTTAAAGCCTTAGGCATTGAACGACTGGTATGCGTTCGCTTCAACCAAGCTTTTGCTGCAATGAGCCCCGAAAGTTTTATACAAAAACTATTGGTACAACAGTTAGGGGTGAAGTTTTTAGTGGTTGGTGATGATTTTCGATTTGGTCATCAACGGAAAGGCAACTTTGAATTGTTGGTAGCTGCTGGTGCAAAAGCCGGCTTCGACGTGGTAAGCACACAAAGCTTTAAATTGGCCAATTGTCGAATTAGTTCAACGGAAATTAGAGAAGCTTTGTCAAACAGCAATCTGTCCTTGGTTAATGAGATGTTAGGGCGAGACTTTACTATCGCTGGTCGTGTTAACCACGGTGACAAGAAAGGTCGGACAATAGGCTTTCCAACAGCAAATGTATTGCTAAAAAGATGCAAGTCTCCAGTAAGCGGTGTATTTGCAGTTGAAGTCAAAATAGCTTCAGAATATTTTAAGGGTGTTGCTAATATTGGCAATAGACCAACAGTTAGCGGCACAAGGTCGCAACTTGAAGTGCATTTGTTTGATGTGAAAAAAGATCTCTACGGAGCTTATATCGAAGTGGCGATCAAGCAGAAGCTCAGGGATGAAATCAAGTTTGAAAACTTTGAGGCATTGCGCCAACAAATTCAACGTGACGCAAAGGCGGCACGAGACATATTCAATATTTAAAGGCCGTTTTTGTAAGGCCAGTTTTAAATAAATAAACATATAATTATAGAAGTGGAAAACCAGATATGACTGATTATAAACCGACGCTAAATTTGCCTGAAACGGCCTTTCCAATGCGTGGTAATTTGGCGAATCGCGAGCCGCAAATGCTAAAACAGTGGACCGAGAAGAAACTGTACGAGCAAATTCGAAGCGCCAAAGCTGGTAAAAAAACCTTTATATTACATGATGGTCCTCCATACGCGAACGGTGACATTCACATTGGTCACGCAGTTAACAAAATATTGAAAGATATCATTGTGAAGTCAAAAACCTTGTCTGATTTTGACTCACCTTACGTACCCGGTTGGGATTGCCACGGTCTACCTATCGAATTAATGGTAGAGAAGAAGGTGGGTAAGCCAGGTAAAAAAGTGACAGTTGCCGAGTTTCGTGAGAAATGCCGAGCTTATGCCGAGCGTCAAATTGATGGTCAACGCAAAGACTTTATCCGTTTAGGTGTGCTAGGTGACTGGCAAAATCCTTACAAAACCATGGATTTCAGTTCCGAAGCGAACATCATTAGAGCCTTAGGCAAAATTGTTGAATCAGGTCATTTAGAAAAAGGGTTTAAGCCTGTTCATTGGTGCACTGATTGTGGCTCCGCTCTCGCGGAAGCTGAAGTTGAATACCAAGATAAGGTTTCTCCAGCGATTGATGTGAAATTTGAAATTAGCGACCACGCGGCGTTTGCAAATGCTTTTGGTATCGCAGCTGAACTACTCGAACAAACAAAGTCTTCGGTCGTTATATGGACGACAACACCGTGGACGATTCCAGCGAATAGAGCCATTAGCTTGCACCCTGAATTAAGCTATGAATTAGTTCAAGTAAGCTTAGAAAGTGGTGTTGAAAACTACGTCTTAGCAGCTGATTTAGTTGAAGCCTGTATGCAACGTTACAGTATCGAAGACTTTAAAGTAGTGGCTAGCTGTAAAGGTGAAGCACTGGAAAAGTTACTTGTAAATCATCCATTGAATCCTATACAAGTGCCTCTAATCCTAGGTGAACACGTTACAACAGAATCTGGTACAGGCTGTGTTCATACCGCGCCAGCTCATGGTGTTGACGATTTTAACGTAGGTAAGAACTACGGAATTGAAGTATACAACCCAGTTGGTGGAAATGGTGTCTTCCTTGAGAACACGCCATTGTTCGCGGGTATGCATGTATTTAAAGCTAACCAACCCATTGCTGATGCTCTGGCCGAAAGAGGGGCTTTAGCGCTGCAAGTAAAATACGAACATAGTTATCCGCATTGCTGGCGTCATAAGTCACCAATTATCTTCAGAGCCACGCCGCAGTGGTTTATTAGCATGGATAAAAATGGATTACGTCAACAATCTATAGAGCAAATTAGTAAAACGAAGTGGATCCCAGCTTGGGGTGAAGAACGCATAAAAAGTATGGTTGAAGGGCGCCCAGATTGGTGTATCTCTCGTCAACGTACTTGGGGCGTTCCTATCGCTTTATTTGTGCACGAAGAAAGTGGTGAACTTCATCCAAATACTGCGCAAATTATTGAAACTGTAGCTACTAGCGTTGAGCAAAAAGGGATTCAGGCATGGTGGGATATGGACGCCGAAACCCTCATTGGTGAAGATGCTGAAAAGTATCAAAAAGTAACTGACACGCTCGATGTTTGGTTTGATTCTGGCGTGACACATTACTTTGTTGTTGATAAGCGTGATGATATTCCTGCAAGTGCAGATCTATATCTTGAAGGCTCTGATCAACATCGTGGTTGGTTCATGTCCTCATTGATGTCATCGACTGCAATGCATGGTCATGCGCCATACAAAGAAGTACTCACTCACGGTTTCACTGTTGATGCCAAGGGTAAGAAAATGTCTAAGTCCCTCGGTAATGTTGTTGCCCCACAAGAAGTCACCAATAAACTAGGTGCTGATATCTTGCGTTTATGGGCCGGCTCTACCGATTATCGTGGCGAAATGACAGTATCTGACGAGATCTTGAAACGCTCAGCGGATGCTTATCGTCGAATTCGTAATACTTGCCGCTTCTTACTTGCTAACTTAAGTGGTTTTGATCCAAAAACAGATATCGTGCCCTTCGAAGAAATGGTTGCTCTTGATAAGTGGGCGGTAACTCGTGCATCAGCAGTACAAAAACAAATTCTTGAAAGCTACGAACAGTATGACACTTTAGTGGTTTGCCAAACTCTAATGCAATTCTGTTCAATTGAAATGGGTAGTTTTTACCTCGATATTATTAAAGACAGACAATACACAGCGAAAACAGACGGCTTGGCACGACGTTCATGTCAAACAGCTTTGTATCATATTGCTGAGGCACTCGTTCGTTGGATGGCGCCAGTGATGAGCTTCACAGCTCAAGAAGTTTGGGAAGCTATGCCGGGCGAACGAGAAGAGTTTGTTTTTACAGGTTCTTGGTATTCAGGTTTACCTGCTTTGGAAACAAGTGCTGGAAATATGCTTGATAATGAGTTCTGGCAATCGGTACTCACAATTAAAACTGAAGTGAATAGTGCCTTAGAAAAAGCACGTAATGAAAAGACCATCGGCGGTTCCTTGGAAGCAAAGGTCATTGTTTATGTAAATGAAGAGAAGGCGAGTCTTCTCGCTAAATTACAAGATGAATTACGTTTTGTTCTCATTACTTCAGAAGCGGAAGTGAAAAGCCTGAGCGAAAAGACGGAAACGGCTATATCTTTGAATGAATCTGACGTTTTTGTAGATGTCTTAGTGGCAGATGGTGAGAAATGTGCACGTTGTTGGCACCATAAATCAGAGGTTGGACAAGATCCTAAACATCCAGAACTCTGTAACAGATGTATTGACAATGTAGAAGGTGACGGAGAAGTTCGCCAGTATGCTTAATCTTTTTAAAAACACAGGCTTGCGATTTACATGGATTTCAATCATTGCGGTTATATTAGATCAGTGGAGTAAACAAGCAGTTGTTAATTCCATGAGCTTATATGAATCCATTGAAATTATGCCCTTTTTTAATTTTACCTATGTGCATAATTACGGGGCTGCATTCAGCATACTTTATGATGCTGGTGGCTGGCAGAGATACTTTTTAGCGGCTATCGCTATTGGTGTCAGTGGCATGATTGTTTGGTGGCTGAAAAGCACGACCCGGCAGCAGATTTTGCTCCCTGTGGCTTTCTCTTTCATTCTAGGCGGTGCATTAGGCAATGTTTATGATCGCATTGCTCATGGCTACGTCATTGATTTTCTTGATGTATACTATGGTACTTCGCATTGGCCGGCATTTAATATTGCTGACTCTGCCATTTTCATTGGCGCGGTCTTACTGATCATTGATATGTTTATTAACAAAGAGGCAAATGAAGTTGACAAATAATGCAATGCTAATTGGTGATAACAGTGAAGTTATCTTACATTTTGATCTGAAATTGGAAGATGGTTCTGCGGCTGATAGCACCAGAGTAAATAATAAACCTGCAAAAATGGTGATGGGTGACGGCAGCCTTACCAAGAATTTTGAAGACTGTTTGCGTGGTTTAACTGCGGGTGATAAAAAGTCCTTTAAGTTAAATGCAGATGATGCTTTTGGCATGCCCAACCCCGATAATATATATCATGTCGATCGCACTAAATTCGCGGCCGACACACCAGTTGAAGTGGGTATGATTATCGCTTTTGCACAACCTGATGGTTCGGAACTGCCCGGTGTTATCCGCAGTGCAGAAGGCCATTCTGTTACGGTCGACTTTAATCATCCACTTGCTGGGCAAAATGTCAGCTTTGATGTGGAAATTATTGAAGTTAGAGACACGGGAGCAAGTTAAGATGCAAATTCATTTGGCAAACCCCAGAGGGTTTTGTGCTGGTGTGGACAGAGCAATCACTATTGTTGAACGCGCTTTAGAGATGTTTGGTCCGCCAATTTATGTAAGGCATGAAGTCGTTCACAATAAATTTGTTGTGGATGGACTGAAGAATCGAGGTGCGGTTTTTGTCGATGAATTAAGCGAAGTCCCTGATGACACAATTGTGATTTTTTCGGCCCATGGAGTATCGCAAGCTGTTAGAACTGAAGCTGATGAGCGTGGCCTGAAGGTATTCGACGCAACTTGCCCATTGGTAACGAAAGTTCATATGGAAGTGATGCGAGCAAGCAAGAAAGGCATTGAGTGTGTTTTAATTGGCCACCAAGGGCACCCTGAAGTTGAAGGGACCATGGGCCAGTACGACAACGCTAATGGCGGTATTTACTTAGTTGAATCGATAACAGATGTCGATAAACTCGAAGTGAACAACCCTGACGAGCTATATTATTCAAGCCAAACGACACTTTCTGTTGATGATACTGCTGACGTTATCGATGCCCTACGTAAAAAGTTTCCCAAGATTGATGGTCCTCGCAAGGATGATATTTGCTACGCAACGCAGAATAGACAAGATGCGGTGCGAGAGCTAGCGAGTGATTGTGACATTCTGTTCGTAGTAGGGGCGCAAAACAGTTCCAATTCAAACAGATTGCGAGAATTAGCTGAAAAAATAGGTGCCAAAGCTTATTTGATAGCTGATGCTGACTGTATTCAAAAAGAATGGCTGCTAAATGTAAACTCAATAGGCGTCACGGCAGGTGCCTCTGCACCCGAAGTGTTAGTGCAAGGTGTAGTAGATAAATTGATGTCTTGGGGTGCGGTAAATTCAACAGAACGCCCAGGCCGAGAAGAGAACATAGAATTCGCCGTGCCAAAGGAGCTACGGATCAAGCAACTATAACAATGAATAGCAAATGTGATTTGCGCTGAGCTCAATGAAATCAAAGCTTGGCGCGATCCACCTTCTACTTACCTCCATCAGATCAGTTTCGATACGTTTTTAATACGTTAGACTTATTCACGATAACCAACTACCCATGCATCTCATGTAAGCTGATGTCATGGAAAAGCTGTTTTTGAATAACTATGAAGCCGAATAAACTTACTAATAACACGATAAGAAAACCAATGCTCTCTCAGAGAGGTCTTGGCATGATTGAAGTATTAGTAACCCTTTTTATCTTGTCTATTGGGCTCTTGGGCGTCGCGTCGCTGCAATTTGTAGGTTCATTTTCGAATGCCGATGCACTCAATAGAACCCAAGCCGTATTTGTCGCTCAACAGTTTAGCGAGCGCTTGAGCGCGAATGCTTTATCGTCTGATGTTACAGATGGTTTTGTTGTAGATAACGCTTACTTTGATGAAGACTTGTATAATTTTGCAAACCTAACCTGTTCAACAACCGGCGCTAGTCCCTATGATTGTCACTGTAAGGCTCATCCTTCTGCTATTGCAAATTGTCAAACGGGTGATTGTGATTCAGCAGAACTTGCTGAATTTGACGCTTATCAAATGTCTTGTGCAGCGGTTCGTAATAATCCAAATGCGAAAATTTCCTTAACGTGCACCGACAAAGATTTAGGTGATACAGATTTGTGTACAGCAGGGTCAATTCACGAAGTCATAGTTACTTGGCCAGTTCGAAATTGGCAGGGTAATGACAGGGTACTCAATGCGGCGTGCAACAAGACGAGCGCAGACTCCAATGATTGTGTTGTGGTAGAGGTTGCCTTATGAGTCCATTTATCAATAGAAATATAAATAAGTCCCGTCAGAATGGGTTTACGCTAATAGAAATTATGATTTCTATGGCTTTGGGTTTGGTTATAGCTGGTGCCGTTATTCAAATTATGGTGAGTAACTCCGTCACTGAGAAACTAAACAGAGCGTTAGCGTCTACTCAGGAGAGTGGGCGTTTCATCATCAATCGCTTACGAAGTGAGATGTTGATGGTCGGCCTATATGATCAAATGGATCCAAAGCTGAACTTAGATGTTGATGTTGTAAAAGAAAATAATTTTGTACGCAATCACCCCGTAATACTGCCAAACCAATTTGCTGTGAGAACAGATCTAGGTTCAAAGCAGGGGGCATCTGGCTCAAACGATACCTTAGTTGTCAGCTTACAAAGTAAGATGGATTGCAGAGGTTATGCCCTTGGTTATGAAAACGAAGAAACGTTTTATGTGGTAAATGAGTACTTCGTGGCAGATAACAAATTAAAATGCAGAGGCTTTGATGGTAGGTATTTGCGTGGCGAAAAGGCCGCTGAAGGTCACAATAGTCACAAATCTATCACTATTTTAGACGATGTTGTTAATTTCCAAGTTACCTATGGCGTTACTGATTTAGCATCAACTTTCGGCTCTGCCATTCCAACGAGGTTTATAGCTGCAGACGACATACAAAACGCACTGGACAATGGTAAAACAATTGTCGCGTTACGTATTGCACTCGTGGTTAAAGCTGATAGCGATATTACGGTGGATAAAAAACCATTCTTCAGACTGTTGAATGAAGACACTTATGAGCCTAGTGACAATGGTCTATATAAACTTTTCGAAACAACAATAACACTTAGAAATATGAAAAATTTCGTAAGGAGTAATGCATGAAAAATCAGCATGGAGTAGTCATGGTGTTCGCACTGTTGGTGCTGATGTCATTAACTATTTTGGGCATCGCATCAGTTTCAAGCGGTATGTTGCAAACTAAGATGGCGGCCTCACTAGAAAGAAAATCGTTTGCATTTGATGCGGCAGAAGCTGCATTAGCAGGGGTTGTGTATGAATCAGAAGATGAGCTTTTACTAGCGAATCCGCTCAAGACAGACCCTTTATCTGAAGCTAGACAATTGGACGCGCTCGATTTAGCCACCGAGCAGCTCAGTTGTTTCGACAATGAACACATTGATCGTTTTGTAACAAGTGACGGCTTAACCCGAGAGAAAATGCACACAACTCAAGGAAGCTTTAGAACAAACCCAACGACAACAAGTTGGTCAAAAAGTGTTTTTGTAAGAGAAGAGGCATGCAGAGGATCGAGTAATGTGATTGGTGGTAGCAATATCAGTTGTCATGTTTTCATGGTTCGAGGATGTGGTAAAACTGCGGGCAGCAATTACGCCGTCGCAAACACAATGAGTGCAGCTGTTTTTGCACCAGCATCGAAGTGAGGTACTGAGTATGTCTATCAAACGAATTTCAAGTTCAGTTAGCGCATTTTTGCTAACGATTTTAATCAGTATGAGCGCCCTAGGTGATGACCTAGAGATATACTTAGGCACAGGGGGGAGTGAGAACGTTTACAATCCTAATGTGTTATTTATCATGGATTCCTCTGGTTCAATGGGAGCAAAAGATGGCACCAGTGAAACTCGAATGCTGCGCGTACAAAACGCACTAAAGACGGCATTAGGATCTGCAACAAATATCAATGCAGGCTTAATGCGCTTCTCCGATTATGGTGGCCCGATTCTTTTTCCAGTGAGGGGCATTGATTCGCCTGTTTCTCCCGAACTTATCATTCCGATTACCTCTGGTTCAGACGATGCTTACGAGATCGATGAAGCAGTTGAAATCGACTCAAATGAACACGAACTGACAAAAGGTACAGAGGTTGTTCATACAGGTCTTCGCTACCAGGATATTCGCATTCCACGCGGTGCAGTAATTACTAGTGCACGAGTTAGATTTACATCAAAAGCGTTAAATACCTCAGATGCTACCTTAACGATACGAGCTGAGGCAGTGGGTACTTCACCAACGTTTACCGATGATGACAAAAATATATCAAGTCGCTCGTCAACAGGGATGGAAGTTGTTTGGGATACAGATAATAATTTTCCTTTGTCCGATGATAGTGTACTTTCTCCTGATATCAGTTCTGTAATACAAGAAGTCGTAAATCGTGGCGATTGGTGTGGTGGCAACAATTTAAGCCTACTGATTGAGGGCACAAGTGCCGTCTCATCCAGTGCGCGCAAAGCGGCATCATTCGAGGATGGTAACGGCAGAACGCCACAGTTATTAATCACTTACGATGAGAGCACGGCAACTGGCTGTATGCGCGAGCGCCTCATCTATCAAATTGGTTCGCAAGCTGAAAATGCTGAAGAAAAATCGAACGGTTATCAAAACACAGGGACAGAGCTGACTTTTTACAAAGGCTCTAATAATTATATTGGATTGCGTTTCTCTGGTGTGAATGTGCCTAAAAATGCAAACATCTTAGATGCTTACCTAGAGTTTACCGCGTATCAAAACGGTACTAGCAGCGGTGCGTCAATGGTTATTCGTGGTGTAAATGAAGATCACCCAAATGACTTTAGTCCTTACTATCGTTATATGCAGCGCAACAAAAGTAAAACAGCGGGCGTGAATTGGACAAATATTGAGCCTTGGTACAAAGATCGTGATTATAGAAGCCCGTCAATTAAAAATATTGTACAAACAACAGTTAATCGCAGCGGTTGGAAAACCGGCAATAAAATGATGTTCATCATGTCCGATTTTACATGGTCTAAGCGCGGTGGTTATACGGTGAATGGTAAACCTTCTGGCGCACCAAGATTGATTGTTGAGTTTGAAGGAAATGCGACCCCTGGAACATCAGCAACTGTACGTCAGCATTTGATGAGTAAAGTAGATGAATTGACAGCCAATGGCTTGACTCCGATTGTCGATACATTATACGAAGCGTCTCAATACTTTGCGGGTGGAGATGTTTACTACGGCCGCAAACGTGGAGAGAGCAGTGTTAGTAGCAGTGTTCGCCGCAGTACAAGAGTCAGTCATCGAGCTTCTTACATCGGTGATGACCCAGTAAGACCATCGGGTTGTACAGAAGATAACCTGAGCGACTATGATTGTAGAGGCGAATATATCCCTTCAGGCGCTAAGTATATTTCACCAGTAACTGATTTACAGTGCCAAGTAAACAATCACATTGTTTTACTATCTGATGGTGAAGCAAATAACAACCACAGCGTTGGTGAAATCCAAACCTTACTTGGAAAAAGCTGCTCGGGTAGTGGCGGAGAAAAGTGTGGTGTCGATTTAGTGAAAAATATCAGTGATGCCGGCGACTCAGCTATTGAAGCTCGAGTAGTTACCCATACAATCGGTTTTGCCGCGAATACCGCTGCGAATAACTTTTTGAACCAACTTGCGCTGCAAAGTGGTGGTGGTTTCTATCAAGTTGATAACAGTGAGGATTTGGTCTTAGCTTTCCAATCTATTTTGCGCAACGTAAAAGACGTGAATGCAACCTTCGTTTCTCCTGGTGTTGCGGTAAACCAACTGAATCGATTGACTCACCGAGATGAACTTTATTTCGCATTGTTTAAACCGTCTGAAGGCACTCAATGGCCTGGTAATTTGAAAAAGTATAAAATTAGCGGTGACAAAGTACTGGATAAAAACGGTGTAAGTGCAGTAGATAGTGGCTCAGGATTCTTCTCTGAAAACTCCCATTCATTCTGGTCAGCAGTTCAGGATGGAAATGATGTTCGCGAAGGTGGTGCAGCTAGTCGTCTTGATCTTGTCAGAAAAGTCTATTTCTTTGATGGCGAAGGTTCTGTCATTATTCCTAAGAATGAAGTATCTGAGAATAATTCAGAAATAACCGATGCTGATCTAGCGCTTAATCCAGATACAGATCCTGCCGGGACGAGAGAGTTAGTTCTAAAGTGGGCGAGAGGCGTTGACGTAAGAGATGATGATGGTGACGGCTCGGTTACTGATGTACGTCTACAAATGGGTGACCCAATACATTCTCAACCTGCTATTGTGAACTACAGTGCCACAGAGAGTGTTGTTTTTGTTGCTACCAATCACGGGTTCTTGCATTCAATTGACGCACAAACAGGCGAAGAAAACTTTGCCATTATGCCAAAAGAGTTGATGAAAAACCTGAATGAATTCTACAGAAATAGCAGTTCTTTCAATCACGTTTACGGTCTTGATGGCGACATGGTTTATCGTGAATACGATGGCAAAAAATATCTTTACGTGGGTATGCGCCGTGGTGGTAATAATTACTATGTACTTGACGTTACTAGTAAAACAGATCCTAAGATTGTGTTTACTCTAAACGGTGGGGAAGGTGACTATACCAAAATGGGGCAAACATGGTCTCGACCAACTCTTACTAAAGTCAATATTGGTGGAACGGTTAAGGATGTCATGATTGTGGGTGGCGGATATGACGAGGATCAAGATGCAAAAACGACTCGAAGCGAAGATACAGTTGGTAATGTAATATACTTTATTGATGCGAAGACAGGTGACTTGTTATGGTCCGCAAGCAATACTGATAGCGATTTAAATGTCACAGGCATGGACTTTAGTATCCCAGCCAGAATTTCAGTTATTGATCGTGATAATGATGGTTTGGCTGACCACATGTACGCAGCTGATATGGGCGGGCAAATTTTCCGTTTAGATATTTATAATGGAAAAAGTAAATCTAATCTTGTTAGAGGCGGTTTGTTGGCTCAGTTTGGTGGGGATTCAGGCAATTTACTTGAAGCCATTGGTGCAGGTGACCCTGAAGACAATCGTCGATTCTACTATGCACCTGATGTGGCTGAGATTTCAACTTCAGACGAACATTACTTTGCTGTAGCAATTGGGTCTGGCTTTAGAGCTGGGCCATTAAACACGACTATTGAAGATAGTTTCTTCATGATAAAAGACAAAGGGATTTTTGAACGTGATGAGTTTGGTTATTACACTTTACCATCAAGCCCTTTCACGTATGATGATTTGTATGACGCTACAGATCACCTATTAACTAGCACTGATACAGATGAACAAGCGCTCGAAAGAAGCTTGTTTGCATCGAAAGATGGCTGGTTAATTAATTTAACTCAAAAAGGTGAAAAGGTACTTGCTTCGCCGCTTATCTTAGATCATCAGATTTTCTTTACAACTTATCTGCCGGCTAGTTCGAGTGAGAGCTCTTGCGCTCCACCAACGGGTAATAGTAGAGCATATTTGGTTAACCTACTTAACGGGAATGCCGTCGAAGATCTTGACGACAATGATGAGCAAGATGCATCGGACCGATACGCACAGCTCAAGCAAACTGGTATAGCACCCGATACAAAGATACTCATAGAAAATATCGTGAAACCAGTTGTTTGTTTAGGAGCTGAGTGTGTTTCTGCTGTGATTGAAACTGATGAGAACGGTGAAGTTGTTGCTTGCGGTACAGATTTCGAGTGTTTAGCTAGAAATATATACGGTAGGTTTGAACGAGTTCAGAAAAACACCTGGAAAACAGAAGTGGAGCGCCAGTAAATGAAATTGAATAAGAAGCACAAAGGCTTTACGCTAATTGAGCTTATGATAGTAGTAGCTATCATAGGGATAATAACGGCAATTGCCTTTCCTAGTTATCAGAATATGATAAATGGGGCCGCTAGGAGCACTGCTCAGGCCGATCTCATGGCTTTTGCAGCTGCTATGGAGCGGCATAATGCCTCTAGCTATAGTTATAAAGGTGCAGGTTTGAGTGGCGCAAATACTGGCAAGCCAAATATATTTGCGACTCACTCCCCTAGCTCTGAGCCGATTGCTAACAAGAAATATGACCTCACCATTGATGATGTTTCGGGAAATGGACTCACCTTTCGATTGAAAGCGACACCTGTCAGCGGAAGCACGTTGGCGAGTGATGGTGCTTTGTTTATTTTTAGTGATGGCCGTAAAGCATGGGATGCAGACAATAATGGTTCCATTGAAAACACTGAGTATTGCTGGACTTGCTAGTCTATTGGATTTGTCGCTTCATTCGGTTTAGCTATTAATAAAGCGACAAGCAATCCTAAATTATCAACTAAAAATGTTATGTGTCACTGACTTTACAATTTAGTCAGTGTCACATCTAAACATTTAAACCCCTAAAACAATAAGGCTTTACTCTTTAATCGTCACTTTTACCAAAACGAGCGGGTAGGGAAGACAACTGAATTCTCTACCCCTACACGTCATTCCTGCGCAGGCACTGAGGGATCCCCATTTTTTACGAGGCCATGCTATATATTCGTTTTTTATAGTCTTTGTTAAGATTTCGCACCCCTTGACTGAATAATGCAATCACTCTCCTAAAGGTGAAGTGAATGAGTATGTTTTTGGCGAGA
>NZ_JBLBVM010000054.1:0-281555 GCF_047250385.1 Glaciecola sp. MF2-115
AAGAGCTGATTTGTTTGATTATATAGAAATGTTCTATAATCCAACTCGACTGCACAGCCACCTTGGCTATGTGTCCCCCGATGAATATGAAAACACATATTCAAAGGCAAGCTGAATGTCTACTAAATTGGGGGAGGATCATTCAGCACGTACACTCTTGTCGACTCGTTCCAGCCAAAACAAACTACAGCAAGTCAATGCAAGTTCTTACCATGGCGAAGCGCCCACCATAGCAATGAATTAACACTGTTTGATGGGCTACCGCTCGAGTTAGGCATTTTATAAAAAGGATGGATACAGATAGCATGAGGATAAGCCCAAGCATTTCAATGCTGGGAGTAGAGTTCTAAAACACGTAAATACTTTTAACTTGTAGTTACGTACCTTTCAATCCGAATTACTTCTTGTTGCTTACAAGCTTTTCCTGCGTTGAAGTTTTTTGCTGGCTAACAAAAGAATCAGGCGTTTCAAGAATAATATGCTGCTGTTCAACGCCTCTATCCACGTTGTGCGTCAGTGTATTCATAATGCCCACAGGTGGTGCTGAAGGTGGTTGAACCATCCCACACCATGTGTTTCGGCCATTATCTTTTGAGCGATATAGCGCTTTATCCGCAAGTAAATGAACTTGCTCCCAACTTAACGAGTCAGGGCTGAAGTGAGCAAATGGATACATAGCGTAACCAATTGAGCTTGATAAATGCATTCGCTGTGAAAGCCCAATGTTGAATCCATATTTAGCAATGGTATCTCTAATTCTTTCCGCTAAGGCCGACACTTCACCTTTGTTGTACACCTTACCAATAACGATAAACTCATCTCCGCCCCAACGGACTACGATGTCATCTTCGCGACATACACTTTGCAATAATTCACCAACTTGAATAATTACCTTATCTCCAGCGTCATGACCATAAGTATCATTGATTGGCTTGAACCCATCCAAATCGAACATTAAGAAAAACAAACGCGGTCCTTCATATGGGTCACTGCCTTCCAAAGAAAGGTGTTCTCTGAACTCCTCCGCTACTTCAGTGCATTTATCTTTAATGATATTAGCAAGATAGCGGCGGTTGTGTAGACCGGTTAATTGGTCCGTCACACTAGCATTTAGCAATTGCTCGTTGGCGTCACTCAATTCAACTGTGCGTTTCTGAACTTCGTTTTCAAGCTCTAAGCGATAGGTTTCTTCTTTCTTGAGTTTGTTCAAATACGAGCGGTAAAGCCAGAAAGAGAGCACTAAGAAAACAATAAGGTAAACAGTATACGCCCACCAAGAAAACCATGGTGCAGGCAATACGGTTAGCATTATGCCAGCCCCATTTTCATTCCAAACACCATCATTGTTAGAAGCTTTTACCTTAAATACATAGTTGCCAGCGGGTAAGTTTGTGTAGGTTGCTTTTCGAACGTCACGCGCTTCTAACCAGTTAGCGTCAAAACCTTCTAGCTTGTATGCATAACGGTTATTGTCCGGGCTGGCAAAATCCAAACCAGCAAACTCGAAGGCAATAAAATAGTCTTTGTATGAAACGACAATCTTGTTCTGTTTGGTGCGTGAAGAACTCATCGTCGTCACTTCATTCAAACGTTGGAACTTAGTCAATACAACCGGTGGAACATGCTTGTTGGGCTCGATATCATCTGGGTAGAAAGCTGTAACTCCATTGGTGCCGCCGAAGAAAAACTTTCCATCTGGCATCTTATGATATGCGCCAGCGTTGAACTCGTTACCTTGGAGGCCATGTGAACTGTCATAGTTAAGCATTTGTCTCGTTATAGGATCAAACTTGGTCAATCCTCTGTTCGTACTTAGCCAGAACATACCATTGTTGTCTTCTAGGATACTATGTACGGTGCTGCTCGGTAGGCCTTGCTCACGATCTATACGCTCAAACTTATATGTGCCGCTTTGTCTATTTGCAGCTGATAAGAAATTGAGGCCACCTCCTGTGGTACCAATCCAAATATTACCTTTTTTATCTTCATGAACTGCCCAAACCTGATTATGTCCGAGTGAGCTAAAATCATCTTCTTTATTTTTAATGCGCTTAGAAGTGCCAAGAGCAGGGTTAAACAAATTAACACCTCCATCCCATGTACCCACCCATAACATTTTACGAGAGTCTTCGTAAACAACGGTTACGCGATTACTGCTTAAACTAAAGCCATTTTCTGATTTGTGTTCATAGCGACGAAATTTACCAGTTTCATTATCTAGCCTGTTTAGTCCGCCACCAAATGCACCCACCCAAATCTCACCTGATTCTGTGGCAAGGATAGAAGTCACCTGATTTGAACTAAGTGAACTTGAATCTTCTTTATCATTCTTATAATGAGTATGCTCACCAGTTGTCCTGTCGATGTAAGTGATGCCTTTACCTCGAATACCAACCCAAAGTTCGGATTTATTGCGAGCTGCTAGCGCTGTTATATTGTTGCCACTGATTGTGTTTTCGTTATTGGGGTCGTTTTTAAACTGTTCGATGTAACCAGAGATCAAATCTATTTTATTTAAACCGTCGACCGTTCCGACCCAAACACTATCATTACCAGCATCATGAATAGCGTTGATGCTCGGACTTGTTAAGCTTTTTTCAGTATTGGCTTGATAGCGGTAGTAGTCGAAGTTAGCCGTTGCAGTATTCCACTTGCTCAGCCCGCGGTATGTTCCTACCCAAAACACTCCGCCGTTATCTTGGTAGATACTGGTTATAATGTTATCAGAAATAGATTGGGAGTTATTAATGTCATAGCGCAGAACTTCAATGAAATTCTTATTTCTATCATACGAATATAGCCCAGAGTTTGTGCCAATCCACATCGTATGATTGCTGTCTTGATACATAGCCCTTACAGAGACATCATCTAGGCCTTCAATTTTGGTTAACTGCTTTTGTTGTCCTATTTCATTACCTAACTTAAGGTCCAGTACAAAAACACCTTTATTCAGCGTTCCTATCCAAAGCCTTTGGTCTGCATCAACTAAGATCTTAATGATTCGGTTTGCGATTACGTTGTCAGAGTTATCAAAATTTCGGTCGAATAAGGCCACTTCTTGAGTGTAGGTATCGTATCGGTAAAGACCGTGATTGTTAACCGCGATCCAAACACCATTTGTGATGTCTTCCGCGATTGACTCGATTCGTAAAGGAAGATCAGTTTTAATCCCCTTTAGCTCGATATAATCAAATGCATCTTTTACTGGATTGTAAAGGTTTAAACCATTTCCTGTTCCAACCCAAACGTTGTCCAAGCTATCAACAAATACCACCAAGGCATCATTTACAGTTTGTCCATTCGCTCCGATTAAGTTTTTATAACGTTTGAATGTTTGGGTCTCTTTATCAAAAACACTCACACCAGCGTTTGTCGCTATCCACAGCTTGCCGTCTGAAGTTTCGTCTATTGAGTCAATCCAAGAAGAGCCAATGCTATCAGGGTCTTTTATATTGTTTGAAAAGACTTTGAATTGGTAACCATCAAAACGGTTAAGGCCTTCTTGCGTGCCAAACCACATATAACCTTCGGCATCTTGATGAATAGCACGGACATTCTGTTGCGAAAGCCCCTGTTCTAGGCCTAAAGTTTCAAATCGTATATTATCCTGGCCGGCAAAAACGCTAGAAACAAAAGCAGATACGAATAGTATTGCTATTCGCAATGCTCGCTTCAGTAGTTTGTAGTTTCTATTCATTCGTTTGATTGCCGTAATTGTCTTGTTATTTAGTTTAGGAAACTGTTCATAAATTAAGTGATTTATCCTTGACCAGCGATAGTAAGGCATTTAAAAAGATAAATCAGTTAAGTTGCGTATTGTTTTCTATACGAGGTTACTTTTCTTTGCGGTATAAAAAGGGCCATCATATGACGGCCCTCATATTGATTGTACTAGGTCCTATTCAATAACTGGAACTGGTACTACTGGTGATTGTTCAACAACCCAAGCTTCTATTTCGTCTACGCCATCTTCTACAATGATAGCTGCGTCAGAAGCGCTGTTCGCTGATGCCGCCAGATCGCTGACTGCGTCACTATTATCCCAGCTTTCCATTAGCATGCCTGCGTCACCCCACTGGTTTCCTTCTGCAAAGACACCTGCATCGCCCCACTGGTTTCCTTCAATAAATATTCCTGCATCGCCCCACTGGTTTCCTTCAACTGAGATACCTGCGTCGCCCCACTGGTTACCTTCAGAGAAGATACCTGCATCGCCCCACTGATTACCTTCAGTGAAAATACCTGCATCGCCCCACTGATTGCCTTCCATTAAGATACCTGCATCACCCCATTGGTTACCTTCAGCATTGATACCTGCGTCGCCCCACTGATTGCCTTCTGACAATACAACGTCACCACCCAAGTAGATTTCAAATGAACCGTCATTTTTCAAACGAGCTGGACCAGAGTAATGCGTTGTGCCTGCTAAGTCAGCTTGAATATTAAGACCTCGGTTTGCACAACCTGTCTTTTGGCTTGCAACTGCAGCATATGCATTCACCATTCCATGCCCTTGCTCAAATGGGCTAAATGCCATTTTACCATTAGTAGTCGCAGCCATTTTAGCACTAGAAATGATACGGCATTTTACGTCGTCAGGACTTAGATAAGGGTTATATTGAAGCATTAA
This sequence comes from Glaciecola sp. MF2-115, assembly GCF_047250385.1. Classification (NCBI taxonomy): domain Bacteria; kingdom Pseudomonadati; phylum Pseudomonadota; class Gammaproteobacteria; order Alteromonadales; family Alteromonadaceae; genus Glaciecola; species Glaciecola sp. MF2-115. The sequence continues at coordinate 4,631 of NZ_JBLBVM010000054.1, forward strand.
TGCTGCAACACCTGAAACTACGGCTGAAGCTTGTGAAGTACCAGAAATTTCTTGATATTGCTCGCCTGTAAGGCTTTCAAAAAACTCGCCAAGTGCATATGTTTTGTCAACTTTAGATGCAATATGACCACCATAAGCCACAACCTCTGGCTTAACGAAGCCTTCTATAGTAGGACCTGTTGAAGAGAAAGTAGTTACACGGTCATCACTATAGTCAAACGGTGTGTAGCTATCTGTCATTGCACCAACAGTAATAATGTATGGATTGTTCCCGGGCACTGTGATGCTCATATCATTTTGACCAGAGTTCCCAGCTGAAGTAACAACAACAATTCCTGCTTCCCACAATTTAGATACTGCTTGGTTAATTGGGTCATCCCAATAATTAGATTGTACTTCGCTACCTAAAGAAAGGTTAAGGACTTTGATGTTGTAATAATTACGGTGGTGATAAATCCAGTTCAAACCATCTAATACTTTTGAGTAGCTACTTTGGCCATTTTGATCAAATGCCTTAACTGAGAGAAGATAAACGTCCGGAGCGATACCATTAAACTTACCATTTGGTGCTCTATAACTACTCGCAATTATCCCTGTAACATGACTTCCGTGACCATTGGTATCGTCATTTAACCATCTAGTTTGGACACCTTGAATTGCATCATACTTCGCATAGAATCTTTTATTAGCGTTAGAGTCGTATCTTAGACCGTCGCCATGCTCACCGCCTAAAATAGCTCCGCTATCAAGTACCGCAACAGTTACACCTTTACCTGTAATTCCAAGGTCGTGCAATTTGTCAGCCTCAACTTGAGTAGCAATATAGTTATCAATCGTGGGCGCCTTGCCATCAAGCAGGATGTTACCAAGTGACATGGTAGCTACTGAGCGGTCATCCTGTATACGCACATCATCTAATTTAGCGATAACTTCAGCTTGTGACGGTGTTAACACGGCACTGATTGCATTAATGATCGGGAATTCTCTTGAAACGCTACCGCCGACGCTGTTAACAGCTGTCTTAAGTGTTTCAGAGCCTTTACCTTGAACGATATATGATTTTGGTTGCTCTTTTTTACTTACTACTGCATTTTGATCTGCGTCAGAAAGAAAAAGGTTGGTAACACCGTTAGATGCAACTACTCCAGCGAGCCCTGTAAATGCAATGGATGCGAAGAGCATCGTTTTTACGTTATTGCTGATAGACATGTGTTTCTCCAATTAAAACTTTTTACTGCTTGTGTCTCTTAATGCACACAGTGTGCCAAGATCTAAATAAATTTTAAGGTGCTGAAATGCATGAAGTTTTTCTATTTATTCTATTTTTAGCCACTTTTTAACTTAAGCAGTGACTAAAAATCTGAATTAAAAAGTGGATATCTGATGTTTTGATTCATTATTTAAGTCATATGTAAATTCAAATTAAAAAATGAAACTAAGTTGGTGATAAAGGGGTTTCTTGATTACAATAACTTGAATCTCAAGGAGCTCGAATGAACAGGTTTTTAGTTACCGTAATCGTTATTATGGTTGTTGGCATCACCATATACAGTTATCAATCAATGAATGACGATTCAATTTATGAATTGGATGATGCGACTGAGCTTAGAGAAGATTCTAGTGAAGAAGTGAGTGCTACCACTGACGTCAACAAAAATAGCAATAACGTAATAAGTGCATCACAACAAGCTATCAAAAAGACCAGTCCTAAAAAAGACGAAAGTGGTATTGCTGATGAGGCTTTTCCTTTTGATATCAAATTGCTAGGTTTGGTTTATAGTAAGGACCCAAGTAAGAGTTACACTCAGTTAAATAATGAAGGTCAGATATCTGAGTTCGCTGTCGATGATCAAGTAAATGATACCTCCGTTTATGTGAAGCGAATTAATAAGAACTCGGTTGTATTAGAGTTTGAGTCCGTTGACTACGAACTAAGATTGGGTGAAACAAACAGTTTAGAAGAATCACAGCTGCTTGTTGAGTTTGACGAAATGACAGCTAAAGAAATAGGCTCACGTCCACGCAAGATCGAACACATTGTAAGGCTTTTACCAAACTTGTTTAATGATGGCGGTAAACTAATCATCCCAGGTCAAAACCCAGACTTGTTCAGTGCCGCTCGATTTAAGGAAGGCGACGTACTGTTGGAAGTAAACGACTTTGATATTGATGATGAAAGTAGCTTTGCTGAGCTTCAAAAGCACGTAAGAAACGCTCAAACTCTGAAGTTCGTTGTTAATCGAGCAGGACGACGAGTAACGCTTTACCTCGACATCCCCTCAGAAGCGCTAAAACTATAATTCTAATTAGGCGTTTGATTTACGATTTAGTATCTTTGGTAAATAACGCTTTTGCATTTGATACGCTATAAGCACAGCTAAAATCAATGCGCTTGCTTGGTAAATTATCCCCATCATATCTGAATGCTCACCGTGCGATAAATCAAGTTGCCAGTTAAAATAAGTAAACAACCAATCCAATAGCAACCCCGAGAGTACAGCACTTAGGACTATTGCAAGCAAATAAATAAGTAATTCCCTTTTACCAAGTTCATTTTTTATTACCATTAATGTAGCTATATTTGTTGCTGGGCCAGTTAGCATGAATACGAGAGCCGCTCCGGGCGATATACCAGACATTAGCAAACCCACGGCTATAGGCGTTGAAGCTGTTGCACAAACGTACATTGGAATTGAAATCAATACGATTAGTAACATCGCAAATACGCCTTGGCCATACTCAGTAAAAAATGAATCGGGCACGAAAGTGGTCACTAAGGAGGCAAAGAAAATACCTATTAAAAACCACACCATGAAGTCACGTAGTAATTGACCAAAGCCAAAGGTAAAAGACGAGCTTAACTTTTCCATTAAGGAGGTTTTTTTTACAACGGGCTTACTATGACAGCAGCTCTTAGTTTCAGATGTAGCCTCCTCGATTGGTTTGTCTGTTTTGTCTTCATTACCCAATAATTGAACCATAAAGCCAGCGCATATAGCCGAGAATATTGCAGCGACCGGCCTAGCGATTGCCATAACTGGGCCCATTAAAGCGTAAGTAATACCTACAGAATCTACTCCGGTTTCTGGTGTTGCAACTAGAAAGCTTGCGGTACTTGCCTTACTCGCACCACTGCGTCGTATACCCATAGCAACGGGTATTACTGAACATGAGCATAATGGTAGTGGTGCGCCAATTAGCGCAGCATTTACGATAGATCCCCTTTGGCCCAAAGTTTTCTCAACCCAATTTTTGGGTATAAACTGATGAATAATGCCCGCGAGCAGCATTCCAGCGAGTAAGAAAGGGGCTGATTCAACGAACAGCAAAATAAAATTATTTAAGATGGTCATACTAACTGTCCTTCTCTAAGGTAGAGATAATAGAACAAAATTCGGCGCTTTCCTGTCCACCACAGCAAAAGGCTTGTAGTTCTTGTAATGTACTTTGCATTCTCGTCAGTTTTTCTATTTGCTCTGCGAGTTCCACAATCTTAATTTTTGTAATTTCCTTTGCTTCCGCACAGACATGTTGAGTTTTATCGTTTTTAATTGCGAGTAACGAGGCTGTTTCCGCTAGGCTAAATCCACATTCTTTGCTTCTTTTTATAAATTTAGCCGTTGTAAGATCGTCTTTAGAGTAAATACGATAGTTACTCTCACTGCGATGGGCGGGCGTTAGCAAGCCTAATTTTTCGTAATAACGTAACGTATAGGCACTAATGCCACTCAGTTTTGCTAATTCATTTATTTTCACATCAAAACCCGAACTTGTAATGTATGGGGGAGGATTATAGACCTTAGAGTAGCATCTAAGGTCAAGGCTTTGATCAATTTTTATTTAGAACAAAAAAAAGGCGCTAACCTCGAAAGGTAGCGCCTTTATCATATTGCTTTAAATTAAGCTTTAACTACAACGTCAACTAACTTCCAAGTCTTAGACTTAGATAGAGGACGACATTCAGTAATAGTTACTACGTCGCCTTCATTACACACGTTAGCTTCGTCGTGTGCGTGTAGCTTAGTTGAGCGCTTGATAAACTTCCCATAAATTGGGTGCTTAACAGTTCTCTCAACCATAACAGTGATGGTTTTATCCATCTTGTTACTAGTTACACGGCCTTGTACTGTACGAATTTTCTGTTCAGTCATTACGCGTTAGCCTTCTGAGTTAAAATAGTTTTAACACGTGCGATGCTACGACGTACTGTTCTTATTTCGTCAGTTTTTTCAAGCTGACCAGTAGAATGTTGCATGCGAAGATTGAATTGTGCTTTAAGAAGCTCAATCAATTCTGCGTTTAACTCTTCTACGCTTTTTTCTCTAAGTTCAGTCGCTTTCATTACATCACCGTCCGAGTTACAAAGGTTGTTTTAAATGGCAATTTCGCCGCAGCCAATGCAAACGCTTCACGAGCTATAGATTCTGGAACACCTTCCATTTCATATAACACGCGTCCTGGTTGAATTTGGCATACCCAGTACTCAACGTTACCTTTACCTTTACCTTGACGAACTTCCAAAGGTTTTTCAGTAATTGGCTTATCAGGGAAAACTCGAATCCAAATTTTACCCTGACGTTTAACGTGACGAGTCATGGCACGACGAGCCGCTTCGATTTGGCGAGCAGTCATACGACCACGACCAACCGATTTAAGACCATATGTCCCGAAGCTTACTTTGCTGCCCGCAATAGCAAGACCACGGTTACGACCTTTATGCATTTTACGAAATTTCGTACGCTTTGGTTGTAACATGATTAGCCCTCTCGTTTAGCGTTGCGGCCTTTCTTCTTAGGTGCAGGAGCTGGTTGCTCTTGTGTAAGAGGCAAACCGCCTAATACTTCACCCTTAAAGATCCAGACTTTCACGCCAATGATACCGTAAGTCGTAGCTGCTTCAGACGTTGCATAGTCGATGTCAGCACGGAAAGTGTGCAAAGGTACGCGACCTTCACGATACCATTCAGCACGTGCGATTTCTGCACCACCTAAACGGCCACTTACTTGAACTTTGATACCAAGTGCACCTAAACGCATTGCATTTTGTACGGCACGCTTCATAGCGCGACGGAACATAACACGACGTTCAAGCTGGCTTGAAATGCTGTCAGCTACAAGCTGTGCATCTAGCTCAGGTTTACGAACTTCAGCAATATTGATCTGAGCTGGCACACCGGCTAGCTTAGAAACATGATTGCGAAGCTTCTCTACGTCTTCTCCCTTCTTACCGATAACAACACCAGGGCGAGCAGTGTGAATAGTCACACGGATACTCTTAGCTGGACGTTCGATAACGATTTTCGAAAGTGACGCGCTCTTTAACTGTTTCGTCAAATATTGACGGACCTGGTGGTCATTAAACAAGTTATCTGCATACTCTGCTGTATTAGCGTACCAAGTAGATGTCCATGGTTTGCTGATACCCAGGCGTATACCGGTAGGATGAACTTTCTGTCCCATAATCTACTCCTAGTTATCCGCCACAACCACAGTAATGTGACTGCTACGCTTAAAGATACGATCAGCACGGCCTTTAGCACGTGTCTTGATTCGCTTCATAGTCGGGCCTTCATCAACAAAGATTTTAGCTACCGACAACTCGTCGATATCTGCACCTTCATTGTTTTCAGCGTTGGCAATTGCTGATTCAAGAACTTTCTTGACCAACGCAGCGCTTTTCTTTGGACTATACGTTAAAATTTCTAAAGCTTTTTCAACGTGCAATCCGCGGATCTGATCTGCTACCAAGCGAGCCTTTTGAGGTGACGTACGAGCATGACGATGTTTAGCTATTGCTTCCATATTCTAGTCTCCTTATCTCTTGGCTTTCTTATCTGCGACATGGCCGCGATAAGTACGCGTTGGCGCAAATTCGCCCAACTTATGGCCAACCATTTCGTCACTGACGAAAACAGGTACGTGCTGGCGACCGTTATGAACCGCAATGGTCAACCCAATCATATCTGGGATGATCATGGAGCGACGAGACCAAGTCTTAATTGGTTTCTTTTCGCCCTTTTCCACTGCAGCTTCTACCTTCTTCAGCAAGTGCAGGTCAATAAAAGGACCTTTCTTGAGAGAACGTGGCATGGTGAATCCTCGCTGTTATTTATTACGACGACGTACGATAAGTTTATCGGTACGCTTATTACTTCGGGTTTTCTTACCTTTCGTAGGAACACCCCAAGGTGATACTGGATGACGACCACCAGAAGTACGACCTTCACCACCACCGTGCGGGTGATCAACCGGGTTCATGGCAACACCACGAACTGTTGGTCTAACACCACGCCAGCGAGTAGCACCGGCCTTACCTAGTGAACGAAGCATATGCTCAGCGTTACCAACTTCACCGATAGTCGCACGGCAATCAGCTAACACTTTACGTACTTCACCAGAACGAAGACGTAGTGTTATGTACGCTCCATCACGGGCAAGTATTTGTGCATATTGACCAGCAGAGCGTGCAATTTGTGCACCTTTACCTGGCTTCATTTCAATCGCATGTACTGTTGAACCTACAGGGATGCTGCGCATAGGCATAGCATTACCTGCTTTAATAGGTGCATCAGAACCAGATTGGATAGCATCGCCTGCTTTAGCGCCTTTCGGTGCTAAAATATAACGACGCTCACCGTCTGCGTATAATACCAAAGCGATATTAGACGAACGGTTTGGATCATATTCTAAACGCTCAATTTTAGCTGGAATACCGTCTTTATTACGTTTGAAGTCAATCATACGATAGTGTTGCTTGTGACCACCACCGATGTGACGAACAGTAATACGACCATTGTTATTACGGCCACCAGATTTGCTTAGTTTATCTAATAAAGGAGCATGTGGAGCACCTTTATGCAAATCAGGGTTGATGACCTGAACAACGTGACGACGTCCTGCAGAAGTTGGCTTAGCTTTCAATAATGGCATTTCTAATCCCCTTCTTACTCAGCTGAACCGACGAAGTCGATATCCTGACCTTCTTTAAGCAATACATATGCTTTTTTCCAGTCACTGCGTTTGCCAAAAGACTGTCCGTGGCGCTTAGTTTTACCTTTGCACAACACGGTACGAACAGAGTTCACTTCAACTTCAAACAATTTTTCAACTGCAGCTTTGATCTCTGCTTTGTTCGCGTCTTTAAGAACTTTAAAAACAACTGTGTTGCTTGCTTCAGCAGCCATAGTCGCTTTCTCTGAAACATGAGGTGCTAAAAGCACTTTTAATAAACGTTCTTCGTTCATGCTAATGCCTCCTCAAGTTGTTTCACTGCATCAGCTGTAATCAACACTTTATCAAATGCGATTAAGCTTACAGGGTCAATTCCTTGAACGTCGCGAACGTCAACTTTGTAAAGGTTACGTGAAGCTAAGAACAAGTTCTCATCGACTTCAGGAGTAACAATCAATACATCAGTTAAGCCGTATTCATTCAATTTCGCTAAAAGTTCTTTCGTTTTTGGCGCTTCAACACCAAAACTTTCTACAACGATTAAGCGTTCTTGACGTACCAATTCAGATAGGATGCTTTGTATCGCACCACGGTACATCTTTTTATTAACTTTTTGGTCAAAGTCACGAGGCTTTGCAGCAAATGCACGACCACCACCAACCCAAATTGGGCTTCGGATAGTACCAGCACGAGCGCGGCCAGTTCCTTTTTGACGCCATGGCTTCTTACCGCCACCGCGTACTTCTGCGCGTGTTTTTTGCGCTTTAGTACCCTGACGAGCACCTGCACCGAATGCAACAACCACTTGATGTACAAGTGCTTCGTTGAATTCACGTCCAAAGGTAGCGTCGGATACTTCAAGAGCGCCTTTCGCGTCTTTAAATGATAATTCCATGATAACTCCCAGACGTTACGCTTTAAGTGCTGGCTTGACGATAACGTCGCTGCCAGTAGCGCCAGGTACGGCACCTTTAATTAATAACAGGTTGTTTTCAGCATCAACACGTACAAGTTCTAAAGACTGAGTGGTGATTCGCTTGTTACCAAGTTGACCAGCCATTTTCTTGCCTTTAAATACTTTACCAGGTGATTGGTTTTGACCAATTGAACCTGGAGCACGGTGAGATAGTGAGTTACCGTGAGTCATACGCTGTGAACTAAAGTTCCAACGTTTGATTACACCGGCAAAACCTTTACCTTTAGATGTTCCTGCTACATCAACCTTTTTCGTGTCATTGAAGATTTCAACAGTGATTTCACTGCCCACTTCAATATCGCCACCTTCATTTTCATTAAGGCGGAATTCCCACAAGCCGCGACCTGCTTCAACACCAGCTTTTGCAAAATGACCTGCAGAAGCTTTATTGACGCGGTTGGCTTTTTTATCGCCAGCGGTAACTTGTAGTGCACGATAACCGTCAGTTTCTTCAGTACGTAACTGAGTCACACGGTTAGGGGTCGCTTCAATAACAGTTACAGGGATAGATACGCCATCTTCTGTGAAGATGCGAGTCATGCCCACTTTACGACCGATAAGACCAATCGACATTGTTATTACCCTCTCTTGTTAGCCCAGGCTGATTTGAACATCAACGCCGGCAGCCAAGTCCAATCTCATCAATGCATCAACTGTTTTATCAGTTGGTTCAATGATATCTACTAAACGTTTGTGTGTGCGGATTTCGTACTGATCTCGTGCGTCTTTATTAACGTGCGGAGAAGTTAGAACCGTGTAACGCTCTTTGCGTGTTGGTAAAGGAATAGGACCCGATACTTGTGCGCCAGTGCGTTTAGCGGTTTCTACAATCTCAGCAGTAGACTGATCGATCAACTTGTGATCAAACGCTTTTAAACGAATACGAATTCTTTGATTTGGCATCGATTAAGCTCCAATCGAAAGAACAAAAAAATACATCCCTTCACTCCTTATTGCTTTATAAAAAAGCGTGGATGAAAAGATGTGCGTAAACCATTGACCTACAATTGAGGTCTTGTTCATATGTTAGCGTGCTGGAAGCGCTTAGCTTAAGAAGGTATATAAATACAAGCTTAATCAAGTTGCTCACTGCGTGGCGTATAACTAAAGAAGCATAAGCTTGTTGACCTAGTTATTCGACCCGCTAAACAATGTCTTTTATGAGGGGCTTTAAAAGCACCTGTGGAGACAGTGGGCGCAGATTATACAGAGATTGAGCTATATGGCAAGTGCTAATACTGCTTAATTAAAGAAGGGGAGAAATAAAGTCTTATTGAGCTTATTATTAAGATAACTTAATGCCTACTTTCAGTGAGGTAGGTATAGTCGTAGTTAATGTGCTTGAGTGTATAGTAGCTGAATGCGTAATAGATGAATCCGTAGTAGATGAGCGTATAGTGGCAGACCAAATATTTAACTAACTGTCCGACTAGTCGTATTAATTTACTAAACTTATTCAGCTATTCTTAGTACGAATTGTTCGAAAGTGCTTCGAATTGACAGTAAACTTATAAAAAGTAGCGATTTCTGGTAACGTTGCCGATAAACTCAACATACCTATGTATTCAAATTTATTCTAGGTCTAAGGGTCGTATCATTCTATGATAATGGCATAATTAGGAAAAAGATTTTATATGATTGAAAGTACGGCGCATCAACCAGCCATAGATAACCTGCGGGAGCAACTTGACGCGCATCCAACATTAATGGATGCATACGCACAAGTTGAACCTATCATTTTGCAGATCTTTGGCGCGCAACGTATGAGTTTGTTTCAGCGTAGACGACAACATCAAGATCTTGTTGCACGTTTCAAGACGGGTAAAGAAACTAAACAGATTAAAGTTCCTATTAGTCCACTATCTATTGCAGGCTACGTTGCCCTCGCTCAACGCCCTCTTGTAATTGATGATCCATATAATGTAGAGCAATTAGCATCAGTACACCCGAGACTTCGTTTCGCTGGTCAGTTCGATAAATCAGGCACATTTAAAACCCGAAACATTTTGTGTGTACCAGTGATAAACGCTGACGTGTTAATGGGCGTCATGCAAATAATCAATAAAATAGATGAACCATTTAGCGAGAAAGATGTTGAAATAGCGGTAAAAGTAGCTGAAATTCTTGGTGATAAATTTCGCTATGAATTAGGTGGAACAAAGCATCAGTTTGAATATTTAATTCATCGCGGTCTTACTTCGCAAAATACAATTGATGAACTTTCAGAAAATGAAGCTACGACGAAGCAGGTCATTCAGCGCCTCATTTCAGAGCACCGCATTCCCGAGAGCGAAATCGGCAATGCTATTTCTGTTCATTATCAAGTACCCTTTATCGGTTATATCCCAGATAAGTATCATCTGTACCAAAGCGATAGTCGTCTTAATTTATCTTATTTAAAACGAAATCATGTCGCAGTAATCTCTGACGCGAATGACAGCCCAATTGTATTAATGGCTGAACCCAATAACGCGACACTCTTGATGGAAATTGAAAGTGCTCTTGGTATCGATAGTTATGAAATAGCGGTTGGTCTGCCAACTCATATATTACAATATTTAGGCGAAAACGTTGGTGGCTCAGGCCCGGGCGAACTCGATGAAATACTAGATGAAATTGGTACAAGCGGTGAAGAAGACGAGGAACTTGGCGATGACTTAGCTGACGATGCCCCCGCAGTTGTTCGTCTAGTAAGTCGCGTATTGCATGACGCGAAACGATTAAATGCATCAGATATTCATGTAGATCCAGAAAAAGGCGCTCCAACACGTGTAAGAATGCGGGTTGATGGTGTTATTAGAGATATCAATCAGGTACCTGCTTCGCATCATAACGCGGTAATCGCACGTATCAAAATTATGGCGAGCCTGAATATCGCCGAAAAGCGCGTACCTCAAGATGGTAAGTTGACGTTCAAGATGTCAGGACAACCCGTTGAAGTTCGTGTTGCAACTATCCCTACGGTTGCTGGTGAAGGCGTTGTAATGCGTATTTTGGCCACTGGTGGTGCAATGCCGATTGGCAAGATGAACTTATCGCCACGCAACATGGGCATGCTAGAGGTAATGATCAAAAATCCTCACGGTATTCTGCTTGTTGTAGGACCTACAGGTTCTGGTAAAACAACCACGCTACATGCGGTATTAGGCTATTTAAATACGCCAGATAAAAAGATCTGGACAGCAGAAGACCCAGTGGAAATCACACAACCCGGTTTACAACAAGTTCAAGTAGTACCCAAAATTGGCTTTACCTTTGCTAATGCCTTAAGAGCATTCTTACGTGCCGATCCAGATATCATACTTATTGGTGAGATGCGTGATAAAGAAACCGCTCACGCTGGCATTGAGGCATCCCTAACGGGTCACTTGGTTTTATCTACTCTGCATACAAACTCAGCGCCAGAAACAATCACTCGTTTGCTCGATTTAGGCTTAGACCCAGTTAACTTTGCTGATGCCTGTGTTGGAATATTAGCGCAGCGTTTGATTAGAACTATATGTCCAAATTGTAAGGAAACTTACAAAGCAAGCGACGATGACAAAGCCTTCATTAAACGTCAATACGGTGAAAGCTATTTAGACGAGTTAGAAGTTAACTTTGATGAAGATGTTGATCTAATGCGTGGCACTGGTTGCGACACTTGCGGCGGTACAGGATATAAAGGCAGAACGGGTGTTCATGAATTACTTGGCATGACAAGTGATTTAAGAGGCATGGTTTATAAAGAAGCATCCGTCCCAGAAATGAAAGAGCAGGCTGCGAAAGATGGCATGAGGACACTTACTCAAGACGCAATACTCAAAGTTTTGAAAGGTGATACCGATATTGCTCAAGTACAAATTCTAAGTGGCGGTGGTCACTAAGGCTATATTCTTAGGGGCTGGCAAATGATTCTTTCTTCAGCCCCTAGACTTTACTATTTGCCTGTATAGTTTTAAAGCGCTTACATGTATACTTCGCGAAAATTCCAACCTTTCACTCACTAAGTAGTAAAGATGAGCTTAATAATTTCCCTAATTCGTAACTTACTTGGCGGCATAATCGCGTTTGTTGATCTAATTACTCGTGGCACTAAGTTAAAAAGATCAAAAGAAGCACAAGCAAAGGTGGCGAATGACTCGCAAGAACTAACCTTGTATCAATTTTTTGCTTGTCCATTTTGCATAAAGACTCGTCGTGCCATATACAAACTGAACCTTCCCATTCTGAAGCGCAGTGTATCTAAAGGTTCGCCTTATCGTGAAGAATTGTTGCAGGGCGGTGGTAGGATTCAAGCTCCTTGTTTACGCATAGAGACTGGCGACGAAGTAAAATGGCTTTATGAGTCTTCTGAGATTATAAATTACCTGCAGAACCGTTTTAAGTGATTTAACAATAAATGTTGTAGCAATGAGCGCTGTAGCAATTAGCGTTAAAGCACTGAGCCTATCCTTATGTTTAGACCAAATTTTTAGGGCTAGTTTTTAGGCCAGCACCTTAAGCACAATGCGCAACTAATCTAGAGGGGGCAAACCCATACTCGGCTTTAAAGCAGGTACTGAAATACGAAGCCGAGTTAAAACCAACTTCAAAGGATGCTTCGTTAATTGTGTAGCCCTTATTTAGCATCTGCTTCGCCTTTTCAAGACGATACTTTTTCAAATGTTCTTTGAAATTATGTGAGTAATATTCGTTTAGTCGTCTATTTAGGGTTCTTAAACACACATTCATATGGTCAGCTGCCACTTCACGCGTGAACTTATCATTTGCAAAATTTTCATCCATCATTTCGTTGAAGCGCTCAATAAAGCTTTTATCCTTATCGCTATCATAGGTGCTAGGTTCAGGCACATCGAGTTGTTGGCTATGATATTCCGATAGTTTTTCATTAACTTTCTCTGAAACTCGTTGTTGTTGCTCAAGCAGACCCGACATCGTTAACTGCAATTCACTTTGCATAATCGGCTTTTCAACAATGCTATTAGCGCCAACTTTTAACGCAGACAACCTAAAACTTTGTGCTGCAATACCACTGCAAATGATAATTGGGATAGTTTCGGTATCTGGATTTTCGCGGATAATTTTTATAAGTTCGAGAGGATCTATATCTGGCAACAACTGATCGATAAGAATAATGTGCGGCTGCACGTTGTTGATCAGCTGCATTGACTCCAATGGCATTTTACAGGCAAAGCACTGGTAGCTGCTTTGCAGTGCCCTGTGCAACATCATTTGACTAGCATCATTTTGATCGATGATTAACACTTTTGGCTTGTCAATTTTTAGAGGCTCACCTAACGTCTCGACGAGATCGTTAAGCAAAGCCTTACTAGACCTACCTTCGATTTCGACTGCACCCATGGAGTGACTTTTGGGTAAAGAGTCGGTATTTCTTGGTAACGATACATAAATGATAGTAGCGTAGTTAAGCGCACTAACCAGTTTAACCTTGCCATCAAACTGCGCTACTAAACGAAGCAGGCTAGCTAGGTTTAAATCCCCTTCGTTATCTTGGGCTCTCTTGGCATAATGATAACGGGGGTTTGTGCGCGCAGCGAGATCAATTTTTTGTAATTCGTCTCTACCAAGACCCTGCCCAAAAGCAGTCACACTGAAGTTAAAATTTCCCAAAAGCTCATCGCAACTCACTGTTATCTTAGTATTAGGATTTGCTACTTTTGAGGCTTGTAGCACAACTCCTCTGAGTATTTTATCCAGTGCGCCTTTGGGTATGCACAAGTTACTGTGACTTTGTTGAATTAGTGACAGGCTTTGTTGCTTAGCTTTCAAAATAGAATTTAATATCAACTCGTTATCAGCAAATACAGTTTTTGAGCACACTTCAACATTAAGGTCCGCTCTTTGCTGATTTCTTAGAGTGAAGTATGCTAGCCGCTCTGCAAGTTCTGAAACCTTTTGCCAGTTTTGTTTCTTGGAAGTTCGGCGGTCCTTATCTTCGTTTGACTGAAGTAGCGAGCAGTTTTGCTGTTCGAATTCTTGCGCAATAATAGTCTGAATCGTTTTACCAATGTTGGTGACACTTATTTGTTGAAAATTAAGCGATTCTAGAATTTCCTTTTTTTGTGCACTGAGTGTGGCGAAATCTTCTTCTAAGCCTCTATGCTTTGATTTGAGCTTACGGTTGAAATGATAGAAGATAAAAATACAGGCTAGCAGACTAAACGCTAATACAAGGGCTCCGATAAGAGAAATTAAAGAGTAAAAATACTCATTCGATTGACTAATTTGTTCCAATAACACGATACTTCCCTGCACTAAAGATAATCTTCTTCCTGAAGGCATATTGCTTATTTCTAAAACTATAAACAACTGATCAAAGGTAGTGAATATAGCCAAGCGATTTCGAAAATTGTGAGCTGGATTGTGTGTTCCTTATGTTTACGTTTTTTCACAACTGCTTTATGAAAACAGTTTTTTACGACTAAACAGAGGCTTATCTTTTGGCAATAAACGACAAACAATCATTATAGCCTTCAGCGTCTGATTGAAATTTATACAACCATGCTTGCATCTCAGCATTGTGTGCAGCTTGAATGTCATAGATATAGTCGCCCAAGTAAGCAATCCTCTTCGGTTCAATTTGCCAGCTTTGTGCGATGGTCAATAATGCCGTTGGATCGGGTTTTGCGGGAGCATCTTCACGAGTGATGACATTTTCAATACCAATCTTATTATTATTAATTTTAATCTCTGTTGCTTGCCGGCAGTTTCTTGTCACAATTGCGAGTGGAAGTGAGCATTGCTTTGCACTTTCTACAAAGGCTTGCGCTCCGGGTAACCATGTGGAAGTTTGGGCATCGTGTAACTCGTGTTCTAGCACGATCCTATTTGCTTCTTTTCGTTGATTCGAGCAGCTTAGATTATCAATGAAAGTAAGAATATCCCCATCCGCAGGACACCCAATATAGTTCTTAATCGCCGCAAAATCCAAACAGGTCCGAACGAGTGTATCGTCTAAATCAAATATAATGCCTTCTACCTTCCCAAAATTGAACTTGATAACACCTACTCCTTCGTTTTAACCATAAGTGAGCCCTCAGCGGGTAAAGAGCCCTCAGCGAGTAAAGAGCCCTCAGCGAGTAAAGAACCCTCAGCGGGTAAAGAACCCTCAGCGTGTAAAGAGCCCTCAGCGTACAAAGAGCCCTCAGCGAATTTACCCGTATACGCATTAACTACTTCTTAGACCAAATAAAACAAAGAAAGAATATAACTGAGAAGTACGAAGAACAATAACTAATCTGCGTTCAAGATATATATTTCGGTGGCACAAGAGCTGAATGCACACTGATACTAAATAGCCTCCAGGTGCTAGCATGCTCAATAAACTGTTTATTTATACAGTCATTAATGTATAGTATACGACGTAAGTTAATTTTCTGAAATTCATGGAGGCCAATATGGCAGTTATCACCCAGTATGTGGTTCAGCATAAAGGAGTTGAGAAATTGGTAACGACCGACAAAAAAGAGGCAGATAAGTACGATAAAATGCTTGAGGTTGCCGATAATCTGAGCGCTTATTTAGCTGCAAAAGGCGTTGAACTTGATGAAGCTTTGTCTGAAGAGTTAGGTATATTACTATCTAAGAATAAAGATTCTGTGATGAAGATAATGAAAGGTGCTGAAGTAGACGGCATTCTCGAAGTTGAAACTGCAGAAGTAGTTGAATTGTCTTCCGCTAAAAAGTAAATATGGTCGGAGCACAGCAGATCCTAACTAAGTTACTAAGACTAATAGACCCACATCATTAAAAAGAGTAGTGAGCGCTGCCTTTAAAAGGTAAGATAAGCACTGGTCTAATGAGTTGGGTGCGCAGTCTTAATTATGAAAATCCATGTCTTGAAAGGGTTTATTCAGAACATATTCTTAGTTGAATACCCAGATAAGTGCATGCTGCTCGACGGTTGCTCCAAAGCTGACTTTGCTACCTTACAATCTTTCTTCTCCGACAAACTCAAGCGACCGCTTAGCGATTTAAAAGTAGTCATCGTGACTCATATGCATCCAGATCACGCTGGGTGCGCACATCTTTTACGCAAAGTAACAGGCTGTAAAATAGTAAGTTGCCGCAAAGAGAAGCAATGGTATCAAGGTCTAGCCGGTAAAATCGCACATCTCACAGATATTTCTCTTGCTCTATGGGTGGCTGGCAAGATGCAACGCCCAAAGCAAAACATTTGGTACAACCCTCACCTTCACCCCGATATCGAGTTAAACGATAAACAGCTTGTACCAGGTTTTGAGGATTGGCAGGTATTCGAAACACCAGGTCACACCGACCGTGATCTCTCAATAATGCATATCCCTTCACGCCGAATATACGTTGCCGACCTTATCGTGAAAGTGAAAAAGGAACTGTGTCCTCCTTTTCCAGTTTATTTGCCTGAGCTATACAGAGCATCTTTAATGAAGCTTGAAAGTTTAAAGCCTCACTCTGTTTTAATGGCACATGTGGGGGAATTAGTGTTGACTGGAGATGACTATAGCAACTTACTAAGTAAAGCCCCGACACAGCCGGAAACTAACAAGTTGGCCATGATCAAACTTATCAAAGCCAAGTTATTGAGAAGAAATGCGGGGCTTCGCAACAAAGGTTAGAGCCCCGATGAAACTTAAGCCGTGCCACCAACCGTTAATTCGTCTACTTTTAGAGTAGGTTGACCAACACCAACTGGAATCGATTGGCCGTCTTTACCACACACACCAATGCCCATATCCAAAGACAAATCATTGCCTATCATCGATATTTTCTGCATCACTTCTGGGCCATTACCTATAAGTGTGGCTCCTTTTATTGGTGTAGTTACTTTGCCGTTTTCAATCAGATACGCTTCAGAAGTAGAGAACACAAACTTACCGGAAGTGATATCAACTTGTCCGCCGCCAAAGTTCGGCGCGTACACACCCTTTTCAACTGAAGATATAATATCTTCAGGACTATGTTGCCCTTCAAGCATATAAGTATTCGTCATACGAGGCATAGGCAAATGAGCGTAACTTTCTCTACGGCCGTTACCAGTCGGCTTAACTCCCATTAGAGAAGCGTTGTGTTTATCTTGCATGTAGG
Source organism: Glaciecola sp. MF2-115 (assembly GCF_047250385.1). NCBI lineage: Bacteria > Pseudomonadati > Pseudomonadota > Gammaproteobacteria > Alteromonadales > Alteromonadaceae > Glaciecola > Glaciecola sp. MF2-115. The sequence goes on from NZ_JBLBVM010000054.1 coordinate 21,626, forward strand.
CTTTCAAAATACCGTCTTCGATGAGGACATTTCGTTGACTCGGTATCCCTTCATCATCAACAGATAAAGAGCCCCTGCGATCAGACATTGTCCCGTCATCGATAACCGTGACACCCTTAGCAGCAACCTGCTCGCCGATACGACCACTAAAAGTAGACGCTCCTTTACGATTGAAGTCACCCTCCAAGCCATGTCCTACCGCTTCATGTAACAATACGCCAGGCCAGCCACTGCCAAGCACTACCGGCATCAATCCTGCGGGAGCAGGCACAGCTGCGAGATTCACCTCTGCCATATGAATGGCTTGGTCGGCAAGAGTTTCATATAAGGGCTTATTATCTTCACCCGCTGTTTGGAAATAATCGTAGGTTCTGCGTCCACCGGCACCAGCACTGCCGCGCTCGCGCTTGCCATCTTTTTCAAGTAATACGGAACAATTCAGACGGATCAACGGGCGAATATCGCTTGCAAATGTGCCGTCGGTTGCAGCAACGAGTACCTCTTCATAAACGCCACTTAAACTGACCACCACCTGACTAGCAGAAGGCGCTGTTTTTCGAATGTAGCGGTCAATGGTTTGTAATAAGCTAATTTTATCGCTGTCTTGCATCGTTAAAATTGGGTTCTGCTCGGTGTACAAAGATTTCAGCGCTGCAGTTGAAAAGGCATCCACTTTTTGAATACCACCGCTAGGTGCAATTCCTCTTGCGGCTTTGCATGCATCTTCCAGAGCTCGACTTGAAATTTCATCAGAATAAGCGAAGCCCGTTTTCTCACCAGATATCACTCGAACACCGACACCGCGTTCTATATTGTAACTACCGTCTTTAATAATCCCATCTTCTAACACCCAACTCTCATGTTGACTTGATTGAAAGTATAAATCTGCAAAGTTTGCTTGATGCGAAAATACATCTTCCAAAAGCGACGAGAGCCTATTTTTATCAATCCCTGAGGCAGTTAGAAGATTGTGTTCGACAGATTGGCTCAAATTATTTTCCTATTTTTCTTGTGTTGCTGAATGGGCATTTCATTGCGAATTTTAGCCAATAAAGCATAGTCATATTTAGCGGCAACCCAACCTTCATTTACAGGTAAGTTTGCAAGTAATTCTCCCCATGGTGAATAGATACAACTATTCCCATAAGTTTCACGTCCATTCTCATGCACGCCTGTTTGATCAGATGCTACTACATAACACTGATTTTCGATACTTCTCGCTTGCAATAAAGCGTGCCAATGTGCTTCTCCAGTGCGTCGGGTAAAAGCACTCGGAACAACAAGCACATCAAGTTGTGGCATTTCTTGAATGAGTTCTGGAAAACGCAGGTCGTAGCAAATAATTTGACCTACTTTCCCCCAAGGGCTATCGAAGGTAACGACGTGCTCACCGGGGATTGTTGTGGTTGATTCTTTATAGCTGCCAGTGCTGTCGTCAACGCTAACATCAAATAAATGAATTTTGTCATAGCGACTCACTCGCTCGCCCAGATTGTTATAAACTAAACTTGCCGCATAGAACTTCTCTGGCATTGCAGAATCTTTTGTTTCAACATCCGGTTTAATAGGTATGGAGCCAGCCACTATCCACTTATTATAGCGCTTAGCTAAATCAGATAAACGCGTCTGTATCGGCCCGTTATCGAGCGTTTCAGCAATATCAAACTGAGCTTTGTCACGAGCACCAAAACATGCAAAACATTCCGGCAACACAAGCAATTGTTGTTTATTCGGAAGCTGCTTTATTTGCTCTTCAAGCAAGTCAAAATTGTCTGCCACGCTTGGGCTAGATGTAATTTGAATAGCGACGAAATCAGTCATTATTAACTGCCCTTTTTAACTGCCATCGTTGACTTCCATCATCAAGGTATCTTCAGGAGTCGGAGGAATAAATTCATCGTTTGGGATAGGAAGCTCATCTCTTCTCGCAGGCAAAGCCACTTCAGTACTTTCACGCCCGGTTTCCACTAAGATGGGCTCATTGATACTGCCCGTAATGCTGTAATTAACATTAGAAATGACTTTTGCTGACGTTAACACTTGGTCTAAAGCCAAGGCTGCAAGCGCTGTTGGCGGGTTTACCATAAAGTAAACAAGCACTGGTAAATTGCCAGTTACGTTTGGCGTGAAACTAACGTTGTAATTAAGCTCTTTTGTCACTAAATCGGTATAGCCGTAGATCTCCATTTCGCCGGCACCACCATCAATTTTGGTGTCGCGAGTATCGGCCTTACCCTCCGTGATTTGTAAGCTGCCCTGCATTTCGTCATAAAAGAAACCCTGAGCGAATACATCTCTAAAATCCAGACTTAGTTTACGCACAAGTGAGTCTAAACTTAGCAAGGTAAATATGCGTGAACCTTTGTCACTCAACTCGGTAATATAACCATCACTCAACTCCCATTGCATTTCGCCATCTAAATAATCAAATGAGAAATCAAGTGGCGAAGCCTTCCATGTAAAAGCAAAGTCCATTTGAGCTTCACTATCTTTTATACCCGAATCGAACTGAAAATCTTTAAGGAAGCCACCGAAATCACCACTCTTTAAATCGCCATTGATGAAAGTGTAATGATCACCGTTACGCTTGTACCACTGGCCATTGGCTCGTATGCTACCATTTGGACCGTTTATTTGAATATCTTCTAGACGTAAACCGTCGTCATTTGGAAAACTTTCAAACTTAACTTCACCTAAACGATTCCCAAATATTTGGCAGTCTCTACAGTTAACTCGAATACGCGGTAATGATTGCGGCTCAATCTCAGGCCTTAATTGTTCTTCTTGCTCCACCCAGTTATCGAAGCGCACAAAGTCAGCATTTATCTCAATACCTTCCTCAGTCCAGCGATCATGAAAGGTAATTTGGGCCTTCGCTTCATCAGACATGACATCAAGGATCCAATCTTTATTCACCGTTTTTACTGTCGCATCAACATCGGTCAATGCTTGCCCTGCAAGAATTAGATTGTCGGTTTCGATGAATATACGTTGCGGAGCCTCGAAAAGGGGCTTTTTGTCTGCGTTTGCTTCATCGATTCCTCCGGCTAACAGCGCTGAAATACTTTGATACCAAGTCGCTAAGTGTATTTGTGGTAAATTCGCACTAATACTGAAGCCGACACCTCTGCCTACAAAGTCAGTTTCACCAATGGCCAAGTGGGCGCGGCTAAACTGCAACTCTTTGTGAGGTAAGATACCATCGAAGTTTACCATGTCACCTAATGCAAGCTTGATATTGGAAGCTTGCTTATTGCCACTAGCGATAAGTTTAATGGTTTTCTTGTCACCCTCTTTTTTGTCGAAGGGCACTGGCAATATCGAATTAACTTTATCTAACTTGGAAAATACCGTTGCCATATAGGTAAAATCGTCCTTACCTATTGCAACATTGATGGATGAATTCCAAGCGGCTCGGCCATTAACATACTCACCTAATTCGCTGCTAACCTGCGGCACGAGTGGAGAAAGCTCCCAATCTCCTTCGACGCTGACATCAAAGCGATATTCGTCATTAATAGACGCACCCTTGAAATCTGCTATGAGGGGCTGTTCGAGCAAGTCGGCCTTAAGCTTAGAGAAAACTACTTTATCGTTGTCAAAGCTTACCTGACCATTTACTTTATCCAGTTCTAATAACAGCTTAGGAATTCTTACGAAATTGTCCTTCAAGGTCACGATGCCACTCGCTGAGGTTTTCGCAGGTTCGTCTAGCGGTATGTGTAAGGATAATTGCGTGCTTAAATCGTGACTAACGAGTATGTCATTGCTTAAAGTCTTGCCAAGTCCTTCGCTTAAGCTACTGTTTAAAAGTAACTGTGAAAGCGCTGCACCTGATCCCGTTGCATTCGCTTCAATAATTAGGTCGGCACCTCTAACAAGCATGGGAATAAAGCCCCTTAGCTTATCTATTTTAATGCCATTAATAGTTGCCTTTGAACTTTGCATAGTCAGCGCTAAGTTCTCAAAACCGATATTTAGATCGAGACCTTCAATACTTGTCCAGTCCTTACTAAACGAAAAGTCGGCATCCTCGATATCAATACTCGCCTGAAACACGCCTTCATTCTGGTCGAAAGGGAATTGGCTAAATTGACCGTACCAAAGGACCTGAGCCGATGATATTTTGCCTCTCTCAATAAAGGCATTATTCACATATTTACTTACGCCATCACCAAGGTAGGGTTCGAGTGGAAGAAACTTTCGAATAGAAGAAACCTCAAACTCTCCAATATCTGCAGCAAGCGACAAAAACGCTTGATTTACATGATATTCAAATTGCGGTGTAATCTGAGTTTCTGGCAACTCGATAACGCCCGACGTAGACCTCACAATCCAATCGTCATCGCTTTGATAAAACTGAATCGGCATATCGATATTATCTATACTTAAGCTCTCGGGAAATATATTGTCCGCGATGAAATCGACATCGCTGCCCTCTACTCTTATCGCTCCCACATTTTTATGCCAATACAGATCGGCATTTAAACCTTTAACACCCGGGATACCTTCACTCTTATTCCACTCGATTTCATTGAGTTTAAAGTGTGCTGCGAAACCTGTGAGTCTTGACTGAATGGCTAATTCTGACACGGTACTTTCGGGAGAAAGCATGTTTAATTGCTTGAGTAAATCACCGCTGAACAAACCTACTATAGGAAGAAGCGGTTTGATGGAGAAGTCATCTGCTGATTGTACTTGTAACTCGCCTTGCTGAGAGAGTGAGCCTCTCCAATTCGTAATTAAGGTTTTGTCATAAACTGACAACGTTAGCTCATTCACGTTAAACAACCAGCCGTCATCGGAAGGCTGCGCAACAAAAACACCTGACTCGATGCCACTGGTTAAATCAACGACCTCTTGCTTCCAAATAAAACGCGTTGGTTTGATATTGCCGTAAACCTTGGTAATGCTTTTGCGATTAATATCAGCCCAAAACTCAAAATTAGCTCGGCCCTCTAGTAGTTCACTCTCTAAGGCCGAGAACTCATTTATCCAAGGCGATACATCCAGTTCATCTGCTTTCGCATAAATAGTGCCGTCGAAGTCATCAGCGCGCCCTCTCAAATCGATCACAAACACCGCTGAATTGCTTGCCAACTCCGAAACGCTAATTAGACCAGAGCCTTGGTGGCGATCGCCTTTGTTTAGCCATGATAAATTCGCAATATCGAAGGACTGCCGGTTGTTTGCACCACTGATAGTCACTTCACTATTGACCAAAGAGAAACTCTGAAGCTGCTCCAAAAACAAACCTTCTAAAGCATCTAATATTGGATAGTCATTGTTTGAGCTTTGAATGCGTTGCAAATCAACATCGAGTAGCAAGCCATCGAGACTAAAGTTTTTTGAGGAAATTTGCTGGGTAAGTAATGAATCCCAAAAGTCGATTTCAACATAAATATTGCTAATATTGAGTTCTATGGGTGATCTATCGCTTTGCTCTAAAGTGACTCCCTCAAGCACAAGCGCTGGCCCAACCCCCTGCCAAGACGCAGAAATTGATTCTATTTTGAGGTCGACGCCATATTCAATACTGGCGTACTCTTCAAAGAACTCTTTCTTGTCATTCAGTAAAGGTAAAGAGTAGCGTAACAGGCTCATTAATAGCGCGAAAACCACTAATGTGATCGCGACTAAAGTCCATAATTTTCGGACAATATAAGTTGCTACGACTGACAGTTTGTTCACATCATTACCACATCAAATTTGTCTTGATGATACAACAACTCCGTTTGTATTTTGATTTGCTTGGACACGAACACTTCCAATTCGGCCAACATATGAGATTCTTCACCTAGCAGGGCATCGGCAACGACCGAAGACGCGTAAACGACGAATTTGTCAGCATCGTATGCTCGATTAACTCGTACAATTTCGCGCATAATTTCAAAGCAAATGGTTTCTACCGTTTTGATACTGCCTCGCCCCTTACAAGCTGGGCATTCTCCGCACAAAACATGTTCCAAGCTTTCTCGAGTGCGTTTTCGCGTCATCTCAATCAGGCCTAAAGCGGTGAAACCATGAATATTCGACTTTGCTCTGTCTTTACTCATTGCCACTTCTAGACTATGTAAGACACGTCTTTTGTGATCTTGTTCCGTCATATCGATAAAATCGATGAGGATCATGCCGCCTAAGTTGCGCAAGCGCAATTGTCTGGCAATCGCCAAGGTTGCTTCAATATTGGTGTTGAAGATAGTTTCTTCTAAATTACGATGGCCAACAAATGCCCCAGTATTGATGTCTATGGTGGTCATCGCTTCTGTTTGATCGATTATTAGATAACCGCCGGATTTTAAATCGACGCGTCGTTCAAGAACTCGCTGCGCTTCATTCTCAACATCATATAAATCGAAGATGGGCCTTTCGCCCTTGTAATATTCCAGCTTGCTACTGAGTTCCGGCACATAGTCTTTGGTGAATTGCTGAAGTTCTGTGTAAGATAATTTAGAGTCGATACGAATTCTGTCTAACTCGGTGCCCACAAAGTCTCGCAACACGCGTCTTGCTAGCGGCAGGTCTTCATATAGCACATGTGACTTCTTCACTTTCAGGCGTGATTGAATTTTTGACCATAAGCGGCGCAGGAAGTCAGCGTCTTGATGCAATTCAGTTTCAGAAACACCTTCGGCAGCGGTACGCAAAATAAAACCACCATTCTCATCACATAAAGATTCGACCAATTGCTTGAGTCGCTCACGTTCAGTTTCATCTTCAATACGCTGGGAAATTCCTACATGTGTGACGTTGGGCATGAATACCAAGTAACGAGAAGGTAAAGTGATGTCTGTGGTGAGGCGTGCACCTTTAGTGCCCAATGGGTCTTTCACAACTTGAACAACGATATCTTGACCGTCTCTAACTAGTTCACGAATGTCTTTCTTTTCAATTGCAGTTTCAGAAACTTCATCAGCAATTTCATCATGCACCGCTATGTCGGATGCATGCAGGAAAGCAGCTTTATCCAAACCAATATCGACGAAAGCGGCTTGCATACCTGGCAGGACTCTACTGACCTTGCCGCGATAAATGTTGCCTACTAAGCCTTTTTTAGTGTGTCGTTCGATATGAATTTCTTGCAGAATACCATTCTCGATCAAAGCGACCCGAGATTCTGATGGCGTGACATTAATTAACAGCTCTGCGCTCATTCATGTATTCCCATTTCTGCTAACATTGTATTGGTTTCGACCAAAGGTAATCCAACAACATTGCTATAACTGCCGTTGATCCGTTTAACAAACTTACCGCCAATGCCCTGAATAGCGTAACTTCCGGCTTTATCTTGAGGCTCACCCGTTTGCCAATAGGCTTGTATTTGCTGGTTGCTTAACGAAGTAAATTCAACTTCTGTCTTTACTAATGACGAAATTTGTTTTGATGCACTAATTATAGCAACGCCTGTCATCACAACATGGCGTTGGCCTGATAATTTATTTAGTATTTTAATACTATCATTTTGGCTTGTTGGTTTGCCAAAGATTTCATTCCCAAAGGTAACGATAGTATCAGCTCCAATAACTATCGCATCGGGGTTTTTAGCCCATATAAGCTGTGCTTTTGAAACAGCTAAACGTTTAACAAGCACTTCGGGGAGTTCATTAGGAAGAGGCGTTTCGTCTATATCAGCAGTTTGAATATCGAATTTACTGATGAGTTGCGATAGGAGTTCATGGCGACGGCTGGAGGCTGAGGCCAAGATGACTTTGCTGAAGTCATTTGTAGAAACCATACTAAGTTACTCTGAGTAGTCTGCGATAACGCCTTAAAAACCAAAACAACCATGGCCATAAGAAAACTGATGTGACGACTGGCCACAGGAAGTCAAACCTGAACTGCACACCCGTTAACCAATATTGTAACCAGTAAACAAGCATGTGATAAAGCATCGATAAAACGAAAATCATAATGGCTTGCTGCACCACACTGTAATTTCGAAAACGTTGATAGTTAGCCGCCACGAGATAAACGGGGATGGCTAGCGCAAAACTATGCACGCCTAAAGCTGTGCCATATAGTGCGTCTAGTGCAATGCCGCACACCGCGGTTGTACCAATGCTAACTCGATTAGGTAAGGCCATTGTCCAGTAACATAAAAGCAATAATAGCCAATCGGGGCGATAGACATCAACAAACGCTGGCATTGGCATAATTTGCAGCACAAGTGCGACAATGATGCTCGCTGGAATGACAGTTTGATTCAACTTCACTGTGCAGCCTCGGTATTCTCTTCTTGCGGTTCGTCACTTAACACTTCGTCTGGCGCAATAGCCCCAGTAGGTGCAGACTCTTCAGGCCAAAGAAGTAATAAATATTTGATACGATCTAATTTTGCCAATGGCGTTGCAATAACTTCTGCGAACGGTCGGCTTTCGTTGCGCACAATTTTTGAAATTGTCGCTACGGGGTAACCCTCAGGGAAAATTTCACCTAAGCCCGACGAAACAAGCACATCCCCCTCACGAATATCAGCGCTGTGGGGAACATGTTGAAGCTGCATTGCATCTAAATCTCCACCACCCACTGCAATAAAACGCACGTTGTTGCGTTCAATCCTGACTGGAATGGCATGAGTTACATCAGATATCATTAATACACGGCTGTTGGTAGTACCAACTTCAGATATTTGACCAACAATACCGCTATCATCCAGCACTGACTGACCTAAGAAAACGCCATCAATTGCGCCTTTGTTAATCACAATTTGATGACTATAGGGATTTGTATCGACCGCCATGAGTTCAGTGATCATTTTATGCATGCTATCGCGCACCGGCGCATCGAGTAATTTTCGCAAGCTTTTATTTTCTTGTTCTAATATACGAAAGCGCTGAAGCTGCTCACTCATCAAGGTAATCTGATTAGTTAGCTCTTCATTATCTCTGAGAAGTTGTTGGCGAGAACTGAATCGTTCGGCGCTCCAGCTGAGCATTGCACCTGGAAGGTTAGCAATGTATTGAAGCGGGCTTACAAATGAATTTAAATAAGTTCTTGCCGTGGCAAAGCTGTCAACTTTGGTATCTATTAACATAGCACTTAGTGATAGCACTAAAACAATGGCTAACCTGGTGCTTAAACTTGGACCACGAGCAAAAACTTCATTCATATTTGGACAAGACTAACGCCAACCTTTATTCATAACTGAATAAATCGCCACCATGTAGATCAATCATATCGAATGCTTTACCACCGCCACGAGCAACACAAGTAAGTGGGTCGTCAGCAATAACAACTGGAATACCGGTTTCTTCCATTAGCAAGCGATCGAGATCTTTCAATAATGCACCACCGCCTGTTAACACCATTCCGCGCTCAGAAATATCTGAGGCTAATTCAGGTGGTGACTGCTCAAGGGCAACCATAACAGCACTAACAATACCCGATAATGGCTCTTGTAAGGCTTCTAAAATTTCGTTGCTATTTAGAATAAATCCACGAGGCACACCTTCTGCAAGGTTACGTCCGCGCACTTCGATTTCTTTTACTTCCTCACCTGGATAGGCAGTTCCGATTTCGTGCTTAATTCGTTCTGCTGTTGCTTCACCAATCAGTGAACCAAAGTTTCTGCGAATATAGTTAATAATCGCTTCGTCGAACTTATCACCACCGATTCTTACCGATGAAGAATACACGACACCATTTAGTGAAATGATGGCAACTTCGGTAGTACCACCACCGATATCGACCACCATTGAACCTGTTGCTTCAGACACAGGCAGTCCTGCACCGATAGCTGCGGCCATAGGCTCATCAATTAAGTAAACTTCACGAGCGCCAGCACCAAGCGCAGATTCACGAATTGCGCGGCGTTCAACCTGAGTTGATCCACATGGTACGCAAACTAGCACGCGAGGACTTGGTCTTAAGAAGTTATTGTCATGTACTTGTTTAATAAAATGCTGAAGCATTTTTTCTGTGACGTAAAAGTCGGCTATAACTCCGTCTTTCATCGGACGAATTGCTTTGATGTTACCTGGCGTTCTACCAAGCATCTGTTTCGCGTCGTGACCAACCGCCGCAACACTTTTCGGACCACCTGCGCGTTCTTGACGTATAGCCACTACTGAGGGCTCATTTAGAACGATGCCTTGATCCTTTATATAGATCAGCGTATTTGCCGTGCCCAAATCGATCGAAAGATCGTTTGAGAACATGCCTCGCAGCTTTTTAAACATGGAATGCCTTTACGTTATTTTTGTTGTTTTATATGCCGGCCAATTCAGTATGGGAAATGAACGAGCGTGCACTAATAACAGGATTATAGGGATAATCCCGTAACTTTACCAACGCCTTGTCATAAGGGCAAGTAATGCATTTATTAATTCGTTATCGATGGTGATTCTTAAGTACTTTTATTCATCGAATATTAGTCAAAAACTTCACGCCAATGAATAATTCGGTCGTTTCCACGATAAATACCGAAAGTCGCCACAGCCGATGGATCATCATCGTAAGTACCGTCGTTATCCCAGTCATATTTCAACCAATCATAAGCTTCATAAGCCACGCCTACTTCACCTTGGTTACCAGTACCTGTTGCCTGTAACTCAATGGCTGAATTTTTACCGGAAACAAACTTACCTGTGCCGCCAATGACTGCCGTTAATGCCGGATCGAGGCTGATATTGGAAAGCGTAATTTTACCAGCGTCGTAGCTCGTGCAATTATCAGTCGGCGTAGCAATAAAGTTAGTACCGTCAAAATGTTCAATTTCCATTGTTTGTGGGAAATTAGACGTTTCTGGCCCAAAGCTATTTTGCACCACTAAGCGACCATAGCGGATTTCAACTCCCGTTGGTGAAGCATTAGCTGTAGTGGTAGCGTTTACGTTGTCCGAATCAACAATAGAGGCCGTGGCAAAGTCAATATCCGAAGTAAATGGAGCAACTATGGCGTTCGCAGAACGGTTGTAATAAAAATTATCGGCATCTGACAATTGATAATGCAATACGCCTCTTGGTAACGCAACGACACCCGGTAAAGCCGTTAAGTCATTTTGACTCAAGGTACCTGTATTCATATTCGCCGTGAGAGTGAGGTTTGTGCTATCGACGCCTAGCGCAACTTGATCTGCAGTAGGCGTTGTTATGCTCACATCACCAGCGCTTAGCTTCATATAGTCATTCGCGCTACCTTGACTGTCCTGATAGTAATTTCTGGTGATATTTCCTTGTTTGTTATAAGCCGTAATCGCAAGTACTGGGTTGGTCAAGTATGAAATTGCACCAAGTGTATTTGTCGCTTCGTCCCTTTGCCCGCTATAAGCTGCGTATGCGATCGTCGAATCACATTTCGCATGCAGAAAGCCATCGCTAACCACAGTTTGTTTAAAGTGCTCTGGTATGAATCGACCTATATTCACTGCCGTTGATGGCACCACAATACTGACATTCCCATAGTTGCTATCTTGAATATCAAGATTGAGCAAGCCCACTTCTGAGTAGTAAGCAGAGCTGAAAGTAGATACGCCTGAACTGAATCCACTCAATGTAACATCTTGGAAAGTCGGGCTTGTGCTAGAAGACATGGTTGCTCCACTCGCATAAGTTAAATCACCATCAACGCTGCCACTCAATAGTGGACCAGTGCGCTCTAGCCTGAATTGTATTTGACCTGGCGAGTAATTACTGGTCACAACCCCAAGACTATTGAGTGCTGTCACTGTAAATTCGAAGTTTTCACCCGCTTTATGTGTTGCACTTGCCGTCGCGTTTGCACCGTTCAATGCTGTTGCACCTGAAGTGGCCGTCACCACCAGCTCGGCAGGACTCACCCAAAATGAAGAGCTTGTTCCTGATAAATCAATGCCACCTTCACTATAATCAGCATGCAAACGAATTTGACCGGCGTCGTTATAAAGGGCAGCTGGAATAGTTGCAATACTATCTGCGCCAAAATTTAAGGTTGTAGTCGTGCTGCCGGGATATTTCGCAATGTCATTGCCATCAATACTAAAACTGAGGCCGCCTGTGCCACTAGGACCTACATTCTCTTGTGACATTTCAATGGATTTATCACCGCTGAACAATCCTTCACATACGCCGTTGTTGTTCCTAACTGCTTGTATCCGAATAGGAAAACTGGTGCCTGCAATCTGGTTTGAAATCGTTTCGTTAGTTCCTGAATTACCATCCAAGAAGCGGAAGCCTGCATCGGCGAAAACCATATCACAACTGGTTGTAGTGCCATCGAAGCAGACGGTTGCACTGTTTGGTGCAATCGACACATTCGGTAAAGAGAAGGTAACCGTTTCTGCCACAGTATAAGGGATACTTGCCGTACCCGAGCCCACAAAAGTAATACTGTCTGTGACCGTCGTCGATCCTGTGGCGCTGAGATCAACAGTTACAGCATCGGTACTCAACGTACAAGAACCATCGTAAGCATTCGTGCAGGCTTGAATTGTGACTTGTTCGGCAGAACACGTTAATCCTTGCCCATCGTGAATGATTTGATAATGATCAATTACCGAGGGTGTTACACAATCTCCAAAACTGACTTTGCCACCGAGTGCACCATGGCGCAGAACTTCATAGCCCGCAGCAGGTGCTGCTGAAGTACGGATATCATTCGCAATAGAAACTTCTAAATAGTCGCCCCCACCTCGTTCAAAGAAAATAGCCTCTACCTCGAAAACTGAATCCTGACTCAAGGTGAATGAACCACCGGTATTCGAATTTCCGGTAGGCTGCTCAAATCTAAGTTCGTTGCTCGCTCCAGCAGAAGAGCTTCCAAACTTAGTGAACGAAACCGAATCGCCACTTAGCCTGTTCATAACAAAACTAAAGCCATCATCACTTTCAACGTAAATAGTATAAGTACCCGCTGGAAGACTGAATGTGCCTGAAGTAAAAACAAGAAAATCAGTATCGCCTACACCAGCACTTGCACCTGGATAAGGCAAAGAGCCGTTATAATCATGTTCTGACCCGCCAAAGTCGATGCGATCAGCTGCACTTGAGCCGCTGGCCGATACATTATAAGTACCGCCGCCAATAAGTCCTGTGGCAGGTGAACCTGCAGCAAGCCAAGCACTATGAATATCTAAAGCTTCCGTTGTGTTATTTATTTGCGTATTACTGCCACTACCATTGATTCTAACGCCAACTGAATTAAGAGTACCCGCAGTTGTGCCACAAGAAGTTTCACATTCGATAACAGCACGAGTGCTTGCATCATAATTATTTCCTGCCAGCTCATTTTGATAGATACTATCAATTTCACTATCACTAAGTTTGACATTGAATATTTTGAATTCATCTAACTCGCCTTCCAGAGCTTGCGCGCTGCTAAAGCTACCGCCAAATGAATCTTGTTCTTGACCAATAATAACTGCATTTGAATTACTAACAGACAGCACACCTGTACTTGAACTGTTGTCACAATCTTGCTCAGCACCATCGACGAATAAACATATATCGCTACCAATTCTAGTTACCGAAATATGGTGCCAATTATCATCTGTTAGCTGTATGCCGCTGGTTAATTCTTTGGAGTTATTTCTTACTTTAACGACAACGATATTGTCATTTTTTAAATGTATTTCCAGCTCATCGTCGCCTGCGTCTGCCCCTAAAGCTTGGAAGATGGCTTGTTGTGCTTTTGAGACTGATGTCTTAAGCCAAAACGCCACTGAAAAGTCATCTAAACCGTCAACGACGGTATTTGGCACTTCAACCCAATCAGAGGTTCCGCTCGTAGTTAGATCCAGTGATTGGTTAATAGTGGCATTATTTGAAGCGGGTGGTATACCGTTTGAGTTACCATTAAAATTACCGCTTTCATCCGTGACATCACCATTCGTCTCATCATAAGTACAAATATCAAAGCGGTATTCGAGTATGGGCTCTGGCGTGCCACAGCGATGCGTTTCTGCCATAATGCTTTGAATCTGCGATGTGCTTAACGCGCTTTCAAATACTCTCACTTCATCAATGAAGCCATGAAAGTTGTATGCAGTAGAATTAACAACTCCTCCAACGCGCATCTCAGAGTTGACATAAGCATTGGTGTTGTTTGGTAATTCACTATATTGCTGCAGATTTTGCTCGACACCATCGATAAACAGACGGTTTTGAGAAGCATTTCCGTTTGTAAATTCGGCGGTAATATGATGCCAACTATTGGCTAGGCCTGCGCTTGATGTCCCTAACAAATCGTTATTCCAAGTATTAAACCCGATGAGGTTACTCACCATCCAAATATTGTGGAAATTCCAACCTATCGGCATGACACTATTAGTACCATCCCAATACATCCAGAAAGTGACCGTAGTTTTTACCCCGTCCGTTGTGGTATCGAGAGGGAGTCCAGTGACTTGAATCGAGCCCGCGGTTTGGCTAGCATAGCCACAAGTACCGGGGTTACCGGTGATTGCAGCTAGCGCGTCAGCTGGGCTAGAGTTGCTAACGACAGTGGCATTATGGCCATTGCCAGTATTATCTAGGATTTCGCCAGCTGTGCCATTCCAAGTTTCTTCTTCAAATCGATACTCTAGTAAAGTGTCTGGAAGTTGACATGAGCGAGCACTGCCGTCGTAGTTTCTACCCGCATCTTGGTTATCATAAATTTGAGTGATTTCAGCGGCAGAAATAGCTTCATCGAATATCATAAGTTCATCAAGCAAGCCATTAAAGGCTTGGGCAGAATCAAAGTTACCGCCAACACTGTCTTGCTCTTGCCCTAACACTAAGCTTTGAATTGTTAATGGAGCAGTTGACTGAGTAACGCAACCTTGTAGAACCTTATCTCGATATAAACAACTTTGCGAGCCAGACCGTGTCCACACCAAATGGTGCCAATTATTATCTCCGATGTTAGAAATATCGATCTGGCCATTATTTCTATCCTTTAGGTATGGCAAGAATCGGCTAGAGTTTGTAAACCAAAATATTAAATCGTTGACGCTACCTGAAGTTGCGCCTGACATTAGTGACTGAGACCCTGTTTTAGCTGTTTTCATCCATAGTGAAACACTAAAATCAGTTTCACTATTTAGTACGTCTTCGTCCAGAATAACGTAGTCACCTGTGCCACCTGCGCTAAGATCAAGCGCGTTACACATTTTACCACTGGTTGGCTGTGATGATTTCGCTCGGCCATTAAATCCACCAAGACTGTCGATGACTTCACCATCAACATCATTATATTCCAACTCATCAAAACGATAATCGGCTTTATGAGATGAAATTTGTTGTGCTAAAGCATTTGAATTTATTGAAGCAATGATAATCAGGCTCATCGCCACGACCTTTATACTTTCAACACTGATTTCCCATATACTTCTCATTACTTAATTCTCCTGCATCGCATCGACCGAAACGGTACGGTTTACGACAACTCCATCAAATCCACAACTTCCAGTGCTTGAGAAACGATAATAGCGATAATCAGTGCCATTGAAGTTAATGTCTGTTGTGGTACAGCTTGCAGTAAATTGGCAGGATTGAAATCCCGAAATTGTTGAAAACGAAGCGGGGCTATTGATTACTTGATTACATAGCTGAGGTCCAGTTCCGAGCGGAAAAGCGACCATTGCTACCTCTTGAACTCCCGATTGTGCTGCGTTTTTAGCGCGCACACCATAAACTTCATACAGCACTGAATTTGAAGAAGTGCTGATCATACTAACCAATGTGCCAGCCAATAAGGCCAGTACGATTATGGCAAATAGAGCCATGACAATCATACTGCCAGTTTGCTTCTTTGCGAAACTGTAGTGACGACTTTTATTGGCTAGAAGGTGCTTGCCCTGTAATTTGGTGACACTTTTATTAGGGGACATTAGGTATATGTATCTCCTGAACAAAAGTCATGTACTCACCATCTCGGGTGAATATTAACTGAGTTTGCGTGTAAGCATTTCGTCGCAATGAGGCATCGACAACGCGAAAAGGATTTTGGCTGTTAGCTGGCGCTGAATTGGGATTTGCACTGAGTTGATTGGCTAAATTCTCCGCCATGAGAACGCCGCCACTGGTAAAAGCAGTTTGCGTCGGTGCAACACTTGATTCATGGCGATAAAGTGCATTGTTTCTAACACAATAATTGACTGTTGAATTGGCAATGTACATACGTTTCGCTGGGCTGGCTTGCTCGAACGCGCCATCGAGCGTTAACTGAACAACGCCGTCGCTATCGTCGTCGCTTGAACATGAACTGTCTGCACCATCATCGCTACAAGCAGTAATAAGTTGAATTCTGTCGCTAGAAGCGGAATACACATCGTCTGTTGTTGTTGGATAAACGACCGCATAATCATTATTCACGCTCGGTGTGAAAACATTACCATTTATATCCTGCATTTCTATAACATCCATTTCACGATCAGCAGTAGGGGTTAATGGCACTGAAAGATAAAAAGTACTCCATTTGATTGGCACGAATTGCAAGCAGTGAACGCCGGCATTTCCTGTAAGTCGCACTGAATTTGGGACGGCATCAGCAATTTCGCGATTAAGGCGCTCAACGGCGAAACTACCTTCGCGTAGCAAGCGCTCTCGTTCACTAGTGTCTATGAAAATTTGAGTAGATGAACGGATGAAACGAGTGATGCCCACTGAAACGATTGCTAATACAACTAACACCATGACTAACTCAATCAAGGTAAAACCGCGTTTTTTAGTTAAGTTCGACGTCAAGTAAGTCATTAGAAGTTACCCTTGACGCTGGTCATTGTAATGCGCTCGCCGCCAGGTGTTGTAATCACTACAGTGATTAATTTTCTGTCCGCAGTTAAGGTGCCTGTATCTAAGTTGCCGTCTTGGTCGAGGTCATCATCGTTGATACCATCAAGGTTCTGATCATAAAACACCGATACTTGTGCTTGAAAACCTTCATAAATGTTGATGCCATTCACATTAGTCGTTAAACCAAGTGAATTCAAAATCCCAGAGCCTGAGACACTCAAACCATTGTAATCGTCAACATCATTATAAGAATCCCGAGACTCCCCTGACTCGGCGCCGAGATTACTGCTAGTAGTACAAGCAGTTCCCTCATTGCAACGCACCATACCGCCTACTTGATTCGAGTTTTGATCGAAGGCTTTCGCTAAAATTTCATTGCTAAGAGACTGGCCGAGCGATGCGGCTCGCACTTGCCAGATGGGGTCGATGCCTTTCTTTACTTGCGGCTGCAAAAAACTAACAACTAAAACTAAAGCGATAGCAAATATGACAATGCCTACCACTAATTCGATGAGCGTAAAGCCTTGCTGAACCCTCAAGAGCGCACCATTATTGTTTGAACGATTTTGCTGATAATTAGCAGGCATGAATAAACCCTTCGGATTCAATGCATACTTGTGCCGTCGAAATACCGGTAAATGAGACTGTGCATGTTGAACTGCAATTCGACACTGAAGTTACCGGAGAACCAAACGAATTGAAATGAATACCACTGATCGCAGTTGTACCATCTACCGCAGTCATTGTGACACTGGCATCTATCATTTCTGATGCTGAAGTTCTTAGAAACTCAGGAGAAGTAAAATCGATGGCAGTATTACAATTGGCGATATTGTTTGATGTAGCAAAACCACTTGTCGTTGGTCCAAATGCAACTTGCGAACTTGTGCTAACGAAGTTGATTTGATGACAAAATCCAGTACGAGAATCTTGCATCGCTCGAATTTGCATATTGCGTAGTACGGAGATTAGTCTGTTTTGATAAGTGTATTCAGAATAGCCGCTTGCGCCGCTAAATTTGGGAATAGCAAAGACTGCTAATATGCCGAGGATCACCATCACAATAATAAGCTCAAGGAGGGTAAACCCGCCTTGAGCTTTAATATGTTTAGGTAATGATAATCGCCACAACATAGTTGTCAGAATAAGACTGACTTAGCAGCCTGTTTCGACAGTAGTAATTGCTGGAGCAGCATTAGCAGCAGCGTTTGTGTAACGAATGAAACAGTTGCCGGCTTCTACTTGACCACTAAAAGTAATGATAAAGTTATCAACCGGTGTTGAAGCGTTGATTACATCAAAATCACCTGTACTTAGGTCTAAGAAGGTCGCAACGTCAGCTACGTCTTCAATAACTAGCGCATTTGGGTAACCATTAATCGTTGATACTGTGTTACCTGTGCTTACTGTCACGTCAACTGCAGTAGATGAGTTTTGCACACCAGCGATAGCTGCTTTTGCGTAAACTAGCTGTGATGCACCTTGTAACGCAGCTTTAACACCTTGAAGGGTTTTAGCACGCGCATCTGACTGTAAGTCAATAAAACGAGGAGCTGCAGTTACAGCTAGGATGCCAAGGATCACTATAACGATGATTAACTCGATAAGTGTGAAACCTTTTTGCTTGTTCATTTGGTTTTTCATAATAATTCCTTCAAAGTGGATGTTTCTATTAAATTTTAAAAAGTCGTATAAGTTGTAAAATAAATTGAGTAATACCTAGTCATTTAGTTATTACTAAACACAATCACCTGACCTATCCTTGGGTCATAAACAAAGCCGTTACCTACACCCGTGGTAGTCGGCTCATTAGTGTTGTTCTTAACGGTTTGGGTTAAGTAATAATGACAAACATCATTACCGGCCGTTCCCGCGTTCTCATTCACATTAGTGAAGTATCGAAAATCTCTTACTGCCTGCGCACTCCAAGTAGAAGTAATGGTTGGCGCGCTTTGCATAATTAGGTTGAAGATGCTCTCGCAATCTAAGCGAGTCATGCTGTCGTCTTCAGTACTAGCGTCATTGTTCAATTGGCCCGTTGGATAACCCGTGTCGCTATCAACACCAATCAAAATACCTTCAATAGTGACAAAGCTTAAATCGTTGCCATTATTGTCTTGTGGACGAGCTTCAATTTCCCACTGTGCTCGCACAAGGCCAACACCCGTAGCGAATCCACCGGCCACACCTTCAACAGTTGCATCTTCAGCGTCTTTTGGCACATCTAAGAAGCGAGGTATTGCGGTCGCTGCTAATAGCCCAAGAATGACAACAACGATGACCAGTTCTATTAAGGTAAAGCCTTGTTGTTTCATATTGTTACGCGTTGCCATGATGTCTCCTGCAATTTTTGTTCAATGTGCGCTTAATGTTTATTCATATTACACAATATAAACTGTGCAAAATATTCACTTAAAACAGATTTCCTGTTCCAAGATGGTATTCAATTTTCTGACCCATGCGTCTGTAACTACATATATCGACAAACTCACCAGTGTCATTAATATATTCTTGTTCTAAAAGCTCTACATCAATGCCTAATTGCTGCATGATATTTACTTCAAGCTCTAGTCCACTCACCTCAACCAATACATCGCCGGCGAATATGTCTAAGAAAGCACGACATGATTCCTCCGATGGTTTTAGTGCTGGCCAACCTTTTGCGTTCATTAAAACGCGTTCTGGTCGAGTCGACTCATAAAGTATCGACTCAGGTCGACCTTCGTATTGCCACTGCCAATGCATTTGGACTAAACCTTCCTGCATTGCCGACTTTAAACTATCAAATCCTACTTTTTCCCATGGTTCGCTGTTCTCACCCAACAAGCTTTTATATAAGCCTGTTGCAATCACCATACCGACGATAAGCGCCGCCAGGAATCGAAACAGTTTGCTAGACATTATTTGCCTTGCACCACGCTCATCATGTCCCACATTGGTGTGAATATGCCTAAGGCTAAAATCAACACCATACCTGCAACAATCGAAATCAAGATGGGTTCTATTTTTGAAGTTAAACCTTTTAAGTCGTATTCAACTTCGCGCTCATAGAACTCAGCGACTTCTTTTAATAACTCGTCAACTCGACCTGTTTCCTCGCCCACATTAATCATTTGCATAACCAATGGTGTAAACAAGCCGCTTGCCATTGCTACACGAGATAAATTTTCACCTTTTTCAATTCGCTGACGCATATCGATAATGGCTTTACTCATGTAACTGTTGCTAACTGCATCAGCAACTAAATTTAAAGCGGTTGTTAGTGGTACGCCCGACTTGAGCATCATTGCAAAGCTTCTCGCGAAACGTCCTAACAATGAGCGTTCAATAATCGAACCCACTAATGGAACCTCGAGTTTTAATTTATCCCATTTATACCGCCCTTGTTTAGTATCAAGATAACGCGATGTTATGAAAATACATACGATAATGACGATAATCATGACCCACCATTTGGTCATGAAGAAGTTTGACATTCCTATTAAAAACAAGGTCATAGCGGGCAATTCAGCATCGAATTTTTCAAACATTCCGGCGAATACGGGGATCACGAATATGTTCATTACAATGAGGGCAATCACCAAGGCAATCACGACAAACATCGGATAACGGGTTGCAGCTTTAATTTGTTTACGTGTCTCTTGCTCTCTTTGAAGGTATTCCGCCAGCTGTTTAAAAGCATCATCCAAGTGACCTGTGTTTTCACCCACATGCACTACGCTTACAAACAGTTGGTTAAATATTTTTGGGTGTTGAGCAAGCGCGGATGATAAATTACGACCGCGTTCGAGTTGCTCGATGATGTCGGTGAGTGCAAGTCGCATACGTTTTGAATTTGTATTCGACAATCCAGCAACCGCTCTAATAATCGGTATACCCGCTTTAGCTAAAGAATACATTTGGCGCGAAAAAACCACCAAATCATCGATACTGACTTGCGGAGTCAGAAAGTTGATCTCACTTGATTTTTTCTGCGTCCCAGCTTTGCTAGCAAGTACTTGGATGTCAATAGGCACGATATTTCTTGCCATTAACATCTTCGCCGCTGTCATCGCATCGTTAGCGTCAATCATGCCGTCAACCAGGCTTCCACCCGACTCACGTCCTTTGTAAGCAAAAGAGGCCACTAGTTGTCATCCTCAAGTGATAATCCTGAGCCACTAAAACCTTTCTGTAAACTGCCTTTCACTTTTGAAGGTGCTGTCTGCTCAGGTTGAGGTGCTAATTCATGCGGAACGTCATCCTCTATATGATGCTCAATATCTTCATCATCATTTGAATCAGCAACCATTTCGACTAATTTCAATACTTCATCAATACTTGTGATACCTTCTTTGGCATACAATAAAGCTGAATGAGCCAAAGGCTTATACTCTGGGCTTAGTTTAGCGGCCTCAGAGAAAGCATTGGTATCGTTATTTTTCAATGCATTCATCATTGCTTCAGTCATTTCAAGCAACTCAAATACACCTACTCGCCCTCGATATCCGGTGTGGTTACATTTTTGACAACCTGCACCTTTTTTAAATGTTGCATCTGAAATATCTTCATTGAGTGTTTTTAGCCAAAACTCAGCTTCACTCGATATTTTTTCGTCTACACAGCAGTTATCACAAATACGTCTCACGAGTCGTTGCGCAATAATTGCGCGTAGGGAACTCGCCACCAAATAACCTGGTGCGCCCATATCTAGTAAGCGAATAGCACTGCTGATACTGTCGTTAGTGTGCAAAGTAGAGAGCACTAAGTGACCCGTTAATGCGCCTCGAAGACCAATTTCCACTGTTTCTTTGTCACGCATCTCACCAACCATGATGATATCGGGATCTTGTCGAAGCGTTGTTCTAAGTACTTGTGAGAAGGTTAAGTCAATTTTGTGATTAACCTGCACCTGATTAATACGTGGTAAACGATATTCAACCGGGTCTTCAACTGTAATGATTTTAGACTGTGGTTTGTTGAGTTCACTGAGTGAGCCATACAAGGTAGTTGTTTTACCAGAACCTGTTGGACCAGTAACCAATATCATGCCATGTGGGCGTTGCAGTAGTTTTCTGAAGCGTTTCACAATACTAGGCGGCATACCCGTTTGATCGAGCGTTAACACACCTTGAGATTGATCAAGTAAACGCATAACAACCGATTCACCGTTTTGTACTGGCATAGTGGATACACGCACATCTATAGCGCGACCTTTTACTTTAACTTGAGCTCGCCCGTCTTGTGGCAAACGTTTTTCTGAAATGTCTAAGCCAGACATTAATTTAAGTCGAAGTACCAAGGCTGCGGCGATATTGCGTTCTGGGATAACCGTCTCTTGCAACTGACCATCAACACGCTGACGAATGCGTAATTGCTTTTCTTCTGGTTCAATATGAATATCTGAAGCTTTTGCCATAACAGCATCTTCGAATATCGAATGAAGTAGTTTTGCGACTGCAGTATCTTGCTCGCCATCTACGCCAATATTTAATTCGAAGTCTTGTGAGTCGTCATACTCTTCTGCTAACTCTTGTGCAAAAGAAGCAATTTCTTCTGTTTTACGATAGAAGTTTTCGTAGGCTGCGAATAACTGAGTTTCACTCACTACCGCAACTTCAATCGGTTTAGGCAAACGGTTGCTAAGATCATCTACCGCATTAATATCACCTGGATCACTCATACCTACAAGCAATCTATCGCCTTTGTCGTCAAGTACTAGGGCACGATATCGGCGTGCTTGAATCTCCGGAAGAAGTTTTACTGCTTCAGGATTAACACGGTAATCATCAATTTTTATTAATGGTACATTTAAATGAGTAGACAACAATTCTAGCAACTGATCTTCTGTCACCATATTCAGTGCGATCAAGGTTGCCCCTAATTTTCGCCCTGATTGACGCTGTTCTGACAAAGCGGTTTTTAACTGCTCATCATTAATTAAATTATTTTGGACTAATAAGTCACCTAATCGAATTTTCATATTTTATGATCCCGCCAAGGCTGCCAATCGCCCATCAACAAAGCTCACGACTTGTGCTGATAACTGATTCGATGATTTGACTTTTTTGTAAGTGATAACGGCTTGCGCATGCATCTTTTGCTTATCCTGACTAATTGCTAAGCCCAACATCCAGCGTGCATTGCCCGGTTGACGTTGAAGTAAAACAGCATAGTCCTGCAAAGACGTTGTATAATCTTTTTGTTTTTCAGCAAGTGCAGCACGAAAACTAAGTAAATCGTTATCTGCAATCACATTTTTAGGGTGCTCGTTTAACAGCGCGAGAGCTTGTGCGTTTCTGTTTTCGCGAAACAATAAACGCGCCAGCATGAGTCGCATACTGCTGTCATTTGGCGCTAGTTTAATGCCCTGATCGAGCAGGAACGCAGCACGCTTCGGATTTGCTTGAGCAAACTCCAAACTGGCTAAGCGCTTTCTGGCACTGGCATTTCGGGGCTCTAAAGAAATCAAACTATTTAAATCCTTTAGAGCAGCTGCCGTATCGCCATTCTTTAACGATAGTTGGATTCTTTGTTCCAACATACGATTGCCAGATGTACTTTTGTTGCTTGAAGATACATTGAGCACACCCGGCTCTGAAGGCGTTTCTTCCGGTTTAGCAACTGGAGTCGCCACAAAAGACTCAGCTTGTGTCGTTTCCTTTGATTCTGTTTCTAAATCCTGCTTCGCGCTTTCAGCATTTGCTGCAACTAACGCGTTTGCTTGGCTTAACTCGCGATTAACGTCTGCTAATTTAGCTTCGGCAACTTTCGTGGCAGCTTCCGCTCTCTTCGCATTCTCTAAACTGTTCAGCGTTGCTTGATCGAGTTCGCTAAGCAGCACTTGCTTTTGAGGGGCATTAAAATCGGTTTCAGAAGATTCAGTAGCTGCATTTAAAGATTGCGATTCGTTTTTCTGTTGAATGCTTAGATTCGAAGGTGTTGATTCTGAGCTTGAAGGATTTAGCGAGTTTTCTGTGACACCTGATGTAGTGCTAGCTTTTGGAATAAAGATCCAAGCTGCAAATGCGACACCAATGACTAAGACCAGCACGCCAACAGCTAACTTTCTGGATTTAGCCCCCTTCGATTCAACTGGCACATAGTCAGCTTCGTACACTGATTTCTTATCGCGTTGCTCAAGGTCTTTGAGCATTTTATTTACAACGCTCATTTAATCCAACCTGAAGTCATTAAATCTATATTCCCATGTACATTTGATAGCGTTACAAGTAATACCGATGCAGCCGTAAAAAATGATGTCGGGATCCAGCCCCACAAACGCTTTTTGCGAATAGGTCGAGCTGCTTCTGTATCATTAATGGCGGCTTCAACATGTTCAACTGTGATTTTTTGCACACCTTCACCATACGCGAGCATTAGCGATTTGTGGCATAAGACATTTACGATTCGAGGCGTTCCACCACTCGCTTTATGTAGT
Organism: Glaciecola sp. MF2-115; assembly: GCF_047250385.1. Taxonomy (NCBI): domain Bacteria; kingdom Pseudomonadati; phylum Pseudomonadota; class Gammaproteobacteria; order Alteromonadales; family Alteromonadaceae; genus Glaciecola; species Glaciecola sp. MF2-115. The sequence goes on from NZ_JBLBVM010000054.1 coordinate 45,737, forward strand.
AGTTCACAGCATGCTTCGTCAAATAAACCTTCAACTCGATGACCTGCGACAGCCATTCTGTGACGCACGTATTGAAAGAGCTGATCGGCGTCCATCAATTTTAATTTGTATGAGAAAGTAATGCGTTGTAGTAACTGACGCAATTTAGGTTGCTTCAGTTTGTCATCTAATTCAGGCTGACCAAATAATACGACCTGGAGCAGTTTTTGCGACTCAGTTTCTAGGTTTGTCATCAAACGCAGTGCTTCAATGCTTTCATCAGGTAACGCTTGCGCCTCATCAATAATGAGAACAGCCGTTTTATGCTGCTTATGAATTTCGACTAAACGCTGTTGAATCAGTTGTGTAAACTCTTGCTGATCAGTACCTTCAGGTAAAGAGACACTCAACTCAGCAGCGACAGAGCGACGCAGTTCAGCAGGAGATAGATATGGATTTGGGATATAGGCAGTAACGAAACCATCTGGGATTTCATTTAGTAATTTTCTACAAATCAGCGTTTTTCCCGCGCCTACTTCACCAGTTACTTTGATAAACCCTTCACCACTTCTAAGAGCTGTTGAAAGTACTTCAATCGCCTCTTTATGACTCGGCAAACCAAAGTAATAACTCGTGTTTGGCGTGAGAGTGAAAGGTAGTTCTTTAATACCAAAGTGATACAAATACATGATTACTCCACGTACAACCAATCGGCCATTTGTGCACGACTCGCTTCGATCTGATCGCGCATCGTGTTTTTACCAACCACTGTTGGCTTCAACAAAATAATGAGTTCTTTTTTCACTTCTTTTTCACGCTTGCTTTTGAACAAGTTTCCTAAGAAAGGAATGTCGCCGAGCAAAGGTGTTTGAGAGTTTTCATTAGTAACGATGGACTGCATCAAACCACCAATAACCACAATTTCGCCAGATGTTGCACGAATAATCGTATCTGATTCACGAATAGTGCTTTGCGCAAGAGGCAATATGTACTGCTCTTCGTTAAGCGTGATCACTTTTTCTTGTTCTTCAGTTTCGATAACTGAAGGATGAATGTGTAATAGAATACTGCCGTTTTCGTCAATTTGTGGTGTCACATCTAAAGCAATACCGCTGAAGAATGGCGTTAGACCAATATCCGGCGTAACTGAAGTTGAGCTTGATGTGATTGTATTAGATGTGGAAACATCAGTAACAAAATACTCATCGTTGCCCACTTTTATAACCGCTTTTTGGTTGTTAATCGCTGTTACACGAGGGCTTGAAAGCACTTGTACATTGCCTTGTGTATCTAATAAATTCAGCACACCACTGAAGTCTTTATTTAAGAAGGACAAGCTAGTGATACCGCCAAGAGAAGCAGCGATGTCATTTGCAAAATTACCCGCAGAGGTAGAGAAACTAATATCAGTACTGCCAGCATGAGACAATACTTGCGTCCAGTTGATGCCTTGTTGGTATTCATCGTCTAAGACAACTTCTAAAATACGCGCTTCAATAATGACTTGGCGTTGTAAGCTCTCTTCAGAGATGTTTAGGAAGTTACCAATCGTTTTCAATTCACTAGGCAAAGCTCTTACCGTCACTAAACCAGCTTGTGGTGAAACGAGCACTGAACGACCTTTGTCTGTGCCTAGCATCTCTTTCAAACTTTTTTCGAGGTTTTCCCAGAAATTTGTTTCTGTTCTTGTAGTAATCGATGTGCCATTGGAACCGATACCGTTACCTAAATTTCCGTTACCGCCACCTTGGTTATTACTTACTTGTGAATTACCACTGAAGTTATTGTTGCCACCATTGTTGCCGCCGTTATTATTATTGCTGTTGCCGTTTTCAGATACGCCACCAGAGATAATACTCGTTTGAGTGTTACCGTCGCGTTGCATCAACAGATAGTTAACTGAGAATGTTTCGGTACGCATTCCAGCAGGGTAAACTTTATAAACATTGCCTGCACGAGCAATATGGAAACCATATAAGTCAGAAATCAATTCAAAAATTGTGTCGAGATCAACTTGCTTAAGGTCAAGTGAAATTAACCCAGTAACCTCAGGGTGTATCGCCACCGAAAATGGCGTGTCTTTTACAAGTCCAGAGAAAAAGCTCACTGCATCAATTTGTCTTGCATTGATGTCGTACTTATCAGCTGCGAACAGCGTGTTCGTAGGTGTTGTTATTTCACCAGCCAACAAATAATCAGACACCGCGGCCTCTAATTCAGGAGCAGCTTGCTGTTCCGGTACTTGCATTTGAGCATCTAGCTCTTTTGCGAGTGACTTTTCAACATGACTGCTGCTACCCGTTGATTGACAACCAGCCAGAGAAATTGCAATAAAACAAAGACTTAATGCTTTGCAGATACGTAAATTATTCATTATTTGTCTGCTTCTTAAAATCACTTTTTTCATTTACCAAAAACCTAAGAGGAATTGCCTCGGGTTCATTCTCATTCTTTAAAAACACGCCGGACTGAGTGATGTCTGTAACACGCCAAGCGCCCATTCTCTCACCCTTTTTCAACCAACTATTGTTAATTACCGCGTAAAATACTTCATTCTTTTTAAATACTGCCGTCACATTAACCGAGGTATTAGAAGTGGCATTTGCGCTTTCAAGCGTAAGCTGATTCTGTCCCGGCGGACGTGTCGGGTCAGTCAGCGTTTGTGCTTGTAATGAAATCGCAACACAACTTAGTGAAAGTGCAATACATAGCTTACTGAATTTACTAATTAACATGGATATACGCCTCGCTTGTGCTTAGAGTAAACAACTCAATGTCAACTCTAGCTCGTGGGTATTCATCTACTTCAAATTTGATTTCTTGCCAATGTAATTTCCAAGGCATTTTTTCAGCCGCAAGCAAAAACTCACGGGTATCGAAGAAGGAACCTTCAAAGCTAATTCTCAAACCGTGTTTAAATAACTCAGGGACAATTTCTTTTTTGCCTTCTTGTTTAGCTACGTCGGCATTTTCTTTTTCATCAACTTTTGGTGCATTCTCAAAAATATTAATAGGCACGATAGAAGACATACCAATGAGCTTCAGCTTCTTAGCATCTACAAATAGTTGCTCTAGCACAAACGGCATTGCTGCTGGCGGCACTAGTTGTTCGAGCTCACGAGTAAACTGTTTTTCTAAAATCAAAATTTGTTCGTTAACCGCTGCAATCTGATTTCGCGTTTCAGTGTTAGGATCGATATTAAGCTGTGCCTGAACTGAATCAACACTATAAGTTATGTCTACCAAACTAAACTTAGCGTCCGTGATTTCTTGGCGTGTTTCGATTGTTTGTGTAATGGCTGGTTCAATTAAACCAAGAATAAATACAAAGCAAATCACAAAAGGAACTGCATAAAATACAAGCTTTTGCTCACGTGGCGAAATAGCATTGAACTTCGCCTCAAGGTTACCCATTGAACTACTCATTGGCTTCTCCTTGCATGGTTTGCGCTTTCGAGGCTTTACTTTGAATTCTGAAGCTTAATTGCTCTTCCGTTCTATATACGGTAGCAGCACTAAACTTTCTATTTTCAAAGAAATCAGTTTTGCCAATCGATTTAAGCCACATTGGCAGCGCACCAGGTTTATTGATATTCCCTTCGATGACAATTTCCGCATCGTTAACTTTAAATTGCGTTAACCATACGCTGCTGTTATTTATTTCTGCAAAACTAGTCAGCGCACTCGAGAAGCTGTCTTCTTGCATTTTGCTTAAGCTCTCAAGTTTGTCTGCAAGGTGTTTGGCAGTTGATAATCGAACTTGCTGACTGCTTAACTGATTCAACAATGCAGGATCTTTTTTACGTTGCGTTAATTGCTTAGTTAATTGATCAAGTTTACTTTTCTTCGTTTCGATGCTGGATTTGATTTCCGCTAGTTCTTGCTCGCGTGAGCTTTGATCTTGCCAAATACCAAAATAGATTGCGCCCATTACTAATAGTGCAATGACTCCGAAAACGAGTGAGTTAGTTGCAGAAACCCATACAAACTGCGGTTTAAACTCGTCACGATATAAATTAATACGAGTCTTCATGACGCCACCTCAGGACTTTTCTGAGTGATTCCATCAGCTTCATTTAGTTTAGCTTTTTGTTCTTCTATAATAAGCGCTTGCTTGATATAAGCAGCACCTAAGCATGAAAAACTTGCCATTTTGAAATTAAAGCCTGCACCACACGTAATTTCGGGTTCAAAGGGACTAACGGGCAAGCCCATGTTCTCTTGAATTTGAGCTGCAAGTTGATCTGCTAAGGCTGTATCCAGTTTGAGTAGGACTTTACGCACCGGAGATTGTCTAAGTTGGCTTTCGAAATAATCCATTGAACGCTGGATTTGCACACAAAGTGATTCAGTAATCCCCATAGAGAGTTCACTTTCACTGTAGCTACCTAAATTTTCGAAACCTTTCAGACGACGCGTGAAATACAATTTATTGTTTTTAACAATATTGAGTACGATTTCCTCACCGTGCTCTTGCACCAAACTCATTATTGCGTCTTCAGATGAGGGAGTGAGCTCTACCGTAGCAGTTTCTTCTACAGAAATACTTTTAAGGGTTAAATCAGCCTCGTAAATACCTTGGCTAATCCTCTCAATGTCTTTATGAGGAATAGCAACAACACTTAACTTTGCTTGACCTGCTGCCTGCGCAGGCGGATTTAAGTAATCGTAAACGTATTCGACATTTGGGGGTAATAAATCTTTCAATGGCCAACCAAGAGCGGCATAGATTTCTTCTTCAGGCACATTTGGCTGTTCTATTTGCAATAACTGATACCAATGTGATGTTAAAGACACGTAGCAATCAGTATTGGCTAATTTGTGACTCCGAACATATTCAGCTAATTGCTCCTGCCAGTTTGAATGACTAAAGCTCGCATCCAATACCCACTGCAACTCGTCGCCTTGTTTTTGCAAAGCGCACAACATCACGCTTTCGCCAGAAAAAGCGATACCGATAGAGAAGTACGATGACTTCCCTTTTAGTTTTGACTTGATAAGTTGTCGCCAACTCAAACGCATAAGATATTCGTGCCTATTGGTTGTTTGGGCTAAAAGGAAAACGTTATGTGAACAATTCTAACATCGAAGGTGATTTTTGAAACTTAACTTGTTTATTTTAAACAGCTTAATTCAATCACCACTAGTTTTATCGACATTGAAAAAATTCTCTTAACCTTTCCAAACGCTTTATTACGAAATGATTGTATGTGATCGGATTTGGTCTTTAGGTATGTAAAAAGCAACAACCTGCTGTGCGGAGTATACGTATCGTACATTATACAGTTTGAGTATCTGTCACGACATCCCTTGTTCTCAGTGGCCTACAGCTACATTAAATCAATAATTTAGAGGTTTTTATGAAGTGCACCTAAGTTACAAAAATCATGGTAATTGATGACTTTTTGCAAAAGCGACGACTAGAATCACCCCACCACCTTAAATTTTTAAAATTGAATGAATCAGAACTGACTTACATCAATGATAACTCAGGTTAAAATGCCTAAAGCGCCAGCTAGCTCAATGCTCATGCAGTTACTGCAAAAATCTAGTTCACTCAAGAGAGCGTATTTACGAGCCTTATTTACGAAGAAGATGTTTGTATTCTGACAGTTGATAGAAAGCCAAGCTTGTTATCTAAAGCCGTTTTTAATCATAACTGTTATTCAGCTTGCTTGGTGTTAATTTTTACAAAAGGGCGCAAAAGTCCGGTAGATTCTATTTCGTTCGTATATTTCTAACGTACAACTTTCTTCCTTTTTTAACTGCCCGATTTGTTATCTTTAAGCACCTACTTCACGGATAGTTCAGGCCCTTGTTGGCATGCAAGAATAATTGCAAGAGTATACATGCAGTTTTAATGCTTTTATAAAGGCACGTCGCAAATGACGCGCTTGCATCGCTAGTTAGTAAAAAATGGACACTTCAAACCATAAACGTTACTCATTCGTGCGGGCTGAAGCTTGGCTCGATGGCAATCCAAATGCTATTTGGGAACGCTCCCCTGGCGTGTATAAAGAGGGTAACAATTGGTATGCCATTGTTCACACGCAAGCAAGCGACACTAATGTAAAACCTTATGGCGACTTTACAAATGGGCAGTCCGGCGCCGTTTCTATGACTCGCACGCGTGATGGAAAATTCTGGTGGTAGTTTTTTAAATTCTATCAACGAGATTTCGTTGAGATAAAAAAGCCCTTAAATTAAGGGCTTGATAGGTATTTATCAGTAATACTTCAAAAGCCGCTTAACAGCGGCTTTTGAAGTTATTTTTCAACATCGTTTTTCTAATAAAATTAAAAAGACCGCTTGATAGCGGCCTTTTATAATATTTTTCAACATCAAGCTATCATTGGACTGTAGCTTGATACTTTACAAAAGCATGTCTTAAGTAAAATTCCAGCCTAGAATGGAATATCATCGTCAAAATCAAAATCAGGCTCTGCCATTGGTGGTGCCTTTTGTGGCGCCTGTTGTGGCGATTGTGCTGGTTTCTGATAACCACCACCTTGGTTAGACTGACCGCCACCTTGTTGGTATCCACCTTGATTTGACTGACCGCCCTGATTTGAGTGACCACCTTGGTTATCTGCTGGACGCTGCTGGTAACCGCCTTGGCCGCCACCAGAATTTTGACCACCACCGGCGCCTTCATTACGCCCGCCTAGCATTTGCATTTGGTCTGCAATCACTTCAGTAGTGTAACGATCGTTTCCTTGCTGATCCTGCCACTTACGCGTTTGCAATTTACCTTCTAAGTAAATTTGAGAGCCTTTTTTCAAATATTCGCCAGCGACTTCTGCTAAACGACGGTACATTGTCACTTTATGCCATTCTGTTTTTTCTTGAAGTTGACCTTGTTGATCTTTCCAACTTTCACTAGTGGCGATACTCAAATTGGCAACGGCATTACCATTAGGCATATATCGAACTTCTGGATCGTTACCTAAATTGCCAACTAAGATTACTTTATTCACACCTCTAGAGGCCATGCTAACTCCTGTTATTTACACTTTTAATTTTTTTAAATGTCGTTGTTATGTCTTATTTTGAGAAAACCGAAACTGCTTTCGCTCACAAATTCGAACTTTAATTTACGACTTAATTCTGCTCTCTAATATACTATTGTATTTGAAGTATTGCACATGCAATTCACGTCATTTTGCGATAAAACCAACTTTAGTTCAGCATTGTAAATATCTTATTTTAGATCTTTCTTAACTTATCAATGCTTTAGCTTTTTCGATGTCAAAACCTTGCGTTTCTACTTTCAAATAAACCGCACGTTTTTCAGTATCAACGAACACTTCATGTACACCTTTCAGTTTTGTCAGATCATTTTCGAGTAGCGACGGTTGCGCTATGAACTTCGCCAAGTTTGCCTGTGGAATACTCAAAGTGAGTCTTTTCACTTTTGTCGCTTTTTGTAAGCCCGACACAATAAACATAGCTATCAGAATGATTACCAAACAAGCGACTAAGGCTAGTTTAGGACCAAGCCAAGTTGTTAAGGCTCCTGACAAAATACCGCCAAGAAAAGCGCCAAAGAACTGGGAACTCGCATAGATTCCCATCGCACTGCCCTTCTTTCCGGCAGGAGCAATACTCGACACCATCACTGGCATGTGTGCTTCCATGTAATTAAAGCCGGCAAAAAATAAGGTACCTGCGAGTAAAATGATAGGCCAATTTAGTCCAGGCAAAAGAAACAAGCCAAATCCTATTGCCATAAAAACTAAAGAAATAGTGAAAGAAGTTGAAGATTTAAGCTGCTTACACACTTTCATCAATAGGACCAAAATCAGTATTGAGACAAACAAAATAGGTGTGTAGATTTTCCAATGCTCATCAAGACCAAAATCTATCTGTGTAAGTAAAACGGGCACCTGCACAAAAAAGCACGTAATTAGCAAATGAACGATTAGGACACTCGCATTCAAACGCCATAAATTGGGATCTTGAACCAGATTTTTCAATTGACTCAACTGGGGCAACGCATCACCTGAAGGGCTGTTTTCTTTCGGAGTCGGAACGCCAAATTTAACTAAAGGTAAACAACATACAGTAAGTACGGCAGTTATCCAGAAGATCCCTTGAATACCATAAAGACCCGCAATAATAGGCCCAGTCAATAAAGCCACGTAAAAAGAAAAGCCAATGGAAACACCAATAATCGCCATCACTTTCGCGCGTTCGGATTCGCGAGTAACATCGGCTGCCAGTGCCATCACAGCACCTGCAATGGCGCCAGCACCTTGCAATATTCGCCCAAAGGTTAGCATTGCCATCGAATCGGCATTTGCAGAAACAAGGCTTCCGATAGCAAAGAAACAAAGCCCTATATAAATAACAGGTTTGCGTCCCCACTTATCTGATAAAACACCCATTGGAATTTGCAAAATTGCTTGGGTTAAGCCATACCCTCCTATTGCTAAACCAACTAGCATGGGTGAATAGTCAGGATATTCCACAGCTGCAATTGCGAGAACGGGGATGACCATAAATAAACCCAGCATACGCAATACATATACTAAAGCTAAACTAATGGCCGCACGTGTTTCTTGTCGATTCAAGTTCTTATGATTTCCATGGCTTGATTTGGTTAATTCTATATTCAGTAAACTGAAGCCGCGCAATTCTAGCATAAGAACTTGTCGGACTCATTAGCGCATGATCCCTTCTAAGTAGAATCCGTAACAAACGCATATTTTCTTGCAAATTTGTGTCATACTAATTGATTGTTTCGGCACCATCTGATCTAAGGCAACATGGATAAAATAGAAGTTCGCGGGGCTCGCACCCATAATCTGAAAAACATCGATATTGTTCTCCCACGAGACAAACTCGTCGTCATCACTGGTTTATCCGGTTCAGGAAAATCTTCTCTCGCATTTGACACTTTATACGCTGAAGGTCAGCGCCGTTATGTTGAATCACTTTCAGCATATGCCCGACAGTTTTTATCGATGATGGAAAAGCCCGATGTGGACCATATCGAAGGCTTGTCACCTGCTATATCAATCGAACAGAAGTCGACCTCGCACAACCCACGCTCAACCGTAGGTACGATCACCGAAATCTACGATTATTTACGTTTGTTATTCGCCCGCGTAGGTATACCAAAGTGTCCAGACCATGATGTTGCTCTGAATGCACAAACTGTGAGCCAAATGGTTGACCGCGTATTAGAAATGCCTGAAGGCACGAAACTGATGCTGTTGGCACCCGTAGTGCAAGATCGAAAGGGTGAGCATGTAAAAACATTAGAAGGTTTGTCTGCACAAGGCTTTATTCGCGCTCGAATCGATGGCGAAGTTTGTGACTTGACCGATCCGCCTACTCTCGACCTACATAAAAAACACACGATTGAAGTGGTCGTCGATCGCTTTAAAGTGCGTGAAGACTTGCAACTGCGTTTAGCTGAGTCCTTTGAAACAGCGTTAACCTTGTCGTCAGGCTCGGCTAAAGTTGCATATATGGATGAAGAAGAGAAACACAAAGAAGAAATTGTCTTTTCAGCCAACTTTGCTTGCCCGCATTGTGGCTATAGCATTACCGAATTAGAGCCAAGAATATTCTCATTCAACAACCCCGCGGGTGCCTGCCAGACATGTGATGGTTTGGGTACAAGGCAATTTTTCGACCCGCATCGCGTTGTGGGGAATAATGAAATTAGTTTAAGCGGCGGTGCCATACGTGGTTGGGACAAGCGCAGTTATTACTACTTTCAAATGCTTCAATCCGTTGCCGATCATTATGAGTTTGACTTAAACACACCATTTGAAGAGCTCGATAAGAAAGCCAAAGATATTGTGCTTTATGGTAGTAAAGGCACTTCAATTAAGTTTAAGTACATTAATGAACGCGGCGATATCATGGAGCGCAAGCATCCATTCGAAGGCATCATTCCGAACATGGAACGCCGTTATCGTGAAACAGAATCGAATACAGTGCGTGAAGAGCTGGGCAAATATATGAGCCATCAGCACTGTTCTGCATGCTCAGGCACGAGATTGCGACTCGAAGCGCGTAACGTCTTCATCGACGGTACAAACTTACCGCAAGTAGCCGAGATGTCGATTGCCGAATGTTTAGACTTATTCACTAACTTAGAGCTAAGCGGACAACGCGCAGCTATCGCTGACAAAATTTTAAAAGAAATAAAAGACCGCCTAGCCTTCCTGGTTAACGTTGGTTTGAATTACCTATCGCTCTCTCGCAGTGCCGATACCTTATCAGGCGGTGAAGCACAGCGCATAAGACTAGCCAGCCAAATTGGTGCTGGCTTAGTTGGCGTGATGTACGTTCTGGATGAACCATCCATTGGTTTGCACCAACGCGACAACGCAAGACTGCTAGAAACACTTCGCCATTTGCGTGATTTAGGTAACACCGTCATTGTGGTTGAACACGATGAAGATGCCATCAAAGAAGCTGATTACATTGTCGATATTGGCCCTGGTGCTGGTGTCCATGGAGGCGAAATCATTGCTCAAGGTTCGCTTCAAGACATAATGGATAGTGAACAATCGCTTACTGGTAAGTACTTATCAGGGCGAGAATATATTGAAATACCTAAGAAGCGAAATAGCACGAAAAATCGTGAATGGGTAACTCTAACTGGTGCCACAGGTAACAATTTACAATCGGTGAATCTAAAAATTCCGCAGGGTTTAATGACCTGTATTACTGGTGTTTCGGGTTCAGGTAAATCAACCCTCATTAACGATACTTTTTATCGTATTGCCCAACGCGAATTAAACCGTGCCACCACGAATGAGCCTGCTCCTTATAAATCGATTACGGGTTTAGAGCACATGGATAAAGTGGTCGACATCGACCAGAGCCCAATTGGCAGAACGCCGCGCTCGAACCCTGCAACTTACGCGGGTATATTCACACCTATTCGTGAAATTTTTGCTGGCACACAAGAATCACGCTCGCGCGGCTACAAACCTGGCCGCTTCAGTTTCAACGTGAAAGGCGGACGCTGCGAAGCCTGCCAAGGTGATGGCCTAATAAAAGTAGAGATGCATTTCCTACCCGATGTTTACGTGCCTTGTGATGTTTGTGCTGGTAAGCGATATAACCGTGAAACTCTCGAGATTCGCTATAAGAACAAAAATATTCATGAAATTTTGGAAATGACGGTTGAAGATGCACGTGAATTCTTCGATGCTATTCCTGCTATCAATCGCAAGCTCCAAACCCTAATGGACGTAGGGCTTTCTTATATTCGATTAGGCCAGTCGGCGACCACATTGTCCGGTGGTGAAGCCCAACGTGTGAAGCTTGCTAAAGAGTTGTCTAAGCGCGATACGGGTCAAACTCTGTATATCTTAGATGAGCCAACTACTGGTTTGCATTTTCATGATATTAAACAGCTTTTAGAAGTGCTGCATCGCTTACGTGATCATGGCAACACAGTTGTTGTAATTGAGCACAACCTTGATGTCGTTAAAACCGCTGACTGGGTCATTGATCTAGGCCCTGAAGGTGGCTCTGGTGGCGGCTTAATCGTCGCTGAAGGTACGCCTGAAGATATTTGTAAAGTTGACGCTTCGCACACTGGTAAGTTTTTGACGCCGATGCTTGCGGTGAAGCAAGGCCAAGTGAAGTAGAAATAAGTCTTTATTAGGAAGTCGTAAGATAGAAGAAGGAAAAGAAATGTTAAGTATTAAATTTGATGTTCGCTTTTATGAAACAGATGGTTTGCAACATGTCGGCAATACGGCCTTAGTTGGTTGGTTCGAAACCGCTCGCTTGCCTATTTTCAAATTTTTTACGCCTACGCTCGACTTAAATAATTGGCCATTAATTTTGGCCAATTATAATGTCGACTTCTTGGAGCAAATTTACCTCGCAGATCCTGTTGAAATAAAAACGTGGATAAGTCACATTGGAAACAGCTCGTTTGTTGTCTATCAAGAAGTGTGGCAATCAGATACGAAAAAAGCCAAGGGAACAACAACCTTGGTACGGTTCGATTACGCGAGTAAAAAAGCGGTGCGTATACCTGATGATATTCGAGCAATGCTTGAAGAGCATAAAATAGATCTTGAGTAGAATCGCACAACTTAAAGTAAAGACAATCGTTTTAGATAGGACATCATCTTGAAGAATACAGATTTCATTAGCGTAATAGACAACGCGCTCTCGCCTGAGCTGTGCCAAGACATCATCAAGATCTTCGAGTCAAGTAAGCATCTAGCGCCCGGCAAAACGGGTGGCGGCGTGGATACAAGTAAGAAACGTTCAACGGATGTCTCTATATCTCGTCACGAAGAATTTAAAGAAGTGTACCAACAAGTAGCCGCTGTCACTGGCCAGCACTTGCTCGACTACTTTAAAACCTATTACTTCGCTTTGATTGGTCCTATTGGCTTAACGATGGCCGATTTAAAAACCGGCGAACCGGTAAAAATCACTGCCGATAACTTCGATGAGCAATTACTACCCCGTTTACCACAAGTTGTTAACTACTTATTTCGACTAGGCGAAATTAACGCCCAAAAATATACTTTAGGCGACGGTGGTTATCCGTATTGGCATTCAGAGAATTACCCCCAGCAAGGCTCCAATGATGCGCTTCACCGTAACTTGTTATTTATGTTTTATTTGAATGATGTAGAAGAAGGTGGAGAAACCGAGTTTTATTATCAGGATAAGAAGATTAGTCCTAAAGCAGGCAGAATGGTAATTGCGCCAAGTGGTTTTACACATACTCATCGCGGCAATATTCCAATATCCAACGACAAATACATTCTCACGTCATGGGTATTATTCAATCCCGCTGAACGCATTTACTCGCAAGGCTAAAAAAGAAAAAACGCCGCGTCAAACTAAATGAAGCGGCGTTATTTTTTAGCGAAGTAAAAATCTTAGTATTTAAATTGCTGCATGATTCGGTTGAAATCTTTCGACAACTGCTCTAGCTCTGCACTCACTAAAGTAAGCTGTTCAGAACTTGAAGTCGTATCTTCGGTACGGTCATTGATCTCATCAACGTTAGACGAAATCATATCGGCAACTCTCTGTTGCTCACTGGTCGAATTGGCAATTTGATCATTCATGCGAGTAATACGACTAATTGTATCCGTAATGGCATTTAAGCTAGTGCCCGCTTTGTTAGCTTCATCAACACTAATAGTTGCTTGCTCTGTTCCTTTCGCCATTACTGATACCGCTGAACGCGCTGCGTTTTGTAATTGCTCAATCGTTGCTTGTATTTCTTCCGTCGATTTCTGTGTGCGTGATGCTAATGTTCTAACCTCATCGGCTACAACAGCGAACCCGCGACCTTGCTCACCGGCTCTCGCTGCTTCAATGGCCGCATTCAGGGCAAGTAAGTTAGTTTGCTCTGCGATGCCTTTTATCACATCTAGTACTACGCCTACTTGATTTGAATCTTCTTCTAGCTTTTTGATAACAACAGCGGTTTCTTCTACCCGAGCCGCTAAACTTTGAATACTGTTAACTGTTTGATTCACGACACGTTGACCATCATCTGCCGCAGTTGAAGCTTCACCGGCTGCCATAGCGGCCTCATTCGCACTATTCGCGACTGCATCAACACTTGTTGTCATTTCATCAACCGCTGCCTTAGCATCTGCCGCAGCCGTTTGTTGCGAAGAAATTGTTTGTCGAGCTTGGTTTGAAACTTGATTTAGATTTTCAGCAAGGTTCGATAAAGGCTTACTTGAATTACCAATATCTTGGACTACACCCTGAAGTTTCTCGATAAATTGATTGAACCAGTAAACTAAATCACCAATCTCATCAGCATTTTCAGTTTTGATGCGTATAGTTAAGTCACCATCCTCTTGCGCCATATCTTTGAGTGATTTAACGACGTCGACAATGCTTTTTCGAAGGTTATTAATGATAGGCAAGGCCGTCAAGAACAGTATCACCATTGTCGCGAGACCCATTATGATACCAAGTGTAATCAATGATTTAGCTGAGTCGTTAGCGCCGGAAATTGCTTCTTCAAACGAAATTTCGCGCTGATCACTAAATGCTTTTAGGTCTGCGCTTGCTTTGTCGTATAAAGCATTCATTTCTAATAGCGAGGACTGCAGCTTCGAAAAATCTGCAGTATTGTCAACCATCGACTTACTCACGTCGTAAGCAATTTGAAAATAAGAATCGAAATCTTGTAATATTGGGCTAACCTCTGATGCCATACTGTCATCAAGGCGGACAATGAATTTAAGGTTATCAGAGGTTTTTGTTGCAAGGGTTTCGGCTTTCAGCAAACTTTCTTCGTCACCGGTGGTCACTGCTGCACTCAAGCTTTCCTTCACACTTTCCATTGAATTCAGGGCTTCGCGTGATTTCAATAGAGCGGGAGTTTGCTTAGTACGTGCGTCGTCTAGCAGTGCAACATTATTGTAAGCAGTGTAAGTACTTATACCAATGTACGTCGCAAAACTGAGTGTTCCAATAATTGGAATCAAAAACAGTTTCTTAGCAATCGAAAGCTTAGCCAAAAAATTCATACTTCACCTAACTTATTTTATGTTTGCGCACTTTTACTAGTACAAAATTGGTGTATGTCTATCCCTCGAACTCAGTAACTAGTTGACCTTTTAAGGTATAGCCTACTGTTGCGATATCCCCTTTCCAACCGTCTGTAGAGAGTATGCCTGTTACCCAAACGGCGTCGTATAGATTGTTTATCGGCACACCTTCAGAAAATTTTACATAAACTATCTGATTTGACGGTGGCGGTGGTACATGGATGCAAGCACCAAAATAAGGAACTAGCAAAAATTCCGTAATATTATCGGCATCGCCTTCCAAAGGAACCACGAAGCCAGGAATCTTCACAAACTGCCCATTTAATTCTTCAAGCAGGGGAGCGTCAGGTTCAAGCTGGGTCATTTGTCCGTTATGATCGACGGCACTAGGCGGAACAATATAGTCTTTAGGAACCATATCTTCCCAGTACAATTCTTTAGGTTTTTCATCCGCCGTTGCAGAAAAAGCTACGGTAAACAAGCACCAAGTGATTAATAATAACCCAAATTTAGATTGATTTTTCAACAAGCTGTCCTTTATCACATATTATTATTGGATCAATAGTATAGACTTTAGTACTCAAATATCGAGCAAAAAAAAGCTCGCTAAAAGCGAGCTTCTATATTCTTACTATTGAGGGTGTACAAAAACGACGCTTAAGCCGTCTTATTATAACGCTCAATGCTTTCTGTAATTTCAGCTTTAGCAGCATCAATATCAGCCCAGCCTTCAATCTTAACCCATTTGTTTGGTTCAAGATCTTTATAGTGAGAGAAGAAATGCTCAATTTGATTCTTTAACAAACCAGGGACATCTTCAATATTCTGAACATCATCGTAAATTTTAGTTAGTTTAGATACTGGCACCGCAATAACCTTCGCATCTTCGCCTGACTCATCAGTCATTTTAAGTACGCCAACAGGACGACACTTAATAACTGAACCCGCAATAAGTGGGTGTGGAGACATCACTAGTACATCAACTGGATCGCCATCGTCAGACAAGGTCAAATTTACATAACCGTAGTTCGCTGGGTATTGCATGCAAGTTGCCATAAAACGGTCAACGAAAAGTGCGCCAGTGTCTTTATCTACTTCGTACTTAACTGGCGTTGAGTATGCTGGGATTTCGATGATAACGTTCACTTCATCAGGTGCGTTTTTGCCTACTGGCACATCATTTAAGCTCATGGATATTTCCTATTAATAAAATAATTGCCGCGATTATAAGAAAATATCGGCATACTATCTACATAAAGCGCCTAAGAGTTTCGTCTCATGCGCTTCAAGCTCCTATATCTTTGTTATTTCTTTGCTAATTCTTTATTTCGCCGACTTGTAATATTCCAAGCAAGCTAATATTTCGTTTTTCGAACCTAACAATGTGGGTACGCGCTGATGAATTTCTTCAGGCATCACTTCAAGAATACGGCCGCTTCCAGTATCAGCTAATCCACCTGCTTGCTCCATTAAGAACGCCATTGGGTTTGCTTCATAAAGAAGGCGCAATTTACCCGGCATTTTGGGGTTACGCTTGTCAAAAGGATAGGCAAAGATACCGCCACGACAAAGGACACGATGAATATCACCTACCATCGCTGCCACCCAACGCATATTGTAATCTTTTCCACGAGGTCCTTCTGAACCCGCGATTAAATCCTTAACATATTGCTGAATTGGTTCTTCCCAATGGCGCTGGTTAGATGCATTGATAGCAAACTCTGACGTGTCTTCTGGCACTTGGATATTCGCCTCTGTCACTAGGAAACCACCATGGGTTTTATCAAGCGTATAAAGGTGTGTGCCTCGGCCTGTGGACATCGCTAACATCGTTGAAGGGCCATACAATACGTAACCTGAGGCTACAATTTGTGTGCCTGGTTGTAAGAATGCTGATGGGTCATCTGGCTTCATCCACTGTGGCGCATGAGTAATAGAAAATATCGTGCCTATAAGACTATTGATTTCGGTATTAGAAGAACCATCTAATGGGTCGAAACTAACTAAATAATTTCCATCTGGATTACACGGAACAACGGTATCTTCTTCTTCAGAAGAAATGGCTTTAACGTAGCCTGATTCTCTTAAAGTATCTTTCAAAATTTGGTTGGAGATAACGTCTAACTTCTTTTGCGTTTCACCCTGAACGTTTTCAGACAAAGTAGAACCTAAGACACCAGCCAAAGCACCTTGGCTTACGCGGAAAGAAATTTCTTTGCAACCGGCTAATATAGTACGTATTAAAAGAATGAGTTCGAGTGGGGCGCCATCTTGTTGAAGCTGGGAGTTTAAGCGTTTCATATTACCAAGTGTTCCTTAGGTGAGAGATCAAACCATTGAGTTTTTGCAATTTACACAGCTTGCTACTTGCACAGGCAATGTGTGTAAAAGGGTGTTTCCTTGCATATCTTGGTTAACAATTGTATCTGGGAAGTGCTTAAAATGCGACCTTGTTATTGCATACGTATGCAAAAAATAGCTGTTTAAGCATAAGTGAATACTAGTAAAAGTTCGGAAAATCCAAAATTTAATAAAAAGACGATCCTCAAGTCCTCATGATTTGATACAGTTAAACAAATAATGACTAAACAAATTAATAAAAACATGCACGTACATATTTTGGGCATTTGCGGTAGTTTTATGGGCGGTATCGCAGCCATTGCAAAGTCACTCGGCCATACTGTGACCGGTTCCGACACCAACGTTTATCCGCCAATGAGTACTCAACTTGAACAGTTGGGCATCGAATTGACAGCGGGTTTCGGTACTGAGCAATTTGATCCCGCTCCAGACATGGTAATTATCGGAAACGCGATGTCTCGAGGAAACCCCGCAGTGGAGTATGTCCTTAATCGCAATCTTCCATATACCAGTGGCCCTCAGTGGTTATTAGATAATTTACTCACTAATCGCTGGGTGATAGCCGCTTCTGGCACGCATGGTAAAACAACGACTTCAAGTATGATTGCTTGGATACTTGAGGATGTTGGTCTCAATCCTGGCTTCTTGATTGGTGGTGTACCTGAAAACTTTGGTGTTTCTGCTAGAGTTGGCGACTCTCCTTTCTTCGTAATTGAAGCTGATGAGTATGATTCGGCGTTTTTCGATAAGCGTTCTAAATTTGTGCATTATCGTCCTCGTACACTAGTGATGAACAACTTAGAATTTGATCACGCAGATATTTTTGAAAACCTTGATGCTATTAAGAAACAATTTCACCATTTGGTGCGTTGCGTGCCATCCACCGGCTTGGTTATTTCGCCCTTCGAAGATCATAATCTTGATGAAGTGCTACAAAAAGGTTGTTGGAGTGAAGTTCAAAGCGTCGGACTTACTGATGCTAGTGATTGGCGCACAGAGTTAATTGAAGCTGACGGAAGCGAGTTTAAGGTATTCCAAAAACAACAGCTTGTAGGTTGTGTAAAGTGGGACTTGATTGGCGATCACAACATTAGCAACGCTGTGATGGCTATTGCTGCGGCACACCATGCAGGAGTGCAAACTGCGGATGCAATAAGCGCATTGAGTCGTTTTAAAAACGTAAAACGCAGAATGGAAACCAAAGGAACCATCGCGCAGATAACTGTTTACGACGACTTTGCGCACCACCCTACCGCTATTCAAACCACATTAGCTGGGCTACGAAAAAAAGTCGGAGATGCGAAAATAATCGCAATTTTGGAGCCTCGCTCAAATACAATGAAGATGGGTGTGCACAAGGAAACCCTTGCGAATTCATGGCAACAAGCTAATCAGGTATACTTGTTTGAACCCGCTAATGTTGATTGGTCGATGCAAGAATTGGTCGAAACGAGTATCGCCCCCGTACATCTATATCAAGATACAGATAGCATCGTTGAAAGTGTTGTAGAACAAGCTGAGCCTGGCGACCAAGTGCTTGTAATGAGCAATGGCGGCTTCAACGGTATTCATCAAAGTTTACTCGATGCATTAGCGTCGAAATTTAAGGATTCACATTGAATAAATCAATCACGCTGGCAATAACAGGTGCTTCTGGCGCTCCATACGCCTTAAGGTTGCTGGAGCAATTAGTGAAAGCTGATTATAAAGTGTTTTTACTTATATCATCGGCTGCTAAAGTAGTATTTGCCACTGAAGAAGACTTAAAGATCCCAAGCAAGCCCGAGGACGCCGGACGTTTCTTTGCTGAAAAATTCTCAGCGCAAGAAGGTCAAATAACCGTATGCGGTAAAGAAGAATGGTTCTCCCCCGTGGCATCTGGCTCTGCCGCGCCAAAGCAAATGATTGTATGCCCATGCTCAACAGGCACTTTATCTTCAATTGCCGTAGGTGCGAGTGACAACCTTATTGAACGAGCGGCAGACGTTGTGATAAAAGAACGAGGGCAGTTAATTTTGGTCCCAAGAGAAATGCCATTTTCAACAATTCATTTAGAAAATATGCTGAAATTATCACAAATGGGTGTCACTATTATGCCAGCAGCTCCAGGCTTTTATCACCAACCAAAAACCATTGAAGACTTGGTTGATTTCGTTGTTGCACGCATTCTAGACCACGTGGGTCTTGAGCAAGGATTAGTGGCACGTTGGGGCTATGGAAAAAAACATAAATGAATAACAGCTTTGGCCTGATTACAGCCCGGAGCCAAAAACAGCCATGAGCTATTAACAGCCCTGAGCTATTAACAACCCTGAGCTAATAACAGCCCTGAGCCAATAAGAGCCCTGAACCAATAAGAGCCCTGAACCAATAAAACACCAGACAAATAAGTACAATAATCAACGAGACAAACTATGAAAAAACTATTAATCGCTTCAGCCATACTAGCCGCGAGTTCGTTCCAACAAGTGCATGCTTGGGGCCAAACTGGGCATCGTATAACAGGTGCAATTGCCGAACAGTACCTCAGTGCTGAAGCAAAAGCCGCTATTGCAAAGTTACTACCTAATGAAAGCCTAGCTGAAGCATCAACTTACGCCGATGAAATGCGTTCAAACCCTGATGATTTTTGGCAAAAAGAAGCTGGTCCGTATCACTACGTAACCGTTCCGGAAGGAAAGCACTATCATGAAGTAGGCGCTCCTGAACAAGGCGATGCATATACCGCATTAAAGAAATTTTCTAAAATTGTAAAAGATAAAAATGCCTCACTTGAAGATCGCCAAGTTGCCTTGCGCTTTATTGTGCATATTATCGGTGATTTGCATCAACCTCTTCATGCCGGTAATGGCACTGATAAAGGTGGTAACGATGTGAAAGTATCATTCTTCTGGGATGACTCAAACCTGCATCGTGTATGGGATTCTGGCATGCTAGATAGACGCCAATTGTCTTATACAGAATGGACTAATTGGTTAAGCCAAAAAATCACCGCTGAACAAGAAGCAAAGTGGAATACGAGTGACCCACTCGTCTATATTGCTGAAAGCGCTGCTATTCGTGATGTGATTTACCCTGAAACTGAAAAACTCAGCTGGGACTACCT
Organism: Glaciecola sp. MF2-115; assembly: GCF_047250385.1. NCBI lineage: Bacteria > Pseudomonadati > Pseudomonadota > Gammaproteobacteria > Alteromonadales > Alteromonadaceae > Glaciecola > Glaciecola sp. MF2-115. Next base: position 65,705 of record NZ_JBLBVM010000054.1, read on the forward strand.
GTATCAGTATTTACCTGTTGCAAGTGAGAGACTTCAAGAAGGTGGTGTTCGTATCGCAGCGTATTTAAACGATCTTTTTAAATAAGAAAGTAGTTTTAAAAAAATGAGAAGTACCCGTTAATTAACGCAGGTTTTATTTAACGCAAGCGCATTAGTTAACGGGGAAATCAAACTTTCCAAACTCCGAGCGAAGTTGTTCAATCAACTTTTCATCAGTGCCTAGGCTGACTGCTAAGTAAAATTCTTCTGATAGATCTTTAAATGTATAAATCGTTTTGAAGTCGGATCTTGAACAGCCCGCCGTTTGACAGTAAAAATCAATGACTTGCTGGTTCGAAGGGACGGTTTCTATTCGGCCTCTTTCCAGCATTCTCATAGTCGACATGGTGTATGCAATCGCAACTAAATTCTTATCATACTCAAAACCTTTTTCACTGAGTAAAGTAGCTACAGCATCTTGCCGTTTTACACCTATAGTCAGATTTTTTAGTTCATCAAGAGATTTTACAGGATCTATCTTACTGTCTTTTAGAACAATTAACTCTGTCGTTACATCTGCAACCTTGCCAATCCAAATAAACTTATCTTCACGTTCAGGCGTTCGAACTAATGAAAATATAACAGTGTTGGGTCGCCCTAATGCAATTTGGTACGTCCGTGCCCAAGGCATCACTTCTATATTGGTATTCGGTAACACTTTGCTTACTAGCTTTTGCATTTCAATGCCAACAGTTCCACCAATCAACTTATTATCCATATTGATTTGATAAGGAGGAAGATGCTCAGTAACAATACGAACTTCAGGTGTTGTGACTTCAGCGTTACTTTCGACGGCCATCAGTAAAAACAGAGCACATATTGCGAACTTCAAAAATGAAAACATAAATCTAAAAGCCTTAAAACAACTCGCTGTAATGGTAGATTAAAAAAAATGCTGATATTTTCTTCTATGTTCCTATTAATAATGATGAAACAATAAGCTAATAAGCCGGATTCTAATCAATATCTAACGCTTCAGGTGACAAGATGATTCCCGTTCCGTCAGCATATAAGTGATCTTCAGGTAAGAAAGTGACGCCAGCAAAATTAACGGCAATATCAAGATCACCAATTTCTTTACTTTCTGAATTAACCGGAATGGCCGTTAATGCGTGGATACCTATTTCAACATCTTCAAGTACATCAATTTCGCGAACGCTACCGTAACAAACGATCCCTTCCCAGCCATTTTCAGCGGCCATTTGTGCATTGTAGGCATCAATGAGTGCGCGCCTTGTTGAGCCACCTCCATCAATCAACAGTACTTTACCTTTACCATTAGTGGCTAAGACCTTGTCTACTAGACCTTTGTCTTCAAAACATTTGATAGTGGTGACTTCTCCGCCATAAGAATAACGGCCACCAAAGCTAGTAAAGATAGGGTCAAGTACATCAACACTATCTGCGAATAAGTCACATAATTCAGAAGTATTGTATTCCATGATTTTCCTTAAACTGTTGTTTTAGCGTGTATTCTGGAAAGTCTCCAAAAGCACTTTTCATAATACTAGCACTTTTACTCGTAGATGAAAGGCAATTAGCAGAGCAACTTGCTTGAATACACTCGTTTTACGTATTCCCGGTGAATTTAACACACACGCGGCAAGTGCTTAAATTTATAGACGAATAAGCTATAAAACTCAATATTCTAAGCTAGCAATTATTTACTTTTACGCCTAGAAAGGTATTGCTTTTTAAGCCATTGCAGTGCAATGTTAGACGCATATTAAGCTAGTTATTTTCCGTCCATGAATCGAAATTATAAATTAGCACTTCTGATAGTGCTGGGCCTATTTTTAGGCGCCTGTGGCCAACGCGGTCCACTTTATCTTCCAGAGCAAGCACCGAGCAATGAGCCTAGCTCGGAGAAAGCCCCTGAAGCTTCCCAAAACCCTAGTATTAAAGAGGGTCAATAACATTGGATTTTTTCACCTATAAAGATAATCAACTGTTCGCCGAAGATGTAGCGGTTGCGGATATTGCAAAAGCTCATGGCACACCTGTTTATATTTATTCACGTGCAACTATCGAGCGTCATTGGCATGCATTCAATAATGCCGTTGCAAAGCATGATCATTTAGTTTGTTATGCGGTAAAAGCAAATTCAAATTTAGGCGTGTTGTCTGTATTAGCTAAGCTTGGTTCTGGTTTTGACATCGTTAGCAAAGGCGAGCTCTGCCGGGTGATAGAGGCTGGCGGTGAACCAACGAAAGTCGTATTTTCTGGAGTAGGCAAAACTTCGGAAGAAATTCGCTTTGCTCTACAGCAAAATATTATGTGCTTTAATGTCGAATCAGACGCTGAGCTTGATCGAATTAACACAGTTGCAGGTGAACTTGGGTTAAAAGCCCCAATCTCGATTCGAATTAATCCAGATGTTGATGCGAAAACTCACCCATATATTTCCACAGGCTTGAAAGCTAACAAGTTTGGGATTGCTAGAGATGACGCACTGCGCGTATACAAACGTGCTGCAGCAATGCCGCATTTAGATGTAAAAGGAATGGATTGTCATATTGGTTCTCAATTAACCGACATTAGTCCTTTTGTTGATGCTTTAGAACGCCTGTTAGTTCTAATTGATGAACTTGCGCAACACGATATTATCATTTCTCACTTAGATGTTGGCGGTGGTTTAGGCGTTCCATATAACGACGAAACACCACCGCACCCAAATGAATACGCAGCAGCCATGGCAGCGAAAATGCAAGGGCGCGAGCATTTAAAACTGATTCTGGAGCCTGGCAGAGCAATTGCAGCAAATGCCGGTATCCTTGTGACAGAAGTTGAGTTTTTAAAGCAAGGTGAAGAGAAAAGCTTTGCGATTGTGGATGCCGCCATGAATGATTTATTACGCCCAGCTTTATATAGCGCCTGGCAAGCAATTATTCCCGTGCAACCGCGCCAAGATGTCGCTACACAAAAATACGATGTTGTGGGTCCCGTGTGTGAAACCGGCGACTTTTTAGGAAAAGACCGTGATTTAGCTATCGCACCGGGTGACCTGCTTGCTGTTAGAAGTGCTGGTGCTTACGGGTTTACTATGGCGAGTAACTATAATAGCCGTTGCCGACCACCAGAAATAATGATCGATAAAACAAACACCATTGTTGTTCGTGAAAGAGAAAAACTAAAAGATCTCTGGAAAGGTGAGCATAAAATTACGTAAACTAAGGTAACAAGCCTTAAATTCATAATAATAATTATAAGAAGCAAATGCTGTTAAATTTTTCAAAAATGCACGGGCTCGGCAATGATTTTGTAGTTGTCGATAACGTAACTCAAAATGTGTTTTTCTCGAAAGAGAAAATACAGCAACTTGCTGACCGTAATTTTGGCATTGGCTTCGATCAACTATTAATTGTCGAACCGCCCTACGACCCCGACCAAGACTTTCATTATCGAATCTATAACGCGGATGGCACCGAAGTTTCACAATGCGGAAACGGTGCACGTTGCTTCGCTAAGTTTGTGAAATTAAAAGGCCTAATAAATCGCAACAAAATTGTCGTGAGCACTAAAGCGGGTCGCATGGTCTTGTATCTTGAAAGAGATGGCAATGTCACCGTTAATATGGGTCGCCCAGTGTTCACACCTGAACGCATTCCATTTAAAGCCAACAAACAAGAAAATATTTACATCATACGTGATCAAGAACACACTTTTTTCTGTGGCGCAGTGTCCATGGGAAATCCTCATTGTGTCATTGAAGTCGAAGACGTCGATACGCACGATGTAGAAGGGATAGGGAAAATCATTGGCAGCAACGAGCGCTTTCCAGAAGGCGTAAATGTTGGTTTCATGCAAATAATTAGCCGCAACGAAATAAAATTACGAGTATTTGAACGCGGTGCTGGCGAGACATTAGCCTGTGGTAGCGGGGCTTGCGCAGCCGTTGCAGTAGGTATTATTCAAGACAAGTTAGATAAAGAAGTGAATGTCACGCTTCCTGGTGGTAGACTAAGTATAAAATGGCATGGGGAAGACAGTCTTTTAAAAATGACGGGCCCCGCAGAACACATTTATGACGGACAAGTAACGCTATGAATAAATCAGGTGTTAAGGGAAATACTGCGCAAGCGCTTGCGCGAGACTTCACTTCAGAAGAATTTTCTACAAAAGCAGTCACGGAAGAAGAAGTGCGCGAGTACATTCTTAATAACAGAGATTTCTTTGTTAAAAATCCAGACCTTGCAGAAAAAGTGCAGATCCCACATAAACAAAAAGGTTCAGTCTCTCTTGTTGAACTGCAAAGCGATCAACTTCGTAAAAAAGTCCGTCAACTCAGCTTTAAACTTAGCCAACTTATCTCCATTGCGAAACAAAACGAAGAAATCTACCGTGTCTATGCCGACTTAAATCTGCGTTTATTGCGTTGTACTGATTTTGCTGAAATGCAATACACCATTGAAGAAACCCTACAAGACGAACTGGATATGTCAGCAGCTGCTATAAAACCATTTAAAGGTTTATTCGCACTACCGGAAATTCAGCAACGCTTGTTTATGGAAAAACGTTTTAAAGATAGTGACTTCTTTTTTGGTCGTTTAAGCCAACATGAAAAGCAGTTACTGTTTGGAGATGCAACTGCCGAATCTGTTGCTCTCGTATTGTTGGGTGATAAACGCGATCTTGGCATTTTGGCCATTGGCAGTGCCGACCCAATTCACTTTACACCAGACATGGATACCTTGTTGATTAAACAACTTCAGGAGTTCCTCAATGTTTCAATGCCAGACTTGCTTCACTATTAGTCAGCTCACTATTAGCCAGCTCACAACTAGTCAACTCACTACTAGTCCGATTATTATTGCTAAAGCCACTAGCATTCGTCAAAGTCAGTTTTGATAGACACAAGTTCGAAGAAAATGGAAATATCACCACAGCTAAACTCTTGGCTTGTCGATTTTATCCACCATATCCGAGTTGAACGCCAGCTCTCAGAACACACTTGCAAAAATTATCAACGTCAAATAATAAGTGCTTCAAAAGATCTCAATATTAATAGTTGGTCTGATCTGACTGCCGGCCATATTAAAATGATGTTGATGCATTGCAGTAAAGCAAAGCTATCAACAAGAACTATCAACCTCAGACTTACTGTTTTACGTAACTTTTGTGAGTTCATGGTAAGCAAAGAGTATCTCAGCAATAATCCCGTCGCTGCTATTCAATCGTTAAAACAGTCTAAGCCCCTACCGAAGCAACTTAACGTTGATGAAATGAATAGCTTACTTAACTTTGATACTACAGAGTTTCTAGGTGTGCGAGACAAGGCCATGTTTGAATTGCTGTATGGTTGCGGCATGCGTTTATCAGAATTGACCGGTCTTAAATTAAGTGACATTCTAGCAAGTGATGAAATAAGAGTGATAGGTAAAGGCAACAAAGAGCGTCGACTGCCTATCGGTAGGCAAGCAAAAGCGGCCATTAATCTATGGTTAATTGAACGTGATAAACTCGTACCTGCTGATGATGAAGAGGCACTCTTTTTATCAAAGCGTAAAACGCGAATTTCAAACCGACAAGTACAAAATAGACTCGATCATTGGGCCAAGCAACAAACGCTTTATCAGCAAATAAGTCCGCATACTTTGCGCCATTCTTTTGCAACCCATGTACTTGAGTCTAGTAATGATTTAAGAGGGGTTCAGGAATTGTTAGGGCACGCGAATTTATCGACCACACAGGTATACACACATCTGAACTTCCAACATCTCTCTCAAATTTATGATCAAGCACACCCGAGGGCAAAGAAGAAGTGATTATTTACAAACCTACGCCAAAAATTAAGGCAATGACCTTCGACTTAGATGACACTCTATACGATAACTGGCCATATATTATTGAAGCTGAAAAAGGTTTGCTCAATTTTATAGCCAAGGAATATCCCGACTCCTCACATCTCACGAAGGATGATTGGCAGCAATATAAACGCTCCGCTTTGCGCGATGACCCTGAGCTATTTTCAGACATGGGCGATTTACGTCGCGTTGTGTTAAGCAAAGGTCTTGAAGAGGCTGGATACCGTGGCCAAGCTTTAGAGAGAGCAGTTCAGACATGTTTCGATTGGTTTTACTTTGAGCGGAGCAATTTTAAAGTGGGCGACGCCGAATGTCAGTTATTAGCTAAATTGTCTGAACAGATCCCGTTAATTGCTATCACCAATGGCAATGTGAATACGCAGCAAATTGGCATAGATGGCTATTTCCAAAAGGTCTTAAAAGCAAGTCGTCAAAGCCCAATGAAGCCCAGTCCACACATGTTCGACGAGGCAGCTAAATTATTAAGTATAGAGCGCGCCAGTATTCTCCATGTGGGCGACCATTTAATAAAAGATGTTTGGGGAGCTTGTAACGCAGGGTTCTCAAGTGCATGGCATGCTTGCGATCGCCCAATGAAGTTGCGTAACGAAACCGTCCAAGTTCTACCGAATGTAGAAATTAAACACTTAAACGAGTTACTCGCATTTATTAAGTCATAGGATTAAAAGAATGAATAGACACACAATCAAACGCAGTGCACTTTTCTTGTTATTTTTCAGTGCCATTAACGTGCCCGCTTTTGCACAAATGACAGCATTTAAAACCGGCCCTTTAATTGAAGTTTTCGGTAAAAATGCAGAAGTGACAACACATACCGTAGCTAAAGACGCTAAATTCAAAGTGGCTTTCGATGTTGCTAGCGGCGCAGATGCGGGTGACATAAACAGGAAGTTTGATAGCCTAGCTCGTTTTCTGAACATGCATGTCAATGCTGGAGTGAATAAGGACAACATCGAACTCGCTTTAGTCGTTCATGGAAAAGCGGTTTTTGATTTATTAAATAATGAAAACTATCAAAAGCGAAACTCACAAGATAATCCTAACAAACCGCTTTTACAGGCTTTAATGAATAATAAGGTACGCGTTATTGTATGTGGCCAAAGTGCAGCGGCCAATGGGATTGATATCAGTCAATTTGTAAAGGGAAGTGAAGTAGAACTTTCAGCAATGACTGCGCATGCCCAATTGCAGCAAGCTGGATACACTGTTAATCCATTTTAGTTAAACAGCCCTAGTTTAGGGCAGCTTTTCACCTTGGCATATTGCTAAAAATATCGAAACAATCTAGTCTTTAGTCATTCTCGATTAAAGGCTATCCCATGACAACGAATTCCCCCTTTCCGCATTTACTTGAACCTTTAGACTTAGGTTTTACTACCTTAAAAAATAGAACCTTAATGGGTTCGATGCACTTGGGCCTAGAAGAAGAGAAAGGCGGCTTTGATAAATTGGCAGCTTTTTACGCCGAGCGTGCTCGTGGTGGTGTTGGCCTGATCGTGACCGGTGGCATCGCCCCTAACATCGCTGGTTGGGTTGCTCCGTTCGCTGGGCGTATGAGTAGTGCCAAGCACGCTAAAAAACATCGCGTCATTACCGATGCCGTGCACAAAGAAGACGGTAAAATTTGTATGCAAATATTGCATTCCGGACGCTATGGCTATCACCCTTTAGCAGTTTCAGCTTCTGGCGTGAAATCACCGATAACGCCATTTAAGCCAAGAGCACTTTCATCACGGGGAGTGCGCAGCACCATTAAAGACTATGTGGAATGTGCTAATTATGCGAAATCGGCGGGCTACGATGGCGTTGAAATTATGGGCTCTGAAGGCTATTTAATTAACCAGTTCTTTTGTGAGCGAACGAACCAAAGAGACGATGAATGGGGCGGCAGTTTAGAGAATAGAGCGCGTCTTGCGATTGAAGTAGTTAAACAAACTCGTGAAAGAGTGGGCAGCGACTTCATCATTATCTACCGCTTATCTATGCTAGATTTAGTTGAAGGTGGCGCCCCTTGGGAAGAGGTTGTCTATCTTGCGAAAGAAATCGAGAAGGCCGGTGCGACCTTAATCAACACGGGTATCGGTTGGCATGAAGCAAGAGTCCCTACTATTGCAACCTCAGTGCCTCGTGCTGCATTCACATGGATCACGAAGCGAATGAAAGCGGAGCTTAGTCTTCCTCTGATCACAACTAACCGCATCAACACACCCGAAGTCGCAGAATCGGTATTAGCGCAAGGACACGCAGATATGGTTTCTATGGCGCGTCCATTTTTGGCTGACGCTCACTTCGTTGCAAAGGCAATGCGCAATGAGTCCGATCAGATCAATACTTGTATCGCGTGCAACCAAGCTTGCCTCGATCATGCTTTCGAACAGAAGCGCGCGAGTTGTTTAGTTAATCCACAGGCCTGCTATGAAACCGAACTCATTTTCAAATCCGTCGCTGCACCTAAGAAGCTAGCCGTTGTTGGCGCAGGACCCGCTGGTTTAGCATTTTCAACCTATGCGGCAGAGCGAGGTCACGAAGTACATTTGTTCGAGCAAGCCAGTGAAATTGGTGGCCAGTTCAATTACGCAAAACAGGTGCCGGGCAAAGAAGAGTTTTATGAAACCCTTCGTTATTACGGTAAACGCATTGAAGTCACCGGTGTGAAGCTACATTTAAATACGCGAGTAGACGCCAACTTACTAAAACAACAAAGCTTTACTGAAGTAGTGATGGCAACGGGCATTAAACCGCGTCATTTGGATATTCCAGGCAGCGACCACCCTAAAGTGTTGAGCTACATAGAGGTACTTCGCGATCACAAGCCAGTTGGCGCCAAAGTAGCTGTCATTGGTGCAGGCGGTATCGGTTTCGACGTATCTGAATATTTGGTTGAGCAAGAAAACCTAAGCACTAACCTAGACGACTGGTTAGCTCACTGGGGAATCGACAAAGAATATAAAAACCCGGGAGCGATTACCGAAAAAGATCTGCACGAGCCGCCAAGGCAGGTGTATTTGCTACAACGTAAAACGACCAAAGTGGGTAAAGGCTTGGGTAAGACGACCGGTTGGATCCACCGCAATTCGCTTATAAATCATAAAGTGCAAATGATGAATGGCGTGAGTTACGAAAAAATAGATGACCAAGGGCTTCACATTACTGTTGGTGAAAAAGCCAAAGTATTAGATGTGGACAATATTATTGTATGCGCCGGACAAGAGCCATTGCGCGACTTGCAATCCAGTTTGGAAGAAGCTGGTATGCAAGTACATATTATTGGAGGCGCTGATGTTGCTTCAGAATTGGATGCGAAAAGAGCTATACGTCAAGGAGCGGAGTTAGCGGCTCAGATTTAGTCGCGCTATTTCACAATTAGCTACAGACTTAATAGCGGCGAAAGGCCTACAGCTTCGCCGCTTGAATCGCTAAACCTTCACATACCGAATTAAAAGCATCGCCTTCAATGACAGGTAGGTTCGGCAACATTTCTTCCGTAAGTTGTTTTCTAACAATCGGTGACAAACTCATTCCACCTGTTATAAACAACATTTCCGGTTCTTCGTTACTGTTTTCCAAACATTCAATTACCAGACGCTTAACGCGGCTCAACCAAGATTTCATTGAACGATTCAAATCGTCTACCGACAAATCAACATCATAATCAGGCTCAATGTAATGCAGCGGTAAGGTAATTTCAGTTTTGGAAGAGAGCATTTCTTTTGCCAAACGAGACGAGTTTACCAATCTAGCTGAGAGCTTTTCTTCTTGCACCGTTAGTAAGCGATTCAAAAGGCTTGGGTCTTTTATAATCGACATAGTTTGTGCGATGTCTAAGCCATAATCGTCAGAAAAGAAGCGGTTAAGCTTAGGAATATCATCCACCGCACACATATCTGAGAAATACAAAGGTGGCACTGGCAGACCATTCTGCATCTTTAAGCCCTGCCCCATGGTCGGTGCGATTGACTTAACTATCAGGTTTTTGTCACATTCCATTCCGCCGATCCGTGCGCCCGTTACAGAAAGTACATCTTGCTGACGGTTAAGATTAGCGCGTTTTTCTGGCGAAAGCTGGATACAGCAAATATCTGTTGTGCCGCCACCAATATCCACAACTAGCACATTGGTTGGCTTACTCAAATTTGGTTCTATTTTATAGGCCGCTGCAATTGGTTCTTCTAAAAACTCAACGCGGGAAAAGCCGGCTTCCTTTGCGGCTTCGGCCATAATCTCAATGGCTTGGCTATTCCCTTCTTCCCCTCTTGTTCCATGAAATTTCACAGGGCGACCAATAACCGCAGTATCGACGGTTTTATTCAGTTGTTTCTCGGCACTTTCGCGAAAATATGCTAACTGCTTGGCGATCATCCCAACGAAGGCCTTTTTCTGGCCATCTACCAAATGCGCACCTAAGAAGTTTTTGGGTGAATATATTAAGCGACCTTTATCTGGCATTTTAAGGAAGCGTTTAAAGCCCTCTTCGCCAAAGGCAAACTCACCGGTTTCAACAAGTTGATGCAAAGACAAATCTTGCACTGTCATGTGCTTAAGAAGAAGTTGTATTGCTCGGCGTTGCAGCGCAGGTTTGTTATGGTACTCGGCACGCAAGTCGTCGATTTTTTCGCTAAAAACCCGTTGCTCTCTAGGGTCTTTCGCTTCGTAATAGCTTTGCTTTGCTTTATCTATTTGCTCGTTAATAGCGCGTTGAATTTGAGACACTTTCGCTTCAATCGCAGACGCAGGAGGACGTGGTAATTCATCTTTGTAATAAACGAAAACAGATGAACGGATCTTGTTCGAATTCTCAACATTAGGATCAAGTTTGATAAATTGATGTTGCGTCCCATCAAAGTAGACAACTTCTGAATTTGATGTGCCGTAATCTATGCCTATTGCTGCCATCTGAGTCCCGAACGAATGATAAATGATTAAAAAAAGTGGAGCGCGATTGTAAGGTAAAAGGACGCGCAATTCACTAGTTGATTTGCAATATGCGCCGTTTTGCTTTGCAGTTTAAATTTGCGGCTTTAGCTAAACGTTTAGAATAATAGAATCTTGAACCCAATCACAATGAGAATGACCCCACCTAACACATTTGATATCGGCGCGAGTCTCTTACTACTTGAGCTGCCCAAGTAAAGACCAATCAGGGTAAAAGAGAAGGTTGTCATACCTATAATTAAGCATGCAACTAAGGCCGGTACTGTCAATAAAGCCAAAGTAAACCCCGTCGCCAAGGCATCAATACTGGTCGCTATTGCAAGGATGAGTAAAGCACTATGCGTAAGTGAGCTTGTAAGCTCATTTTCATTGCCTTGGTACGAATCATAAATTGACTTAAGACCCAAAAATACCAGAATGAAAAAGCCTATCCATTGGGAGATGCTCTCAAACCATGAAAATAGTGTGATTCCGCCTAAGTAACCCAAGAGCGGGAAAAATGCGTGAAAAGCACCAAAATAAAACGCGATGATAAAAGCACTGCGTAGCTTCTTTTGATTAATTAAAATTTGCCCGCTTCCATTCGCAGCGACACCAAGACCAATTGAAACCGCGAACACATCCATGCTCAAGCCAAGCGCTAATAAAATTACTTCAATCATGTGCATCATTCATAAGAGACTTTTCACAACAGGTCACGTAAGTTTCTAAACGCCCAATGATACCTATAATCATCTCAAATATCATCGACTAATAATCTTAACTTAATAAGAGTAAGAAATTAAAGAATCCCAAACTTAAATTCTCGAATAAACTCGTTTATGCTGTATAAACACACAGGTTTATTGTTATACTTCGCCCATCTGATGCAAAACAATAAAGAATTTTAATGGACGTAACTCGACTACTCGAAGACCTGAACGACAAGCAACGTGAAGCTGTCGCCGCACCCGCTCAAGACATGTTGATATTGGCCGGTGCTGGCAGCGGTAAAACCCGAGTATTGGTGCATCGTATTGCTTGGTTAATGGAAGTTGAGTCAGTTGCCCCATACAGCATTCTAGCCGTAACGTTTACGAATAAAGCAGCGCGCGAAATGCGCGGGCGTGTCGAGCGATTGATGGGCCAGCCACTAAATAGTATGTGGATTGGTACATTCCATGGCCTAGCCCACCGTTTATTGCGCGCTCACTATGAAGAAGCAGGCTTGCCGGAAAACTTCCAAATACTCGACTCTGACGATCAATACCGTTTAATTAAGCGTTTGTTAAAGTCGATGAATCTCGATGAAAAGCATTGGCCACCTAAGCAAATTCAGTGGTACATAAACGGCAATAAAGACGAAGGCCTGCGTTCAAAACATATCGAAACGCATGGTGATCACACGCAGCAAAAAATGAAAGAAATATATACGGCCTACGAACAAACTTGTCAGCGTTCTGGGCTCATCGATTTTGCAGAATTGTTGTTACGCGCGCACGAACTTTGGGCTAATAATCCTCAGGTATTACAGCATTATCAAAAACGCTTTCGCGCGGTTCTGGTAGACGAATTCCAAGACACCAACAACATTCAATATGCATGGTTAAAGTTGCTGTCTTGTGAAAACAATAACATGATGATTGTAGGCGATGATGACCAATCCATATATGGCTGGCGTGGTGCGAATGTTCAAAACATCTCACACTTTTTGAAAGACTACCCTACAGCCAATACAATTAAGCTAGAACAAAATTACCGCTCCACTTCTAATATATTGAATGCGGCGAATGCTGTGATTGGTCACAATCCTGGTCGTTTAGGAAAGGAGTTGTGGACCGACGATGGTGAAGGCGAGAAAATCGCGCTCTACGCTGGCTTCAATGATTTAGACGAAGCGCGCTTTATCATTTCACAAATAAAAACCCATTATGAGCAAGGTGCGGCCTTGTCAGATTGCGCTATTTTGTATCGCAACAATGCTCAATCACGTGTACTGGAAGAAGCCCTTTTGCACGAAGGTTTAGCTTATCGCATTTATGGTGGTTTGCGCTTCTTCGAACGTCAAGAAATCAAGGATGCCCTTGCTTATTTGCGTCTGATTAATCAGCCAATTGATGACGCAGCTTTCGAACGTGTTGTGAATACACCGACCCGTGGCTTAGGCGACAAAACATTATCAAACATCCGCCAGTTTGCACGTGAAAATGATATTCCAATGTGGCAAGCGAGCAGTAAAATGTTAGCGCAAAATATGCTTTCAGGCCGCGCCGCTAATGCATTAAAAGGATTTGTAGAGATGATCCTACAAATGACCCAGGATGTGAAAGACTTAGCGCTTGAAAAGAAAGCCGATCACGTCATAAAACATGCTGGCTTATATGCAATGTATCAAGCAGAAAAAGGTGAGAAAGCCAAAGCAAGAGTAGAAAACTTGGAAGAATTGGTCACTGCTTGTAAGCAATTTGAAGCACCAGATGAGGCCGAAGAAATGAGCCCTCTTTCTGCATTTTTAGCGCATGCTTCTCTAGAAGCTGGTGATGCGCAAGCTGACGCCAATCAAGATGCCGTGCAAATGATGACGATTCATACTGCAAAAGGCTTGGAGTTTCCATTTGTTACCCTTGCAGGCGTTGAGGAAGGCATGTTCCCTAGCCAAATGAGCAACGACGAACCTGGCAAGTTAGAAGAAGAGCGCCGCCTATGTTACGTCGGTATGACACGCGCCATGGAAAAGCTACTCATTACTTACGCTGAAACTCGTCGCATTTACGGTCAAGATAAGTACCACACGCCTTCACGATTTATTCGAGAGATACCGGGTGATTTCATTGAGGAAATTAGACTGAGAACGGTTATCAAACAGCCTGTGCATAACCGATTTAGCTCAGCCACCTCACACGCTGCGTTTCAAGATAGCGGTTTTAAATTAGGTGAGCGCGTCGAGCACAAGAAATTTGGTGAAGGCACTGTGTTAAATTACGAAGGCTCGGGTGAACACGCAAGAGTCCACGTCAATTTCGATTCAGTAGGCACAAAAATACTGATGTTGGCGTATGCCAAGTTAACTAAAATTGCTTAAGATTTAGTTTGAAAGTCGAATTAATGGGTTTGCATACATCCTCAAAAGCTTCTCTTGCTCTTGAGGATTAAGCATCTCCAAACGTGAATCGAGATAAACTCTCGCCTTTTCAAGTTCAGCAGCTGGCGCAGTGTTAAGCTTAGCAGACACTGTTTCACCTAAGCGTTGAAGAGCGATTTCTGAAGTAGCATAAGTTTGATAACCAGCCAGAATTTCTTTATCAAGGAAGGCAGCGACTTCTTTCGTACTCGCAAACTGATCGCCGACTAGTTTCCCAAAGTGCACATTCACTCTGCCCTTCTTTCCGGTAATACCGTTAACAATACTCTTCATATCTTCGTTGTCGGGCTTATCATAAGCACCGTCTTGTTCTTTCTGGCATAGCTCTTTAGCCTTGCTTACATCGCATGGGTCGAATTCGTAGGAAAGTGAAACAGGTACAATTCTTAGTTCTGCAATATAGTCTGCAAAATCCACACCCTTGGGTTTATTCATTGCGAGCATTGAAACGATGGCTGGGTTAGTCACATCAACTCCATCTTTTGCTCTTCCCTCTCGCTGTGCGATCCAAATATGTTGTTTCTCACTGGTCAATGAGTGATGAATGTATTCACTAAGCAGTTTAGCTGCTGCTAACTTTTCCCTGCGCCCTTCTACCGAACGTTGCACGACAAAACATTTGTTTAAGCGAATGACGTCAGCAACCCAATCCTTGCTAAGTAAGTTATCACCAACAGCAATCCTAACCGTGTCCTGGCCATTGATATGCAATGCCCAATTAACAAAAGCAGGATCAAGGGCGATGTCTCTGTGATTACTCACAAACAAACAAGGTTTTGATAAATCGAGGGTTTCAAGGCCAGTAATATTCAAACCTTTGGTAGTTTTGCTGATCATGCGATGCATGTAAGGTTCAACCAATCGCTGAAATTCACGCAGGCTGTTGATCGTTTTTATCTTTTTACTGACGATACGTTTGATCACGAAGCCAATAAAGGGCTTGGTGATTTTCGGCCAACGCGCAAAACGAAAGGCTACCAGCGTTTGTATAAACTCTTTATTGTTTACGAGTTTTTCTAGTACATCAGGCAAATCTTCGTTGTTGTATGGCCTGATTTCGTCAAATTTAGACGTCATAAATTTATTCTAACCTTTGTTTTTGTTTCTTGAATATAGGAGTTGTACTCCCTATTTCTATCTTCTGCGGTAAGTAAGCGTTATTTCAAAGCTATCCAGTTGACTTCAAACTGCTCACTCGCCGTCGTTACAAAAATTGATTCATCACTAATTGTGATTGACCATGTTGATTTACGTTCAATCTCTTTCGCTAGCAACTTGATTTGCTCCCATTCGAACGCAAAAAATTTTATGGGAAGCGCTTCAAGTTGTTCTCTGTTTTGCTTCCACCAAACATCAGATTTGGAGTTAAAGCTATATACAAATGTACTTTTAGAAAGTCGGCAAGCCTTTTTCATTCTATCAAAACTTGGCTCACCTACATCAATCCAACTAAGCAGTTGGTCATCAAGTGTCTTTTGCCACAAATCTGGCTCTTCAACAGAACTCAAACCTTTAGTAAAGGCCAGCAAGCCTTCATTATCATCGAAGGAGTGAAGGCAAAATACCATCACTCTCACCAACATGCGCTCTAATGTTTCAGAGGGGTGTTGCGCCACCGTCAAACTAAGATTTGGATAATGATGATTGTTTAGGTCCGCTAGCGTGACATTAAATTTGTATATAGTGGGTTTGAGTGCCATTTCTTTTCAGTTCTTCCGTTCAGTTTGGCGATTGCATTGATTTATTAAAAATCAAAATTCAACCCGCTTTTACTCGCTATTTATCGGCGGATTGTACACTACATATGAAATGATTTTTAGAAGATTACATTGCTACACTTAAAAATGTGTGGAATTTTTAAGCTAAAAAGGAGTAGGCTAATAAATGGGTGAAGGCATTCAAGCCTATTGGCTTACATTTCACTTAATCAATTAAAGCCTAACTAAATGAGCTCATTTCATTACCTAGGCTTACAATTAAAAGGAAAATGATTATGAGTAATCCAGTAGGTTGGTTTGAAATTTATGTGAATGATATTGAAAGAGCCCAAAAATTCTACGAGTCTGTGCTGAAAGTCAGTTTTGAGACAATTGGCGACCCAACGGATGCCAGCGTTAAGATGCGTGCGTTCCCAGCAGATATGGAACAGTATGGTGCAAGTGGCGCCTTAGTGCATATGAACGGTTTTCCTGCCGGAGGTAATAGCACTTTGGTTTACTTCTCTTGTGACGATTGTGCACAGGAAGAATCCAGAGTAGAAGAAGCGGGTGGTAAAATTCAGCGGTCGAAAATGTCTATCGGTGAATACGGTTTTATTACCCTTGCGAACGATTCAGAGGGAAACATGTTTGGTTTGCATTCCCAAAAATAGTCACCTTCAAGTGCCAAATATAGAGCGTCTCGTTTTTGGGGCGCTCTAATGATTTTATTTGCGCTAACTTGCGCTGATGCAATTGACTAAAATATTAATAATCGATTCGAAAACACTAAAAAATAGCAAAAATGACCAATTTGAAAAAATAAAAATTAATTAAATTATTGTTTTTATTGAATATATTTTTCTGGTACGAGCTTTGCTTTATCGTAGCATAATCAATCTTTCATCTGACTAAGTGATAAAAAAGGAATATAACCATGACTGTTAAATTAGAAGATAGACCCATAGAACAAGTTAAAGAAGAAGTTATTGACGTTCTAATTCATAATTATAGCCATGGCATTATTTCTAATGCAGCATTTGAACGACGACTTGATGCTGTTATCGCAACTTCATCACACCAAGAGATGATGGACCAAATAGAAGACTTAGGTCCAGCCCCAGACGACACATTGAAGCAGCAAAAAGAGCAACAATTTCAAGTTAACTATAGCAAAACGCCTGCTGAAGAACAGGAAACTATGGTTAACATTCTGGGTGAAACTGACCGTAGCGGCATTTGGACGGTACCAAAAGAAATTAAATTATTTACTTTACTTGGGGGATCAACTCTCGACTTTACCAATGCACTATTTACTGGCCCAAACGTGAAGGTACAGGTCATTAGTATTTTAGGTAGCGATAAAATTTATGTTCCAGAGAACGTAAACGTTGTATCTAAAGCTTTTTGCATTTTAGGTAGTGCAAAAAACAAAGCCCCTTCCGTCGCATCAAAACATGCCCCTACTATCACCATTGAAGGCGTCGTATTGTTATCTGAACTCAGTGTTAAGATTAAAACGACGATGAAAGAAAACTTTGTTGCCTTCGCAAACAAAATGAAAGCGATGTTTGATTCTAATCCTAAGATGTAAACTTAAGCCAAAATAAAGGCTCTCTTAAATCGGTATGAGGTGGATCTAGATCATTAAAATTCAAATTTAGATGATCATTCTTTGTAATTATTTTATTTCGGCTATATGCTAACAACTCATACTTATGAACCACGACTTTACCGTCTAACGTCAACCTAAGAAGAGAAGCCTATGCCATTCAATAAAGAGCTTACAGAAGAATTAAACCTTATCTTAAAATTCCCAAATAAAAGTTTAATGCAAGGCCTGAAAATACATCATGATGCGGATCCTAGTTTAGTATCAGCAGCACAACGCTTATATAGCAAAGGCATTGTTGATCAACCAGATGGCGGTTACCTAACTGACTTAGGTCATGATCTGGCAGAACATGCAGCAGTCATTCAATCAGCGTTGACGCATAAGTAGTGTGAATACGGCGCTGACTAACACTCACATGAGTTGAGAAAGCGTCGTCATTTTACAAGTTATATTGCCTTTGCAAAAACCTTTGTCGTAAAGAAGGTCATGCCGACCAAGTAGCACTCCCCTGAAGCTGAAAGCATCTATTCAAAAAAGGTGTAATTTCCCCATAAGAAACCTCATCTAAATATATAATTCAATGCCTCTGTATCATCACGATACAACACTTTTAGTAATATATTGTTTATCCTGTAGTAGTAAAATTGCCAATGACAGTATCTGATCTCACAAACAAAAATGAGTAAACGCACCACTGTTTTTTCCTAACAAACATAATAAAATAAGTTAATCATAAGCAGTAGTCGTTAAAATGACAGAAGACGCAGCAGTAGCGAACATATATATCGAGATTATTAATAATCAGAATTTACTTCATCGTATGTTCAGAGGGTTATTTGCGTCTGCTCGAATCTACTTAGGTCACCGCCCTAATTGCCATCAATATGTTTTTGAGACTGAGCTGATTTTGCATTACCACTTCCCAGCCGAAAAACTTGAAGAATTAGATAAAGAAAGCGTAATTGTTGTGCCCTTCGCGGGCAAAAAATCCAAAGATCACCTAGTACTCAGGTGTCCTAGTATGGATGCACTCCCCTTAAACAGTTTGTATGCTGAGTGTTTGCAAAGCTTGTTAAAAAAAGGGTTCGATGAGGATAAAATCAACGAGCTGAAACAGGCCTTTTGCCCTAAGAAATTTGCCAAAACAATCATCGGTATGTTTTGGCTAGACATGGTTATTTTTGCCAAAAGCAATACCGATTATGATAAGAATTGGCGTGACTAAGCGAGCTCTCTATCGCCTATTCTGTATTAATAGACGATACTTGAACTCGATTTCGACCTCTTTCTTTAGCTAAGTAAAGCGCTCGGTCTATTCTTTCAATGAATTCGATAGAACTGTCATTTGCATCTCGCATGCCCACACCAATACTAACTGAAACATAATAGCTTTTATTATTAATAATAAACTCGTGTGCGCTGAAAGATTCTCTAGCTCTCTCCGCAATTTCCACTAACTGCTCAACAGAAGAACAGGCGATGAGTAGACCAAACTCTTCACCGCCAAGCCTTGCGGCTAAATCACTTTCCCTTAAAGTGTTACGCAATACATCACTCAATACTACCAGTACGTTATCGCCTTCTACATGACCGTGAGTATCGTTAAACTCCTTAAAGTTATCGATATCGACAAGAAGCAAGCCATAACTGATTTCAAGTTGTTCGTAATATGATAATTGCTTATCAAATGCTCTTCGATTGGATAATTTAGTGAGCGGATCAAGCTGACTTAAGTTTTTATAATGGCTATTACTCGCTTCGAGTAACTCCGTTTGTTCATTAAGGTTCTGAATTCTATATCCAAGCGCTAGGGACAGAAGTACGCTTTCTAAGACAGCGCCAGCCAATAAAGGCAACTCTACGTAGTGATTTAATGGCAGTATCCCCAACCAATAACTTAGCCAAATTGAGCCACCTAAAATATAACCAAGCCAAGCGAGTGCAAAATAGCCAGCCTCTCTTACTCCCTTATATCGAGCCCACAAGGTTAAAACGAGTGAAATAGTCAGTATCGGACCCGATATCAATAACAATAAGTTTAAAGCCGCATTTGCGCTTATGAAGAGCATCGTGACTATTGCCAAGACAACAAAAAGAATCAGTGCTCTAAAATACTTTGCCACCATTGGGAAGAAATAACGAAAATTTGCGTAGCGATAAAGAAAATACATCGCTGCGGCAATTGCCACTAATGATGCCATATTTAATGATTGGTTAACCGAGTCCCAATTCAAATGAAAGAAAATTCGAGCATGTCCATGAGCGAAAAACTGATAATACAATGCAGATAAAATGGCGAAGGAATATAAGTAATAGATGGAGTCCTTGAGATACCAACCTAATATTAAATTGTAAAGCACCATAATTAAGACAACGCCGTATCCTATCGCGTAAATAAAGTTAATTATCGAGGACATCTGCAGGTAGTCGAAGTAGTCGTAGGTATTTACTTGAATATGTAACTTGCTAGAGGATTCAACTCTAATGTATAAGGTTTGCTCCAACATGTTTTCGGTTAAAAGAAATGTAAGGAATCTAGAACGGTAACCATTAAGATATTCTGGATCATCTGTATTAATTGAACGTTGCGTTCCGTCCTGATCTGTATAATAAAGTGAAGCTCTAGTAACACCGCTTGACGCCAGTTCGAACCAATGCTCACTACTTTCAGACGCCGCTTTATACTTAAGCCACGCAACTTTTGGGTGGTCGCCAAGCCAAAAACTTGAGTCGAAAAACACCTCTCTGATCCAGCCATCATCTGAAACTAGCCACTGTCCCTCGGCTTCGATATCCTGCAACTCTAAATGGCTACTCACTCCAATTTGGTATTCTAATGTGCCTGCAAACTTATGTTGGTTTTGTAGAAATTCAGTATCTGAATTTTTCGCGCCATCGGTAGCGACTACATTCGAGCTAAAGCCGAAATGTATGAAGACTAAAAATAATAAAAACACACCTTTGGTGGTTTTGTTCATGTTCTACCTTTTGCTGAATACTTGCGCTTAAGTATGGTATGTCTATTAAGAAAAAAGAGCACCCTTCCTTAAACTATTTGTTTCTTTAACCTTGTAGATGATTAGACCACTACACTCAGCTCTCTTTCTGATGGACCAATATCACCACAGTTACGGCCTCCTGATTTTACGCAATTAATATATGCTTCTTGTCGACGACTGTCAGCTTCCATTTCTTTCAACTTTGAATTTCCCAAATCTTCCGTTTTGTCGGTAAATTTATATACGCCATAACCTACCGCAGCTGCTCCAGCGCATGCCAACGCAGTCCAAGGTGTAAGGCAAACTGGATTTTCGCCATTTGGATCTGTGTATTTGTATGGATTATTGTTTGCATATGCGTAACGGTTAAACCCTTGAATATTTCCTTTTCTTATAAATGTTGCAGCATCTAGCGGGTCATTTGAGTAAAACCGCCCAATCACTGGATCATAGTATCGTGCCTGCATATAAAATAATCCGAAACTTGATCCAGATTACTTTCTTTTTGAAATGGGAATAAAATGCTGTATAAAGAGGGCCTTACTTCCTTGGCAATATTTGAAAGAACAAGTTAATTCGTCACTGAATCGCATCAATCTTAGCATATTTATTGAACAGTTAGTAAGTATTATCTCTTATACATGTCTAACTGCTCACTGACAAAATGGCTCACTTAATCAAGTAAAAACACTTCCTGATATTTATTCTCGATTTCTTTTACTTCGGTTTCAGTTAGTGCTGAAAACTCCTTAGTTTTGGCTCTCTTCGATAATTGCCCATTACTCTGACGCAAAAAATTGAGTAGTAAGCTTAAGCTTTTCTGAGGCATGTCAAATCGATTATTTACATAGTTCCAAACCTCATCGTATCTTTCTAGATAAAGAACTTCCTCTGGAAGAACAGTGTCTACCGTATCTTTTACGCACTCAAATAAAAACTCCACTTGGCGCGTCATATCTCCATATCGATACAAGTCAGCCGTTTCATTGGTTACATGAACATTGTTATCTTCAGTCGGTTGCCATTCAACATACTTCAAACGTGGTTGAGTAAACTGCTCTAACACGGCTTTGTACTCTTCTATTTTTTCTAGAATGACTGCTGATACGGGGAAAATAACCCCTTTAGGCGTGAAGCCACTCTCAGCTAATACGTGATGAATTAAGTAGCGATGAATTCGTCCATTACCATCTTCTAACGGATGAATAATAACAAACGAAAAGGCAATGATTGCAGCAGCTAAAACAGGATGAAATCCTGAATCTTTCATTAATTCATGCGCATTTAGATAAGCAGCGAGCAGCTCATCAAGATCTTCTGGCTTTGCTGATATATGTTCAGGTATTGGTATATTGGTCACACGATCATGCTCCCCAACAAAACCGCCAACGCAACGAATTCCCGGCAGGATAAATCGACCATCAGGAATAACAACTTTCTGTAAACGTTCTATCTCTTCTACGGTTAATGGCTGCATGCCTGCTTGACCGATAATTTTCCCCCATCGCTCTATACGATTATGAGGAGGCGATTCTCCTTCAATGGTATATGAAGCCTTAGAGTCTGAAAGCAGTAAAAATGCAGCCGCTCTTGCAAGTAAGTTACTGTGAACAGTCCCTATATTTTTTGCCGCTTTTTCATCTAGGTTTTCACCAATATACTGAACTAATTTCTCTGTTCTTCTAATTAATGGACAAAACCCATTAACACCCGGTAAGTTATTATTTATTCGTTGGCGTGAAACCTTGGTTTTGGCGCAGCCAAATTGTAGTTCTTCATTTAGCGCGTCAACATAATTACCAGTAGTAACATCCCCAATGGGTAACATATGCGCAGTAAGCCATTCATAGAAAAACCAAATTCTGCGGCTATACGCGCCTGTTATTTCATTTTCAACTGAAGCAGTAATATCTTCGATTGCTAAAGCGCCAAATAAGCTTTTCATAATTGCTAAATCAGCACCTTCATATTTCAACGCAAATGTTAACTGTGCAAACCAATGAGCGTCAGGCTGATAACGGCTTCCCCATATTAACCACCTTCCTTTGCTTCGTTTAGCGTTTATAGCTGGAACAATGGCGCATATCGCATTAGGAGCAGGAACGCTTAGTTGGAATTCATTGATAAGCCAAGCATATCCAACCAGCTCAGCTTCAGGCTCTGGATAAATTTCTTCATCGAAGAATTTTGCGCGTTTAGCCAATACCATATTACCCACCTAAAAATGAGGATTTACCGTGAAAAACGATTACCAATCATGAAAAATGATTATATACAGTGTCATGTCATGAATTATGATTACAAACTATATTATGATTGAAAATTTAAATCAACTGCGTGAAAAACAATTATAAGGTGTGAAATATGATTATATTTGATATCTTGGTGTGAATTATGATTATTTATTAGTAAATATCATAGTAACCCATTACTAACTAAAATTATAAAAAAAGGATAATGCACTCGCCTGTGTGTTCCTTTTTTTGCAAATGGAATTTCGCCCGTTTCGAGTAATTTAACAAGGTAGGGTCTTGACACATTTAGAATGTCAGCGGCTTGCTGTGTAGTTAACTCAGCATGAATAGGCATCAAGGTCATTGCATTACCCTGTGCCATTTGTACAAGAATACTCTTCAACAACTCAAGTGCAGACGCAGGCAATACCACTTGTTCACCTCTTTCATCGACGAACTCTATACGCTCATCAAAATCTAGCTCTTTTCTTTGTTTCCAATCAGGTTATATATTCTCAAATAGACAAATCTTAAAATAGTCGCATTAATTGTAAATCCAATTGCATAACTCGATAGCCTCAAAACCATATAGTCAGCTTTTAGAATTTCGTTAAGTATTAGCTGCAAGAGATCAGACCAAGGCTTTGAACCTAAAACTATTATCAACCCTAAAACATTGTATAACTTTGCCCATTCAGAGCCTCGCCCTAAAAACCACCATAAAAGATAAAACGCGCCAATCAGAAGAATACAAAAAAACGGAAACTTATATGTAAATTCAACTTTTTTATTTCTCATCTGGTTCATCCTTTTCTGTTGCAGCCTCAAGTACATCATCCTCTAAATTTCCTGGCAAAAAACTCGGTTCTGCGTCTACTACACTGTAACCCTCCCTTAAAATCAGAATTGCCTTAGTAGTTCATTAGGTCGATGATGTAATCTTTATATCACAGCCCTGCGTTTGCAGTAACTTTGATTTCAAGTATGTGAGGGCACGCTATTCAGCGATATCTTAATAGTTCAAAGAGGAACATCTATTTGCTTTTGATGAACCTGTTTCGCCGCTTGAAGGTCAATACAGATAAAAGCAATAAAAAATGCAAATTGATTATTCCACCACCGGAACCGTCTTTACCACCAGCATCTGGAGCAGGGCTTGGCGGCGGTTCAATTGCAGGCGGTGCGGTAGCACCAGAAGCATTTTCAAAGCGCGTTGCGTCAAATGGGTATGAATCATTCCAATCGGTAACACCATCATTATCATCGTCTAAGTCAGCTAAGTCACCAATACCATCATTATCATAGTCGGCCCACACCATCGGATCAGTTGGAGCTAAGTCGCTACTGTCGGGAATGCCATCATTATCATCGTCGAGATCAGCAATATCACCTAAGCCGTCACCATCAGAGTCCATTTGCTCTAATGTGTGCAGTGGAAACGCATCGCTACCATCCAGCACTCCATCGCCATCAAGATCGTCTCCAAGCGACTTTGCACTTACGAATATATAGCTAATAAAATCAATAAATTGAGGTATATCCTTTGCTTCTCCCAAAACGAAAAATTTGTTTGCCATAGTGCGATATCTGACAGGTTCCATTTCGCCTTCATAAAGCATCGAAATATCGTTACTTTTAAGGTTTGTTCTATATGTGATTTCTTTGTCGTCAATTCTACGACTGGCCTTAACATACAAATCATCTCCAATTACAGCAATTGGAATGTTAACGTCGTAACCCTCAATTACCGACACCAACTTGGTGTCAGCTCGGTTACCCTCCGATTGCCACAATTCAAACATTTGGTTCGCATTACCGGTCTGATAGAAAAAGTAGTTTGAATTATAGGTTGGTGTAAGATAGCTAAAGTTGTAATCGGGGTCAAAAACATCTAAAAGAACCGTATTTTCCGCACGTCCGTCACTGATATATAGCTCCTGGTCAATGCTAAACAATACCTTGCCATTAGTCTTATAGAGTGTGAAATCATGAAGCGAAGGTCTTGATATCACTTCATGAACGCCTTGGGCATTCCAAAACCACAGTCGACGATTGGCCGGTGAATATTCAACGGTCGTAAAGAAAATGCCATCGTTATAAGCAAGATAATTACCGGCAGTTGCGGCATTAACAATATCATAATCATTGCTATCCAATACTTCGATAGTACCTTCGGTGGTTCCGTCGGTTGAAAACAATTGAGCACTGGTGTTATCTCCGCCATGACCATTTACTGAGTGAAAGTGCATTACATCATTGAGAATATAGTATGCGATTGCACCTGATTGGTTGGCATTATTGTCAGTAAAGTTTGACAATTGAGTAGCGTTATTACTATTGCCGTTAACTGACCAAATCTGGCAATCTCTGGTAGTTTCGCTGGCACCGTCACTAACGAAATAAAGTGTTTCACCTACCGTGCTACCAAAATCAAAATCACAATGAATAGAATCAACTTGGTTAAGCACTTCATTCAATGAATTAGATTGGAAGTCAAAAAATGAGAGTATTCTACTGGTTCCCCCAACATTGGTGTTTGTAGCCCAAATAAAGATCCCATTTGAGGCAAGTTTAAGTGTGACAGAGAAATCTTCGTCGGTATTGATAGTTGACAGTTTTTCTGTTGCAAGTGTCGCGAGGTTGGACCGCCATAACTCTTGTGTATATTGCCTTTCTTGATCGTTTGAAAAGTTAATAGGCGTTTTTATGAAGTAGAAATACTCATCGTTATTTACAAAGTGTTCTTTAGCAAGCGAAACGTGATGATTGCTGGAAAAACCAATATCTTTTGAGATAAAGGTGCCTTCTGCTGTGCCGTCACTTTGCCACAGTTCTAAACCTTGATTTTCAGTTGGAGCTGAATAGTAAAGTCTAGAGTTAAAAACGGACCAAACACGTTCATTGTGAAGCTCAATAGGAACTGAGTTATCTGATATTATTTTTGTGCCGTCTTCAGTTCCATCGCTAACCCAAATTTCTTTGAAGTAGTGTTCGCCATCGCTACTGTGTTCTCGAGTGAAAATAATGCGCTTCCCCTCTGACGCCATTATGTTTACAGAATCATAGGACCTTTGTTGAAAGCTAAAAACAGAGCGTGTTCCTTCTTGTGTGCCATCAGAAACAAACAGTTTAAAAACACTTCGTGTGTTGAGAGGTTCAGTTGTTCGAACAAAAAAGTAAACGAGATCTCCAACCAAAGTGAATGAAAATGGATATGTGGAGTAGCGACTTTCATTAGGATCATCTGAACTTAGATCGAGTTGAATAACATTCTCTGAATCGGCTATAGATACGAATACCTCCGAACGCACTGCCGTAAATATCTTGTCATTTAATTCTAGTAACTCGCGAGCATCATTTTCAGCGACTTCTTCATCTAGGGCAACAACTACGGTTCCATCCACAGTTCCATCTGAGTGATATAATGCTTTATTGGTTTGGAAGAAAATGCCTTCGTTCGCAATTTTGACTGCCGAATTATTTCTGCGAGCGACATCCTGAGGAAGCTCGATACTTGTCCCTTGAGCGTCAATCACCCTAATTTTGGTGCTATCTTCAGCATTTGTGCTAACTATATAAAGCTTATTGTTTGAAGCAAACAATTGCTGAAAATTAGGAGCCCTATCAACTCTACATATATCAGTTTTAGTTGTGCCTTCTGCACTTCCATCTGTTTTCCAAAAACAAAAAGAGCCGGTCTGCATATCGACCCTGCCTTTGAAGTACAAATGCTTATTAAATGCCACAAATGAGAGTTCAGATCCCCAATTAATTTTATCTTCTCCAGATAATAAATTGGCGTGAGAGCCATCTTCGAGTGAAACAGCTTTAAGACCATCCCGTGAAAAATAAACCAGCTGTTGATTCACGATTTGGAAAGGATGACCCCAAGTGTAATTGCCGTAAATTGGGCCAGTATCGATTGAATGTAGCTCGTTTTGCTTATTTAGACGCCAAACTCTGTTTCCGGCCTCGCTAAAAGATCCGTTGCTGGTGAAGTAAAGGTGTTCTTCATGTATTAAAAAGTTGCGCGGAAAGCCCGAACTTGAATAATCCCGAATCCCCTCTATCTCCAGCTCATGCAAAATCGAGTTGGCTTGGGTTTGTTGCGAGAAAGCACTAGCAGAATAAAAAAGGAGTCCAAATATAATAAAGATAAGGTTTTTCACTGTAGCATCCTTGTTCAGTGTTGTAATACTTGCGAGTAAACAGCATATTTCTATCTGCTTCACTTGCATATCAAATTTTGTGTAGGGTGCAAGGTTACCGTCAACAAACTATAAAATGCAAGATAAATACAGAAAGGTAAAGCCTAAGTACCGACTACTCAGGGCGCAAAGCCGCAAGCTTTTTCTCTTTCTTCTCTTTTCGATAATGTTTGAAACTATCGTAAGTAAATAGGGCCAACGCGGCCCAAACAAAACCGAAGGTGACTAGTCTGCCAGTGCTTAAGGGTTCATCGTAAAGTGTTACCGCTAAAATGAACATGAGTGATGGACCGATATATTGGAAGAAACCCAATGTTGAATAGCGAATGCGTCGAGCCGCAGCCGTAAAGCATAACAGTGGTGCAGTTGTTACTACGCCAGCTAGCAACAGCAATATGTTCAAGGATGACGAATTCGTTGTTAAGTCACCTACTTCGCTTGCAAAGAATACCCAGTAAATAACTGCAGCAGGCAAAAGGAATAAGGTTTCAACAAACAAACCTGGTAATGAGTCTACCGACACTTGCTTGCGCAATAATCCATAAATACTAAAACTAACCGCGAGGGTTAAGGCAATCCAGGGTAGATAGCCAAAGTTAAAAATCATGATCAGTACACCCGTTACCGCAATTCCGACGGCGATTTTTTGCGGCATGCGCAAGGTCTCGCCTAAAAATAAACGACCTAGGAACACGTTGATAAGCGGGTTGATGTAATAGCCTAAGCTCGCTTCAAGAATATAATCATTGTTCACCGCCCAGATATATAAAAACCAGTTGCAGGCTAACAGGGCGCTTGCTGCCATTAAAGTAAACATCACACGCTTATTCGTTATCGCGGCTTTCACTTTACTAATATGACGTAAGCCAACTATTAAGAATGACAACAAGACAACCGACCAAACCACACGGTGCACTAGAATTTCGATTGGAGGCACGTGCGCAAGCGCTTTGAAATAGAGAGGCGCGACACCCCACATTGTGTATGCACACAGCGCAAAAATAACGCCTGAACGGACTGAACTGGTTTGGCTCAATTGATTCTCTTTAAATGTTATCGAGAGAAAGTATTAGCTCACTCTCCAGTGTTCACAGATCATTACTCACTAAGCCTTAACAACTGGTATTTTTAAGTTTCCCAAGGGCTGATAGTGTGTAATTTGATATGTTTGTAATCTGATGAATGACGAGTCACTAGGCTCATATTATTCACCAAACAAGTGGCTGCGATCATGGCGTCTCTTTCTGACTTTGGATTCGCTACATGCAACGCGGCGCAATATTCTGCCATTTCGGCATCAAATGCAACAATTCTCCCTTTAAAAGCTTGTAAGACATGCTGTTGTAGCCAAGTGTTGAGAGCTTCACCTTCTTTCGCATTGATTTTTCGTTTCTCTAAGATAGCGATTTTCAATTCCAAAATACTAAGTGAAGAAATGTATAGATTGAAAACTTGTTGCTGACTCGCCCACTCTACAAGTTTGGCGTCATCCTTACCGGGATTTCTCAAGGCCGACAAAACACTGGTATCAAGTAAAAACATCATCGTTTGTTACTCCTATCAGTTTGAGGTATTTAATTTATGCACCTTTAACTCTATATCAGCAGTCTTGGGCGCACTTAATAAATCACAAATGGAATTGGCTTTTCCGCTTACTTCCAAATAATCATCAATGCTCATCATCATGAACGACACAACACCTCGCTCGGTTATTTTAACCGGCCCCTTCTTAGCGGCTCGCTTCACAGAACTGGGGTCTTGATTGAATTGTCGGCTTGTAAAAGTATCTACACTCATATTGGTTGCTCAATTTATGTACACGTAGCTACATTACTACAATTCGTTGAATGTGCAAATAATAAACAAAAAGAAAATAGTCTGTTGGTACAGCATGAATTCGGCAGCAAAAGCGCGTAAAATAGCAAAATTGAATTTGAATGAGATATCCATTGAGCCTAATTGCAGAAAAACCCGGTGATGTTAGCGATACTAGTACTTCTGTAGTGGACACAAGGGCGGCAAAAATAAGCGCACATCCACAAGAGCAACAATGCGCCAAAATCCTAAAGGATACATTCGGTTATTCTGAGTTTCGTCCTGGGCAAATGGAAGTAATTGGCAAAGTACTCGATGGCCAAGATGCGCTCATACTATTACCTACGGGTGGCGGAAAATCTTTGTGTTACCAAGTTCCCGCCTTAGTATTGGACGGTATCACAATTGTCGTCTCCCCTTTGATTTCACTGATGCAGGACCAAGTGCAGCAAATGACCGCACAAGGTGTGAAGGCTGCATATTTGAATTCATCTCAAGATATTGAAGAGTCACAGAAGATTAGTGCGCAGCTATACAACGGTGAACTTGATTTGTTATACGTTGCCCCAGAGAGACTGTTAAAACAGTATTTTTTAAACTCATTACAAAACCTCAAGATCAGCTTAATTGCTGTTGACGAAGCTCACTGTGTTTCACATTGGGGCCACGACTTTCGACAAGACTACCGTCATCTTGGTCGCTTGAAGTCCCATTTCCCAAACACACCTTTTATTGCCCTCACTGCAACAGCCGACCATGCCACTCAGGTTGATATTCAGCATCAGTTGCAATTAGATAATCCTTTTGTGTTTAAAGGGGGTTTCGATCGCCCGAATATTCGCTACAACCTACTCGCTAAATACAAAGGCTTTGAGCAAGTCGTGACTTTTGTGAAGCAGCAAGAAGGTGCCGCAGGCATCGTTTATTGTAATAGCCGAGCAAAAGTAGATGATTTAACACAACGTTTGCAAAGCGCAGGCATCAAATGTGATGCTTACCATGCCGGACATGACACCGACACTCGAGAATTTGTGCAAACTCAATTCCTCAAAGACGACTTGCAAGTTGTGGTTGCAACCGTGGCTTTTGGCATGGGTATCAATAAATCGAATGTGCGTTTTGTTGTGCACCACGATGTTCCCCGCAGTGTAGAGTCATACTATCAAGAAACTGGCCGAGCTGGTCGCGATGGCATGCCCGCAGAAGCATTATTGTTGTTCGACGAGCGTGATTCAGCAAGAATTAAACAATGGATTTCAACTGGTACGGCGCCAGATCGCTACGAAATTGAGATGCATAAGTTTGAAGCGATGGAATCTTTTGCTGAAGCACAAACCTGTCGACGTCAGGTCTTACTAAACTACTTCTCAGATTATCGCCAAGAACAATGCGGCAACTGCGATATTTGTCTTGATCCACCTAAAGTATTTGACGGGACAACCCAAGCTCAACAGATTTTGTCTTGTGTTTTTCGTCTACGCCAAGACACCGCCGTGCAATATGTTATCGATGTACTGCGTGGCAAAAGCATCCGAAAAATATTAGACAATAAACACAATGAATTAAGCACTTATGGCATAGGTAAGGAGCAATCTGATAACTACTGGCATAATATTATTCAACAACTTATTCATCAGGGCTTGTTGCGCATTGACATGACTTTGTCGGGTATCTTACGTATTAACGAATCGGCGCGTTCGGTATTGAAAGCCGAACGTCTGGTACAACTTGCTGTTCCTAAACTCAGTGTCGATACAAGTAAGCGTAATAAAGCCGAACCTGCCAATATAGATCGCCAACTATTCGCGAAATTGAAGCACCTACGCAAGAACATAGCAGAAGAGGAAAACGTCCCCGCATTTGTTATCTTCAGCGATGCAACACTTGCTGACATGGCTGATAAAATGCCCGTGGATAAAACTCAGTTTATTGGCGTTACCGGTGTCGGGCAGACCAAGCTTGAGCGTTATGGAAGTGCTTTCATTACCTTAATCGAAGATTATTTGGCTACGCGTTAGTTTTTTTGTTGATGGCTTTTTTTGCTGATGGCTCTCTTTGCTGTTAGCTCTCTCTGTTGTTAGCTCTCTTTGTTAATTGCGTTCTCTACTTATAGTATTCCCTGTTTATCGTTTTCTCTTGCAATAAGTATCCGCTTTCTTTAGTTTTAATTTAATCGCGTAATTATTCTGCAAAAGAGAAAAAATGAAACAATTATTGGTTTTTACCTTAGCGACAAGTATCGCTCTATCTGCCTGTTCACCAAATAAAGAGGACACATCTACAAGCTCTACAAAGGAAGTTGAGAAAGATTTTCGAGCTACAGGAGTTATTGCTGGCTCATTACCGGATATTGTAAACGCTCTCGATAGTGGCCAAATTAGTTCACAAGAATTGGTTACACTTTACCTAGAACGTATTGAGCAAGTTGATAGAAACGGACCTAAGCTACAATCGATAATTTCAATAAACCCCGACGCGTTAGAAAATGCCAAAAAGCTTGATGAGATGCGAGCTGCGGGGCAAGTTTTGGGTGCTTTGCACGGTGTACCTGTTTTACTCAAAGATAATATTGAATCAAAAGACAACATGCCAACTACTGCCGGAGCGCTAGCATTAAAAAATAATATCACCCTTAGAGACAGCCCTTTAGTCGATGGCTTGCGTGCTCAAGGGGCGATAATTTTAGGTAAGACTAATTTGAGTCAATGGGCCAATTTTCGCTCTGAAGGATCAATGAGTGGTTGGAGTGCTTTGGGAGGACAAGTAAGAAACCCTCACATGTTAGATCGTAACCCGTGTGGTTCGAGTTCAGGTTCGGGCGCAGCAACCGCAGCTTCACTTGCGGCTGCTTCTGTGGGCACGGAAACAAATGGTTCGATTATATGTCCATCAAACGCTAACGGCATTGTCGGATTTAAACCAAGTGTGGGTATCGTTCCACAGCAATATATTATTCCTATCTCACACACTCAAGATACAGCTGGCCCTATGACAAAAACAGTAAGAGGCGCAGCGTTAATGCTAAACGCTATGGCCACTACTACGCCGAATGTCGACTATACCGCAGGCCTAAACAAGAATGCATTGAGAGGTGTGCGAATTGGCGTACTTAATTTTGCCACTGGTAAATCGCAAGCAATATTGGCTCACTTTAAACAAGCACTGGCAGACCTTGAAGCTGCAGGGGCGATATTAGTTGAAATTGATGAGCGTCCTGACACTCCCAAGCAGTATGGCAAGATGTCTTACGACATACTGAAATTTGAATTTAAGCATGGGATAAATGAATATTTAGCGAGCACCTCCGCTGAACAAGTGGCACCTCGCAACTTACAAGAGTTGGTTGATTTTAATCTAGCCCAAAAAGACATTGAATTGGCATTATTTGATCAAAGCATTTTTGATGCGTCTCTTGCCATGGACTCCTTGGAAAGCGAAGAATATCAAACTGCGCTAACAACTGTGCAAAAAGCCTCTGGTGAAGATGGCATAGACAAATTGTTGAAAGCACATAGTGTACAGGTTCTCATAGCTCCATCTGGTCTGGTTGTGCCAAGAATAGACCCGATTAACGGAGACGTTTGGCCAAACGACTGGCCCGGATTTGGTGGTCATGCTGCCCGCGCAGGATACCCGCATGCTACCGTTCCGATGGGCGGTATCCACGGACTATCGGTTGGTTTGTCTTTTATTGGTGCTAAAAATACCGACGCAGATATTCTGTCTTTTGCCTATGGATATGAGCAGCACTCCATGCGCAGATTAAGTCCAGAATATCTTAAAAATGCGGAAGACATTCCTTATATAAGTGATGCTATGGACGGCCATAAAAAATAACGTCTGTTCGCAACTTTTCAATTAGCAACAAAATCTTTGTATATTTGATCAAATTAAAATACCTTATTGGTACAAAAGTATATAAATTCCAACAAGAACACTGAACAGATTCGAGCACTTTGTTTCTTCAGGATTAAAATGAGTTGTAATTAATGAGTGATGAAAAAAGTCAGCTAGAGTCAGAAGCGACGCACTTCAAAATTGTGAGTCGATTTGCTACTGAAATGTTATCGCTGAATACAGAAGATGATGTCCTATGGCACTTAACTCACAATGTGGCCACCACATTGGGAATTGAAGTTGTTTCCGTCTACCTTTTTGATGAAGAAACGCAGTGTCTACAGAAAAAAGTAACGCCAAGCAAAGAAGAACCCAATGGTAAGTCGAAAACGATTAAGCCGCTTAACATAAAGCTGGGACAGGGTCTTATTGGGAAAGTTGCTGAATCTATGGCTCCCATTATCATCCACGATGCTCAGACGAATGAAGAGCTGGACCTTTACGAACATAATATCCTCTCGATATTAGCCATTCCGTTGTTTGACAATGATCGCTTGGTGGGTGTTATAGAGTCTACCCATCATGAAGTGAATTACTTTACTGAGATTCATGCTAAAACATTGAGCGCTATTGCCAGTATTGCCGCGACTAAAATTATTCAAAATAGAGATTTAAGAAAGCTCCACGAAACCGTTAACAAATTAGAACAAAGTAGCAAAATCCAAGATGCCTTGTTTGAAATTGCAGAATTAATATTTGAGACTGAAAACATGTCCGAATTTTACGAGCAATTGCATACTAAAATTTCAAGCCTGACCTTTGCCAAAAACTTCTATATCGCTTTATCAACTAGTGATGGTAAAGCCTTCACTATTCCCTATTGTGTTGATGAAGTCGACGACGTTGCTGATAATGAAACGACCATCATGATTGATGATCCGCCCAGTATTACTGGATATGTATTGCACAACAACGAACCCTTATTGGTTTACAAGCAAGATATTAGCCGCTTAATTGAAGACAAAGTCATCTATGTAAAAGGCTCACTGCCAGAGGCTTGGCTAGGAGTACCGTTCGGTAATGAATCCCTGCGAGGAATTGTGGTTGTACAAAGCTACAACGGAAAATTTGTTTTTACTGAAAAAGATAAACTATTACTATCCTTTGTCGCCAAGCATATTCGTAACGCCATTGAGCGCATGCAAGCACGCTCTGAACTCACTAATTTAGCGCTGCATGACCCATTAACACAACTTCCTAACAGAATACTGTTTAACGATAGATTGAAAAGAGCATTGGTCGACTTGGATCGACGCCAACAACATATCGTGGCCCTGCTCTTCTTAGATCTCGATAAATTTAAATTTGTGAATGACAAATATGGTCACTTTATTGGCGACCAACTTTTGAAAATCTGTGCCGAGAGACTCAATGAGTGTGTGCGTGAATCAGATACTATTTGTCGGCAAGGTGGTGATGAGTTTGTTGTGTTGTTGGTCAACGTACGTAATGAACAGAATATTCATGATATTGCCAACAAAATAGCACGTGCTATTAGCGAACCGATAATCATCGAGGATAAGGAGCTAAACGTATCTACAAGTATCGGCGTGACATTTTGCAAAGCTGAGGGCCATGCCGGACAAAAGAATAAGAGCAAAAAAACAACACCCGAGAAAATGTTCTTAGAAGCAGATGAAGCGATGTATCAAGCCAAAGAAAATGGTAGAAATCAGGTATGTTTTTATCAAGCAAAAGAAGGCGGAGATAATTTTAGTCATTTCGATCTTGATAGTGAGTTTAAAGTTGCACTAGCGGAAGAGCAACTGCACTTAGTCTTTCAACCTATTATCGATATCCGGTCTGGAAAGGTCATAGGCGGTGAGTCGCTTATACGTTGGCAGCATCCAACATATGGAGTGATGCCTCCAGCATCTTTTTTACCTGAATTAGAGAAAGGTAACCAGATTATTGCGTTAGATGAATACGTGGTCTGGACCTCAATACAGTACCTCAAAACTTGGCACGAAAAATGGCCAAATCAGTTCCGTTCTCTCAATGTTAATGTATCAGGCAAAGGCTTTAATTCTGAATCGATTATGCAAATACTAGAAAGCACGTACCATACCTTTCCGGAAGTGCTGAATTATTTGACGCTTGAATTAACCGAAAGAAGTATTGTGTCAAACGTAGAAGAAACCCAAGTTACGATGCAAAAGATTCGTGAAATGGGTGTGCAACTTGCCCTCGACGATTTTGGTACTGGGTATTCTTCTCTCAGTTATTTACACCAGTTTAATTTTGATGTTTTAAAAATTGATAAGAGTTTTATTAGTAGCAACAGAGCAAAGTCAGAAGAAAACATCGTTCTGGAAGCCATTATCAACTTAGCAAAGGCGTTAGGCATTAAAACTACGGCTGAAGGTATAGAAACCTTAGAGCAGTTAGATTC
This sequence comes from Glaciecola sp. MF2-115, assembly GCF_047250385.1. Lineage (NCBI taxonomy): Bacteria > Pseudomonadati > Pseudomonadota > Gammaproteobacteria > Alteromonadales > Alteromonadaceae > Glaciecola > Glaciecola sp. MF2-115. The sequence goes on from NZ_JBLBVM010000054.1 coordinate 100,479, forward strand.
AATGAAGAAACTCGGTTGTCACTATGGCCAAGGGTATTATTTATCGAGACCGGTGGAAAAGGATGTTTTCGAAGGTATTTTGTTAGAAGGTATAGCAAGTTTGGACAAATGAAATTCTGGGAATTCGGCATATCAAACACCGGACACGTATTGAGGTATTCCAAGGAGATTCTTGCCTTCGCAAGAACGACTGGCTCTTGAGCGAAGGCTTTAATCTCTGTTTATTTACTACCAATCAAAAGTGGAACTATCTAATACTAAGCACAACTAGAACGATTGATTGGTAGTACTTAAACGCTCAACCTTTAACTATTGTCTTCAGCGTGTTTCATCTTAGTCATAGCCGTTCGATGGCTATCTAGGTTTCGAAGTTGTTGCACGTAAGCAGTCATATGTTTGAACGGCTTAAGTTTGCCAGCATCGAATAAAGCTTCTAAGCCAAAACTCATTTGAATATCAGCGAGGGTTGGAGAGTCACCAACAAACCACTTAGAGTTGCCCAAGTGAGCTTCCACAAACATTAGATTGCCTTCAATGTTCTTCTTAAAATAAGCATCCATTACACCATCGATCACCTTGTCGGCAATATAGCGAACGAAAAATGGTTTCGCTTTTGCACGCGCCTTCTCAAGTACCATGCTCGTCACCAAAGGCGGCATAAAGCTTCCTTCCGCAAAGTGAGACCAAAATTGAACATCATTGAAGCTGTCTGAGTCTGCCGCTGGGAGCATGTTCGAATCAGGGAATTGTCGTGCAATGTAATCACAAATAGCCCCTGATTCGGCGATCACATTACCCTCATGTGTAATCACTGGAGCTCTGCCTAAAGGATGAATTTGCTTGAGCTCAGGTGGCGCAAGATTTGTTTTAGCATCTCGTTTGTAGACTCTAATGTCATACTCGGCGCCAACGCTCTCTAATAACCAAACAATACGTTGTGAGCGCGATCTATTTAAATGGTGTAGTTGAAACATAAAATTTCCCTTAAGCAATAAGTTGCTCTGTGATTGATTGAGTTAATTTCAACAATCAAAATAATCTTTTAGAAAGCCAATAATGATGTTGGTCAAAAACTAAGTCTTGGTTTAAATACTCTGAGTCGCAATATTTAGATTGAAAATAGTTTATTCCGGTTTTGGGTCCAACTTCGCATAATATGCCGACAAATCAGCAATATCTTGGTCTGTCAGTTTTTGAGCATGCGAAGTCATGGCCATATTCACGCGTTCGCCGCTGCGGAAGGCTTTTAACTGTAGCACCATATATTGCTCTTTTTGGCCTGCCAAATTTGGGTAAATAGGTACATTGGAAATGCCAGATACACCATGGCACATAGCGCAAACCTTTGACTTCTCCTCACCTCTCTCGACATCACCGACTAAAACCGCTTCACCACAAGCCGACAAACTCACCGTAGAAAAAGCGATTAATGCGACAAGCCTTTTATTTAACGATATCCTTGTTCTGTTTTTTGTATTTATTTTTTTCACCAATGATTCCTTTGCACAAAACTAACGTATATTGGCATCATACTAATTCAAACGAGATAGCATGCAACTCTTTCATCATTACGCCTCAGAACTTAGCGAAATTTGCAGCCAAGTAAAACCCTTTCCGGTTACGCGTGCTCGAGTAGCCATGCGCAATGAAACACTAGCAAAAGACTTAGGCATTGATATAGCTGAGTTGGAAACACCTGCTTTACTATCTGCTTTATTTAGCAATGATGGCGAGTTACAGAAAAACAGCATCGCACAAAAGTACGGTGGTCATCAATTTGGCCAGTGGAATCCGCATCTTGGCGACGGCCGTGGCCTACTTCTAGGTGAAATTAAGTCACCTGCAGGTCAATTTTGGGATTTACATCTAAAAGGCGCCGGCCCTACTCCCTATAGCCGTCATGCCGATGGGCGCGCAGTGCTACGCTCAACCATTCGCGAGTACCTTGCTAGTGAAGCCTTGTATGCTCTTGGCATCCCAAGTAGCCGTTCATTGTGTTTATTAACCAGTGAAGAACCCGTGCAGCGAGAGCAATTAGAGCGCGGTGCGATGATGATTAGGACTTGCGAAAGCCATTTACGCTTCGGCCATTTTGAATTTTTCCATCACAGTAACCAGCCAGAGCAACTAGAGGCCTTGTTTGCTTATTCGTTTAAATATCATTTCCCAGAGTGCCTCGATTCAGATTCGCCGCACCAAGCGATGTTCCAAACTATCGTCGACAACACTGCGCTGATGATAGCAAAGTGGCAAGCATATGGTTTTAACCATGGCGTGATGAACACCGACAACATGTCGATTCATGGCATTACCTTTGATTATGGCCCTTATGCCTTTCTTGATGACTTTATTCCAGAATATGTATGTAACCGTTCTGACCATAATGGAAGATATGCCTTCGACCAGCAGCCTAGTATCGGCCTATGGAATTTGAATGCCCTAGCTCATGCCTTCACTCCCTTTATGCAAATAGAGGATATTAAGACGGTGCTAATGAGCTATGAAGTCACTCTTTTAAATGAGTATCAAACCTTGATGAAGCGACGCCTAGGTTTGTATGAGCAAGCCTTTAACGAACAAAAACTTGCCGCGGAAATTGACATCGTTGTTTCAGAATGGATGGATATTCTTAAAGACGAAACAGCCGACTTCCATCAATCCTTTCGAGTAGTTAGTGAGCATTTACTCTCAATTGAAAACCAAGAATATAATAATATTTCGGATTTTTTTGTTAACGCCGAGCGAGTAAAATCATGGTGTGAAAGCTATCGTGACATTCAACAAAAACTGTTTGATATTTCCGGTAACAACTGGGCAAAAACTCAATCAAACATGTTAGCTGTAAACCCTAAATTTATACTACGAAACCATTTAGCTCAAGAAGCCATTGCCGCTGCTGAAGACGATGATTTCTCCCTATGTGAAGCTTTGATCACTGTCTTGTCATCGCCCTTTGACGATCATCCTGAGTTCGCGCGTTTTGCAAAACCACCTGCGGATCCTGAGAAAGGCATAGCATTATCATGCAGCAGTTAAATCTTGGCATGTTTGTTTTTCCTTCACAGCGACCGTGTTTTGGGACTACACTAGGTATCCAAGTAGCAAAAAGGACAATATAGATTGAAAGGAACATTTGCGAAGTACATACTTTTTGGACTGATTTTAGTGTTGAATGCTATTTCACTAAAGGCATCCGGCCAAGATGAACTTAGCATAACAGCTCCTACTTCTAGGATTAGTATTGTTGACGCTAATGAAATTACACGCTCGTTTAATTTGCAAGAAGTTGCAGATGTGCATTACACCAGTGAGGGCTTGCTTTTATCTGACGTTGTTCAGCTTACTCAATGGCAGCGTGAATACTCACTCAACCCCATTCCCGAAAACAAAGTGATGTGGTTGCGCTTTCAAATTCAAAACACGGGCAATGACAACACACCATTAGTACTCATTGCGGGCAATACTTTTGTTGATCGTATTGACGGCTTTTTACTTGATGAGCAAGGCCGAATTATTCAGTCGATACAGCGAAATAACGCTAATCCGAATGCAACGTCAAGCGGCATTCACGGCTTCAGAATGTCGATATTGGCTCGTCCCGATCAAGCACTCAGCGTGTATTTAAGAGTTTATGATGATGGCCCCGCAATTTTGCCAGTTGAGCTATGGAATGAGAGCAGCTTCGAACAGCAAAACGGCATTCGACTCATTTTACTGGGTGCCTTGAGTGGTGGTTTGTCCTTACTAGCTACGTATTTTCTAATTACTTACATGCTAAAGAATGCACCAGCACGCTTCTGGTTCGCGATTTTTGCTGTTGCTTCAATGACCACCTTGTTAAGCGCTGAGGGTATTTTACCTCGACTATTTGGTCTGCCCGCTTACTCCGCTGAAATCACAGCTTTTAGTTTAACCATTAGTTTATTCGCAGCCATAAAGATAGGACGCGATATTTTCGTGCCTGTATCACGACTGTGGTTAAGAGCTCACTATATTTTACTATTCATCCCCGCGGTCACTTTATTTTTATATAACGACTTCTGGCAGCTTGTTTCAATCCTCGTGGTCATCATCGCGTTCTTATCCAGCAAGCTTTTTGCGACCTTAATTTATCGCTCGCGAATAGATTTGCGAAGCACCATCATTTACTTCTGCGGTTGGCTTGCGCTCGGTTTAGTCGCGGTTTTAGAAGTGATCACGTTCACACAAGGTGCTAGCCATTTGAGTTATTCATCAGCACTGCCTTTTGCTTTTACCTGCTTTGGTATTATGTTGATTGGCGTTGCCATTATTAGCCGTGAGCATTCCAGCGTCTCTCGGCATGAACAAGAGCAAACAGATGTCACAGAAGATCTGAGGCGAGTCGCAGATGTTTATCACAACACGGCTGAAGGTTTATATGCGGCGACGTCGGATGGTACTTTAGTGCGCGCAAATTCAGCCTTCGTCTCGCTTTTTGGCTTTGAATCAGAAAAAGAACTACTAAATCAATTTTGTAAAATTCATGAGCTGTTTTGCGACCCTATCGAGGCCGACTTATTACTAGGCGAGTTATCAGCTCAACGTAAGGTCTTAGGCAAAGAATTCAAAGGTAAGCGAACCGATGGAGTAGAATTCTGGTTTTCTATCTCTAGCCAACTTATTGAATCGAAGAGTGAAGCTACACATTATGGCAGTGTCTTTGATATTACTGAGCGACGCGCAAATCAAATCAACATGGAGTATTTAAATACACACGATCAATTAACGGGCTTTCTCAACCGTCGTCACTTCATGCAACTTTTAAGCGACAAGATTAACGAAAGTCATTTAAATAATGATCAACTAGCTTTGTTTTATATTGACGTAGACCAGTTCAGAATAATCAATGATTCATGTGGCCATACCGCCGGAGACGTATTCATCAAGGAGCTAGCGCACGAGCTGTATGAAGTGTGTGAGCCCAAGTCCATATTTGCACGCCTGAGCGCTGATAAATTTGGTTTATTGTTCCATTATCTGGAACAAAGCAAAATTAGTGAGATGACCCAAAATATTCTAGACCAAGTGCGTGATTTTGAGTTTAAGTGGGATAAGCATCGATTCAGCCAAAGTGTCAGTATTGGCATTGCTAAGTACGAGGGCACCGCAATCAGTGCTGAAGAACTGCTAAGTTCAGCTGATACTGCCTGTATAATCGCCAAGGAAAATGGACGTGATAAAGTTCATGAATTTTCCAAAGAGATGCGCATCAAGAATAACTATGAGAGAGAACTTTATTGGGTTGAAGAGATTAACCGAGCGCTTGACGAAGATGCATTTGAATTATTCTATCAACACTATCGCCCTCTCAATAAAGCAGATGAATGCGACTATTACGAAATATTGATCCGCCTAAAAACAAAGGAAGGCGATTTCATTGCACCAGAGTTTTTCATGCCTGCAGCGGAGCGATACAATTTAAGTAACAAGATAGATAAGTGGGTCATTGAAACTTATTTTAGCTGGATAAGCGGAAAATTGGAGCAGCTAGATTCATTGGCTAGATGCAATATTAATATCACCGGCCCGTCATTAGCGAACGAAGATTTTCAATTCTTCCTCCTCAATGCTTTTGAGAAATATAAAATTCCACACAATAAAATCTGTTTCGAAATAACAGAAAAAGTCGCCATTATGAAAATGAACGATGCCATCTCTTTCATCAAACAGTTTAAGCGCTTGGGTTGTACTTTCGCCCTCGATGATTTTGGCAGTGGCTTTTCTAGTTATGCGTACCTAAAAAACCTCCCTGTCGATTATTTGAAAATCGACGGTAATTTCATACGAAATATTTTGACAGACTCGATAGATTTAGCCATGGTCACTTCAATTCGAGACGTTGCTAGCGCTATGTCTATTAAGACTGTAGCCGAATTCGTCGAATCAAATGAAATAATGGTACAACTCGGAAAAATGGGTTTAGACTATGCTCAAGGATTTTCTATTGCAGAACCTGCACCTTTAATCACGTTTGTGTCGTATAATACGGTTCGAACGGAATAATCATTGTTGGAAAATACTTTTTCATCCCCACATATCGCTTACTTCGAGGTCAAACAACTAGCAATATGAGTAATCCATATACATCATTTAAATTTGTCAGTAGTGCAAAACTCCCCACTCGTTTTGGGCAATTTGTTATTCATGGTTTTTTGGATGAATCAAATAATCAAGAACACGTCGCTTTGTCTTATGGTGAATGGGCAGAAGATGATGTGGTTCCGATCCGCATCCATTCCGAGTGTTTAACCGGTGACGCACTGTTTAGTACTAAATGCGATTGTGGATTTCAATTAGAGAAAGCCCTGCAAAATATTGTAGAAAACGGCTCCGGCGTTTTACTCTATTTACGTCAGGAAGGCCGTGGCATTGGTTTGTTGAACAAAATCAAAGCCTACAGTCTGCAAGATGAAGGTTACGACACCGTGGAAGCAAACGAGCATTTAGGCTTTGATGCAGACCTTCGAGATTACAGTATTTGTAAAACCATGCTGGACACTTTAAAAGTGAAACGCGTTGAGTTAATGACAAATAACCCAAAAAAATGCACTGCATTACACAATATGGGAATTGATGTTGTTCGTCTGAAAGCGATCGATCACGGTGTAACCGACGCTAATAAGGGCTATCTAAAAACCAAAACAGAAAAATTAGGCCACACCTTCAATACAGACCATCTCAAATAGCCGGGTCTTAAAGCTCGGCATTCTAATGGACTTTTATTTCTTAGATTAATTTGTGTTCAGTTTCAGTTAAGTTTACTTATTGTATAACTAAGGGTATCCAAGCAGGAGGATATCGTTATGAATACGAATCAAAAAGTAACAACAAGAAAACCAATACTATCAGCAGGTGCGTTAAAAGCACTTGGCTATACAGCCTTGTTGACTGTGTCGTTAACCGTGGGAATGCACCTTGCCCAAGCGACCTCATTGCAATCGAACAAAGTATACGGCTACAAACAAAGCCAAACTCAAAATGACTATGATCAGATTGATGCTGCGTTAGCACCTATTGCACTTTATCCAGATTCATTGTTAACGCACATACTCATTGCCTCAACTTATCCTTTGGAAGTGATAGAAGCGGCGCGCTTCATTCAACAACATCCACAGTTTGATGTAGACGATTATGAGCAGAACGGTTTAGATCAGAACACCATCGAGGACATTCAAGAAGATGCACTGGAATATGGTTGGGATGCTTCTGTCGTTGCTCTAACAGCCTTCCCAGATATCTTAAACAACATGAGCGATGATTTAAGTTGGTTGAGTGACCTAGGTGATGCGTTTGAGAATGATCAAGAACTCGTGCTAAGTCGTGTTCAAAGGCTGCGAGAAATGGCTTATGACCAAGGTAATTTGCAAAATGATGACCAAGTAGAGGTTGTTGTTGAGCGTGAGCGCGACACGCGTGTGATTGTAATTCAACCTCGTCGTCATGAAGTGGTTTATGTTCCTTATTATGATACAGCTTACATCTATGGTCCTAGCTGGCACGTAAGAACGTCTTACCGTTGGTCCAGACCTTATTATGCGCGTCATTATCGTCATAACTATGTGTACTTTTCGCCAGGTGCTTACATAGGAACTCGCTTACTATTTGGTGGTATCCACTGGAGTAATCATCATATTTCAATCAACCGTGATTGGTCTTATAGAAAAGCTCGTCACTATAGTTATAGAAATACTCATTACAAACGTGTTCACCATAAAGAATATCAACGTTGGACTCCAGTAAAACGTCATACACGCCACGTTGAACGCCAAAGATATGTAGGCAATAGATCAGGCAACGACACATATAAACGTAACAAATGGGTGACCAATAAACATAGTGAGTTTGCCAAAGTACGCACCGCAGATAGACCTGTAGTTCGCGCTAGCTCAAAACCTCAGCGTCAGTTTGCCAAACCTGTGAGTAACAATGATAAAAAGGTAAGGCTCACTAGAAAAGCAGACAAATCGGTGATGAGACAAAACAAGCCTCTTGAACGAACTTATGTTGAACGAAAGGACAGAGGCTTTAATCCGGTCAACTCTAATACGCAAGTAAGAACCAGAGTGGAAAAGCCACAGCGTCAAGTGCTAAAGCCACAGCGCCAGGTATCAAAACCACAGCGCCAAGTTTCAGCACCACAACGTCAAGTGTCAAAGCCTCAGCGTCAGGTTGTAAAACCACAGCGCCAAAGTGCTAAGCCACAGCGTCAAAACATTCAAAGAACGAAAATAGTGAAACGTTCGAAAGATTAGAAGGTAAATAGCAATACCTGCTCGGTTTTGCGGCAACTTTAGGACTCGCTGATAAAGCAATGGGAGAAGTTTGTCGCAGGCGCCTATGCTATCGCCAGATTACGGGTACTAATCTGATTACGAGATGCATAGGCGTTTTTTCTTTAGCTTTTTAATTTACGTTGGCGAATTAGCAGAAACATCGCCAAACTTGCCATAAGGATGTGACTCGGTTCAGAAACACTCGGAATTTGTCGAGTACTTTCTGCGAAGCCATAAGCATCAATCTCAATAATAAACTCGGCAAACCCGTCTACATCTATACTGATATTGTCTACTGTTATAAGTTCATCGTCTGCTAAAGTGAACGCGCCTGCTCCTTCAATAAGACTGTCTAAGTCATAAACAGAATCTACTACAATATTTCCATCGCCATCTTCGATATAGATTAAAACGCTAGCGTAAGCCTCTTCTGCGAGACTATCTGTAAAGACATTAAATAGCCACGATAGGTTAAAGCTGACGTCTCCCGTGATTACATCATTTGTAAGGTTTTCGATACTAAAGTAGCCATTGGCCGCCCAGTTACTATCCACATAGCCAACACCATCGTTTATAAGGCCGCTAGCAAAAGCATTCATGTTGGATATTGTATTTGGTGCTAATGAATCTGGGCCACTATCACCGGTTCCATTAGCGCTACCTGATGTATTTGCTGTAACGTTTACGGAGCTATTGAAAAACTCAGTTTCAATTGTATTGTCATCAAATGTTGATGATATATCCACATCGATACGTGCATCATAGCTTGCGATAATAGCCGCTTGAGAGACACCGCTAAACAAGGCTAAGCTCAATAAAAAAGCACTCAGCCCAAGGTTTTTAATTTTTTGTCTATATTTCATATTTCTATCCTTTAATATTCATTCTTTAGGTATTTAATTTCTGCTTGGATAAATACCAGTAAGGGCAATGATGCAATTAAGTGTTAAAGAGGGTTGCATATTAATCACCGAGCTTGTGCCGCTAGTACTAACTGTTTCACTATCTAAAGTTACATTACTCGCTGAACTATCATAAACTTTCAAATTACTCCGCGTCCTTGCTAGAACATTACCGCTTGCACTCGAGGTTCTTGCCGACGATGTACTCGCTGTTAAATCATGGCTATGCTGCGGGACATGGGAGGCATTCAACGTTGCATTCTCTTGACCACTTTTTTGACCCAAGCTGTAATTTAATAGTCCAGGACTTGAGCCTTCATGGACAGGCGTTCTTCCTCGCATATCGGGTAATCCAAAAGTCGTTCTGCCGTCACCGCCATATGTGGTGCCTAGTATGGAAAATAAAGCATTGTTTTGAGCGATGGGAAGTAATTGCCCATCACACTTCGCCCAACCCCTTGGTGCAAAATTGAAAGCGACAAACCGAACTTCGCCTATTAATGGCGTATCAAGCGCAATAACCTTGGTAGACAATCCACTCAGAGTAATGAGCAAAGATGCAACTAAGGTACTTTTTAATGGAAGTTTCATAATAAGCTCCTATGATCTGCTAGGGTACAAGCCAGAAGTGGCTATAATGCAATTAAGTGTTATTGTGGGCTGGATGTTGTTGATAGGCTCAGGAGGAGTATTACCGGTCTCTGTAATACTACTACTGTCCATCGTTACTGTGGGTGAAGTGCCAGCTTTAAACATTCTCGCCTCAGCTATTGCGGCATCGCTTGGATTGTCGGAATCTGCAGCCCCTGCAGCAACTTTTAGCGAATGCGTGTGAGCTTGCATAGTTGCTATAGTTAGAGTGTTTTCTTCAACACCGGTTTTAAGACCTTGTGAGCGTGGTGTTAAACCAGGGCCGTTACCAGCATGCATTAAAGCTCGGCCTCGCATATCAGGGAGAGCAAATGTCGTTCTTCCGTCTCCACCATAAGTGGTACCTAAGAGCGAAAAAAGTGCCGAGTTTTCAGCAATCGACAACAGCTGGCCATCACAAAAAGCATAACCTCGTGGTGCGAAGTTGCCAGCAAAGTAGATCATTTCACCAAGATATGGTTCATCTGCAAAAGCTAAATTAGGTGTCGCCAAACCCGCTATGCAGCTAAACAGTATACAAAATAATTTTTTCATTTTTGAATCCTCTAAAAGTAATAAGCATGTTTAGTTTCGTGCAGGGAAAGTGCCAACCAAAGCAATGATACAGCGTGCAGTGATGCTAGGTTGTACATTGTCTATTTGTTGACTGCCACCCGCAGAGCCTATCGTGCTTGCATGCAGACTTTGATTTGGTGTCTCGCTGTTAAATATCTGGGCAGTAGCTAAAGAGCGATTTGTGGCTGTTGTTGTCGTTGCCGAATCACTCGAAACTCTCATGTCGTGATTATGTGCTGGTAATGCTGTCGATCTCTCGCTTCCCACCTTGGTTCCGATTGGTCGGTTCGACAGCCCCGGTCCATTGCCGTAATGCAATGCGATCCGTCCGCGCATATCAGGCAAGGCAAATGTAGTTCTACCATCTCCCCCATAAGTGGTGCCTAAGAGTGAAAAAAGTGACTGGTTTTGAGCAATTGGCAACAACTGACCATCACAAAAAGCATAACCTCGAGGTGGAAAATTCCCGGCAAAATAGCTTATTTCACCGAGTGTTGGTTCTGATCCTGCGTAGGCTTTCTCTAATGAAAGTAGGGGTGTAAATATTAGTGTAATGAGTGACAAGATATGTAGGTGTTTTTTCTTCATGACTTAGCCTTTTATTTGAAATAATTGAAACTAAATACAACAAGCACGGGCACAGTTGACCGTTATTTGTACAATCTGCATATATTAAGCCAAGAATTTAATGTTCTTTTTTTACATGGTGTTAACAAAGAAATTAAGATTGTAGCTTTGATAAGATTGTAGATTTGTAAAAAAACCTGACGCACACTGAGCAATGTCAGTCCTCAAATCTGCGACCGACCTTAACCGTCTGCTCAAGCCCCAATCTCAAAACCAGTGAATTATGCAATCTTGAATACAATGTCGAAAATGAACCTTTCACTTTAGGTTTTCACGATGATCTACTTACTCATTTGTCCAGAATTTCTGCCTTGAATGCGATTTCACGTACTTCCGTTATGGAATACAAAAACACGACTAAGAAGATTTAAGATATTGCAGCAGAATTGGGTCTGACGAGTATATTAGAGGGTGGCGTGCAGCGCTCTGGCAATCAAATCCGCTCAAACGTGCAATTGATTGACGCTAAAACCAATGAGCTCCTATAGGCAAAAATGGTGGCCTCTAAAGATACCCATGGCTGGTACTAGTTTGATCGTGACCCTTACTTTTTAGACATACAAATCAATAGCCCCGCTTCAGGAGCAACTTTCCCCTCACATAAATCGGGATAAATTGCGGCCATTCCTTGTAGTCCATCTATATTGGTCATCTTCAGCCACTCTCGACTTTTCGCAAACGAATGGGCTAAATATTTACCACTGTGTTTTTCAAAGCCTTCCATGCCCCACTCTTTTATGCGCTTTTGCAGTTGCGATGGCGCGAAGAAGAACTCACTACGTGATGTAATGAAATCTGGGCCCGTTTCCATCTCCTTCCAATGTGTCAAACCAACATTGGAACAAAACTTCATGTTGTCACCCAAATGTTTATGTAAATCATTTAGCACTTGACCATTGCCTGACATATCTACAATTAATGTGGGCTGCGTGGCATCAATTTCACTTATTTGTTGGTAAGTGAGCGTTTGCTGATACACGCCTAAGCTCTCAACCATCTTTACATTACGCTCACTGGTTAAGGCTACCTGTGCAGGTGCTTTCTCGTCGTTCTGAAGACCATATGCCAAGCCTGTACTGGTTTTACTCGATGCGCTTATCATCACGAGTTGTGTGGCGCCAAACCAGTCATTACTTTGAAAATAATCATAAAGTGCAAACGAAGTGACGTGCAGCGGATAAAGCAACATTCTCTCATCTTCAAAGGCTTTGTTATAACCAGGCTCCGCTTCAACTTTTCGATAAAGATTATAGGCAGTAGGTAAATCCGCTCTGTGCTTCGATGAATCAATCCACGCCACCGGACTTACGTTGCTAGGGTGCATTATTAAATGAGTCGCAGGCGGGAAGTAACCAAATAAACGCTCACCTACTGGCACTTCTGCATTACTTGATTTTACAACATCGGCATAACCCCAAACTGGCAGTACGCCCCAGTTTGCCAAATCAGCCTCACTTTCTTTGCTCGTTGCATGTGGCGGGAAGAATTGCCAGTAACCAATTTGATCGGCAACGACTGCATAGGTGATATTGTTCGCCGTTAGGGCAAACTTGTCTACTTTGACTAGTACTTGTCCGTCGTTAAGTTGCTGCTTACTGAGGTCGTTGTTTACAATTCTGCATTCTACATAGTTTTGTTTGCTAACTTGAAATTCGCTCATGTTGATTATCCTTTTTGAATTGCGACTACATATCCCGTTCAGGCTACTTAACTCACTACACTCACACTGTTTAGTTAACTTTAAAGAGTCGCTAACCGCCAGTTACTGGTGGGAAAAATGCAATTTCATCACCATCATTCACCGCAGTCGTCTCGCTGCTTAGAGTTTGATTCAAAGCAATTAATACATCTTCTTCAGCCAACAAGGTCCAAGGCTCACCTTGTTCAATGAGTTTATGCTTTATATCCGTTATTGTTTTTTCGCCCGCATATTCATACTCGATCTCATCAAAACCCAATTTTTCCCTAAGGCTCGCAAAAAACCGAATTCTAATCATCTCGTTGCCACTTACCTGATTTACCGCCTTCCTTAGTCATCACTTTGATGCTGCCGATGATCATATTTGGATCAGCAGCTTTACACATATCAAAAATGGTCAAGGCTGCCACTGACACGCCAGTTAAGGCTTCCATTTCAACGCCGGTATTGCCAAGCAATTTGCACTCACAACGTATATTAACTTTTGATTGTGCCTCATCAATATCGAAGTCGACTGCTACTTTTGAAAGCATGAGAGGATGACATAAAGGGATAAGTGAAGGACATTGCTTTGCGCCTTGAATACCAGCTATTCTTGCAGTTGCAAGCACGTCACCTTTAGCGACATTGTTGTCCTTAATTAGCGCTATTGTCGCAGGCGTCATTGATACAAATCCCGTCGCGACTGCGCGTCTGGTCGTTGGCGTTTTAGCACTGACATCAACCATGCTCGCTTGTCCACTTTGGTCGACGTGCGTTAGCTTACTTTCGTTTTCCAATTCGTTATTCATGGATCCTCTGGCAATAGATAGTTTGAAACATATTCGAAGGCGAATCTCAATGCTACCAATCCCCACCAAATAAGCAATTCAAATGGTGGCTAATAAGATGCTAGTAAGCCTAATTATTTCACTTCAACAGCATTTTTAATCACATTTTGAATGCGTTTAGCGCTGAGCATTGGCGAGCCATCTTGCTCTTGTTCAGCTGTTTTTATTAAGTTCACGATGCTTTGATTAACTGGCGCGCTTACACCATGCTGTTTGGCTAAACTAACGATTTCACCATTTAAGTAATCTATTTCAGTTTTGCGGTTTAACATTAGATCTTCGTACATAGACGAACGCGCTTGAGGGTCAATTTTTAAGGTTGCGCTCGCAACGCGTTTGAATAAGAAATTAGGCAGTGCGAGGATATACGGCATCAGACTGGGAATGACCTTACCCGTTCTAGCCGGTTTAATCCCTGCCACTCTCAATACGGCTAGAGCTTCTGCGATGACTTCTTTCATCACCAAGCGATAAGACCGGTTATTTAGTTGTTCCAACAAAGGCACACCAGAGAGCGCATTGACTGCATTATTTAGATTCATAATGAGCTTCCCCCATTGCACGCCTTCAATATTTTCATACAAATCCACAGGCAAGTTTGCGCGCTCGAATGCTAAGATCAAGTCTGCATGTTCGTCATTATTTGCTTCTATGGCTAAGTTACCCTCTGTGCCGCAGTGAAAGTGTCCCTCTCCGTTATTTAATACATTGAAGGGGACCATTGCTTTTATGACCTTATGATGAGGCAAATTAGATTTGAGAATCGCTGCGTTTTGCGTGCCGTTTTGAAAACTCAAGATCACCGCAGATGCTTTAGCATGTTCGCGGATTGATTTAGCTGCCGATTCAGTATCACCACTTTTTACAGTTAACAGTATATAGTCGGCATTACTAATGGCATTCATTGATAATGAAAATTGAATTTGCTCAATCGATCTTACGCTGTCACGGCCTCTCCAGTCTGTTACTCGAAGACCGTGTTCGATTATTTGATTGCGAATTCGCTCGCGCCCTATCAATGTGGTACTGAAACCTGCAGCATTAAGACAGGCACCAATGTAACAACCTATACTTCCTGCGCCTACAATCGCGATGTTTCCTTGCATTTATATATGACCCTTTTAGTTTTTATAATGTGAAAACGCGACATCGCAAGTTTGTAGATATAAAAACATTTTATTTTGAGCTTATTTAAATAAGTACTGTAACGCAAAATAATAAGCTAATTAATGTAATTCAGACTATATTATGTGATTATATAAACAACAGTTAACACTCATTAATCAGTTGTGTTAGCCGATAATATTAGAAGTTTAAGGCTTCATCGTGATATTCGATCTCACATCGGACACCTTTAATTTAGTAATATTGGAAAGTGACTTATAGTGGAAGATCCCGCAACCCTTTTAAAAAAAATGAACATATTAGTAGCTGATGATATGGACTCAATGCTGGGCTTAATAACGACTTGCCTAAGAGAATTGGGCGCTGAAAATATCTTCACTGCAACCAATGGTCAGAACGCATGGAAACTCCTAAATAGAAAAGCCATTGATTTAATTATATGCGATTGGGATATGCCAGAATTGACTGGGCTGCAACTATTAAATTTCGTTCGTGAATCGGATATGCACAAGCATATTCCGTTCTTATTGCTTACGGCCTCAACCGAAAAAGCAAGAGTCTTAGAGGCTGTGAAAGCGGGCGTTGACGATTATTTAGCTAAACCTTTCCAACCTAAAGAACTTGATTACCGAGTGATTAAATTACTTCGCAAAGTAGATTTAACTAAAGGTCATTAAGTCACTCATTGCTCATCATAGATCTAAAAATTCGTGTGCTTTTTTGAATTTCAAATAGAGTAAATCAATTCGTTTGAATTCTATACACGGGCAATACTCAAGGTTTTGGAAGATTTTAGAAAAACGACAAAGCAAGCAGCCGAAAATCGGTCGCTTGCTTTGTAATTTTTAAGTGGAAATTTTTGCTTAATACTCAAAGCTCTTTAACCACTCGTATTCTCTCAGCAGGGTATGCATGAACTTTTTCTTAATTTAAAGCAAAGTCTAGCTGTACTAATACATTTTGATAGCCTTGCTCAGACGGACTGTATTTCCATTGAGCTAAAGACTTTTTAGCTTCGCGGTCAAATACGCCTGAAGGGGTTGAATTTACGACACTTATGTTCGATGTAGCGCCAGTGGGCGTAACGTCAAATTTTAAAACCACATTACCACTAAGACCTTGTTCGACCGCCTGTTTTGGATAAACTGGTGCTACCCTTGATATAGGTGCAACATGGTCCGCTTTACTTTCTTCGTGTGGAGCTGATTTCGCAATCGCTAAAGTGCTAAGCATGCACGCTGCCGCCAATAACAAACCTCCTTTCGCAATTTTGGAATTAGCTCCAATGTGTTTAATGTTTGTAAGTCTTTGTAATATCATTTTTTTATCTCCGTAGTGTGAATAGGCCATTAGTGTTGTAGGCGAATTTGCCGTGCAACTTACTAAAGCTTTGCTGTATAAAATGTGTTGTTCGAAAGTCTTATTGCTAAGCACTCTTTCATCGCATGAAAGCTCTTGCAGACGACGAAAGCTGCCATAAGCAAGCCATGCAATTGGGTTAAACCAAAGTAAAACTGTAAGCAAAAGAAATAGAGTATTGCTTAAGTTATCTTTGCGCTGAATGTGGATAGATTCATGCTCTAATATTAGCTTCAGCGAAGATTCTGAGAAGTGCTTGTCGTAGTCTATAGGTAGTGCAAGTTTGTTATTGAAAAGCCCTATTACCATAGGCGTTTTAATCGAAGGACTAACAAATGTGCTAGTAATATTTTTCCCTTTGATTGACTCTTTAAGATCAATCGGACTTAAATCTAGGTCGCTTACAAAGCGCATATGCACTTTGAAAATGTACACGAGAAGCACGATGGCAACCGCAGAATATGCGTATACCCATTCCCAACTGGCTTCGGTCAAATAGTTACTATCTGGCGAAATTAGATAGTAAGAAATTTGATTACTTACTGAGGGTTTAAAACTGTCTGGTAAATTGCTCAGTAACACCGCAAGTGGAATTATAAAGACAAGTTTGTAAACGAAGCTTGGGCTAAGTGCTTTCAAGCAATATCTTTCCAACAAAACAATTGTCAGCAGTAATAAACTGAGTAGAAGTTGCTGCTCGATAAGCCATATGAAAAAAGTATCCAACATAATAGTTTCCTTATTTTTTCTGATTATTTTCCCAATCAGAAATTACTTTTTTTAGTTCGTTAATATCTTGTTGAGATAACTCTTCAGACTTTGCGAAACTGCTAACCAAGGGAGCAATCTGGCCGCTAAACAGTCGCTCGATAAAGTTTCGACTTTCTTTGAGGGTATAATCAGCACGCTCAATGGTTGGCGAATAGATATAGAGGCGACCTTGTTTAACGAAGCTAACCGCACCTTTCTTATGCAATCGGCTGAGCAATGTTTTTATCGTTTTTTCATGCCACTGCTTGTCATCACTTATACGCTCTATTATTTCGCTAGCACTCGCGGGGTAATTTGCCCAAAGTGCATCAAGTACTTCAAATTCTGCTTTAGAAAGTTCTATCAATTCTGTTCGCCTACAAATGTAATCTTTAAGTTTAGATTACGCTTGTAATCGATAAATGCAAGCTTTTTTTTGGTTTCTTATACACATGGACTTACATAAATTTATTTAAATCATTAGCAAACCTTTAGGCGCCTAGCTAGTCTAGGTATTACTTCGAATATTAATTATCAGAATTTTGCAAAAAGCAGGGATGTTTATGAAAATCAAAACAATACTATTTATCACCGCCTTAACATTTAGCCTTAGCGCCTGTATGAGCATGCCGTTTAGTACTATGTACAAAATGAGCCAATTCTCCCCTCTCGATATAAAGCCGCATGAATTGAGGGTAGCTATTCGCACCGATGAAGCGATTTCTATTCAAAATGGCGCTGTAAAAGTGAGTTTGAATGCGAAAAGTGAGGGCATGCAATTGCCAGATGGTACTTTCCAAACTAGTAACGATGAATTTGGGCCATTTGATATAAACTTGAACATGAATGTTCAAATATCCTCTGAGACTGAAACTAGCCTTCCGCCTTTTTTGCTTGAGGGGATAGAAGATAAAGAACGCGTAACCGTATTGAGCCTTTCTGATGAAGACGCGCAATCAATGGCTGACACCTTGGCACTTATCCGCTTGTACAAAGCGCAAGGTTTAAAACCCCATGGAGGGTTCGGCATATCAACACAAGCTCAGTGCTTTGGTGATTTTTCTGCGTTTGAAGAGCTTGAAGTCGATATCTTTATTCAAGTTGATAAGCAAGAAGGCTATATTATGTTCTTGGAAGATATAGATATTATTGAGGAAGCTAATGATCGAGAAGTTGATTTATTAACGCCGAATAAATGTGAATAAGCAAGTTTGCAGGCCTTGAGACAAATCACTTACTTTTTAATAGACCTGTGGCTTTGTCGTCAAATTAGCGAGCAATAAAGATAGCCTCGCCAATTCGGTATCATCACTTTGGAAAACTAACATCAAAGCCAAGTGTCAGCGCCTAGATGTTAGTTCAATCACACAACGGTAGGTTAAAACACAAAGTCAAAGTGAATACCGATATTACGACCAATTTCCGGTACTTTTTCTCCAACACCAATATCAGCATTAGCCACTCGATTAACGCCACCGAGGTGTTGGGCATAAAATTTGTCAGTAAGGTTTTCAATAACAAGGCTTAGATTCATCGCTTCATTTAGCTCATAATCAAGGGCAAAATTGAGCACACCATAACCGGCTGTCGGACGCTCGTTTTGTAAGCTAGACACTTCATCTTGCTTCGCTGCAGCAACAAGGGATAAGGTCGCATCAATTCTATCGTATTGCCAACTGACGTTAACATTCCCACTGAATGGAGCTATGCGATACAAAGGTAGTTTTTCGCCGTTAATCGCTTCAGTCAAATTACCATCTATCCATTGCGCACTTGTGCTGATTTGCCAATGTTTATCGATTTCGTAAGAGGTGTAAATGTCTAAGCCATATATTCGTGCACCCAAGTTGTTCCATTGCAAAGGACCTTGCGCGCCCATCATCATTGCAATCATGTTTGCAGCGCTATTAGTAGAAGGGGTGCCGATAATGTAATCGTCAATTTTTTGATAGAAAACACTTCCCATCACACTGAGTCCAACTTCTTGATATTGAATGCCGATATCCACTTTCTTGGCTGACTCTTTTTTCAGTTCTAAATTACCAATATAGTTTCTACCGTCCGCTAGTCCGGCTGATACACCTAAAGGGAACCACGAATAAACTTCACTGTAGGTCGGTGCTCTTTCTTTTTGTCCCAGTGAAAAGGTAATATCAGTCTGCTCAGTAAGTGGCATTTGCGTTTTCAATACAATATCAATTAACTGATAATCGAGCTCTCTTTCTGCATTATTAAAGCCCATGACCAGAGCCGCTACATTTGGATTCATCATTGCCATGTTTGAACCAACTTCATCTGCATTCAAAGAAACTTCACTTGCACGAAATCCAATTTGCCAAGGCATATCTTTCTTTTCTTTTAAACTGAAATTACCATCATATTCGAGATAAGCACTCAATAGATCTCGTTCAATATCATTGAAATTCTGGATGAAAAACATGGCGTTGTTTGGATTGGTGATCCGTGAATTATGAACTTGTTGATAATAACTTGCGCCAACACGCCAACCACCTTCAATTCTCAAGGTTTTGCCATTCTGCCCAAACTGAATGAGATCTATGTCAAAGCCTTGTGCTTCGCTATCGACACTATTCAACCTCTGCATTGCTGGCATAGGAGCCGAGCGCAACTCGTAGTTATTCATGTCGTGCTCATTCTGGTTGCCATATAGTTTTAATTTTGCTTGCCAATTATTATCGAACTCGCGATCGACCGCTAGTTTGTACCAAAGAGAATCAACGTAAATAATATCCATCGCCAATGCTGGCGTCCCTGACTCGTCGGTGTTTCTGTAAGCTACCAGGGCGTTAATTGCTGTATCATCGGTAAAGTAACCAGCGCCTAGCTTGAAGCCAGTTCTATCGTAAAAGGTCGACGGAACTTCATCACCACTGCCACTTTCATAGTTATTAGCCCTTTGCAACTGACCTTGCACTGAAACGTAGGCATTATCTGTGGCTGAAAGCACCTCCGCATTCACGTTCTTTGCCTCATTGTTAACGAAGTAAGTAGCAGATAATGCGGCCGTCGATTCCCATTGGTCTTGTGTATTTAGGGTCGGTTTATTATTTCGAATAACTAAGGCGCCGCCCAAACTCTCAGCCCCAACAGATACTGGGGCCACGCCTTGATACAAAATAACTTCTTGTTGTGTGCCAAGGACATGAGATAAGGGGCTATCCATCGCGTTTGGACCAGCTCCAGCAATATCAATATCATCAACTTTGACTTTCACTCTGTCACCAAAAAGTCCGCGATATTGAACAATGCCACTGACTAAGCCATTGCCATTTACTGACACACCCGGTAACTGACTCAGTTGGGCACGTAAATCAGGTGAGCTGCTATCTTCAAAGTCTATTTTCGACTCAAGCAAGCCACTATTAATCTGACCAAGAACTTCAATTCTTTCAATATGCGATTCGTCAGCAACAGCACTTGGTATAATTGCGCCTAAGGCGATATAAATCGCTAGTGAAACGGCGGAAGGTGTGTGA
Source organism: Glaciecola sp. MF2-115 (assembly GCF_047250385.1). Lineage (NCBI taxonomy): Bacteria > Pseudomonadati > Pseudomonadota > Gammaproteobacteria > Alteromonadales > Alteromonadaceae > Glaciecola > Glaciecola sp. MF2-115. The sequence continues at coordinate 120,768 of NZ_JBLBVM010000054.1, forward strand.
TGGCCCATAACGCGGCCATTATTTTGTGTGTGGTTTAACATTTTTTATTCTCTAAGCCTTGTCTCAAAAGTGTTTGAGACAACAAATAAACGATCACAGTAAAACAGCTACTGTGACACTCTAATAACAGGAGTAATTTTTAACTTAGAGAATGAGGTGGTGCTCTGGCTAAATTGACAGATTGGATGCTTGTGCAAAAGCGACAAACAAGGGTGTAAAGAATTTGTTCATGACCTGCTAATACCACACTTAAGGTATAGGTGTTTTCTAAGGTATTTGGCAGATCAGAAAGTTGCGCAAGCACACAGGAGGCTTCATGCAAGTTTTCCGGCGCGGCTTCAGGTGCTTCAACTTCAACAAGCTCACCGCTCGTGAAATATTCTTCGGCGGATATCCACTTTACACTTTTACCGGTACAGATAGCTAAGACGTCGTCGCTCGCTAATGACTGCATAGCGGACATTGCAGTTGAGCTGGATGCTAAACCGAGTCCTTGGTTAAACGCCAAACTGATGAGAAGGATAAACCTTAGCAACAGTGACGAATGTGTGGAATTCTTTTGCATAGAACTATTGAACAGAATAAATCGGATAAAGACAAGGGCTTTTGAATTGATTTTTTAAATTCAACCTCTTTCCCCAACTTTTTTTACTGCAATACATAGGTAAGCAATTAGTAATACGGGAAACAATAAAGCAGAGCCAAATGATAGAATTAAGACCGTTAGATAAGCACCGTCCGCTGATGTTTTCTGGCTCGGATTTATGCCGGCCATTATTTCAAAAGTCGCATGTTCCAAATTCAGCAAACTCAATGTCACTATAATCAGCGTTATAGGTAATAGACTGGCAACTATAATGACTGCGCCTGATAGTCTGGCCATAGATTTAAGAAAATAAACATAGAGTGCAACACGCCAAAGTGCCACGATGGCCAAAAACCATACATTGATCGTGGCTGATGTATCCATGCTTAAAAACTTCTCTACCGGAATGGCATATAAAATCGCAGGCGGCGAAGTGAGAGTGACAAAAAGTAACACATTTTTGTACGTCCAACCATTAGGCTTAAATGGCAATAATAGAACAAAGATAATAGCTGCAAGGAGAAGCACATACATCAATGAACCCAAACCTAGATACTGCCACCAGTAAGCATTCGGGTGGTCCCAATAGCGTCCTAAACCCGCAATCCACGTGCATAAAAAACCTAGCTTCAGCAGCATAGTTGAGTGCTGCTGAATGAAGCGCCCATTCGCTCTGAATGTGAGAAAATTATACGTTTCTTTAAATAGGGCTTTAATCAAATTTGAGTTTCTCGTTAATGAGCTAATGGTTTTTCAAAAGATCTTTTAAGGTCTTTTGAGATTCCTCATTGTGACCCGTAAGACGCAATGCACTTGTGATGTTTTCTTTTGCTAATTCAACTTCATCAACGGCTAAGTAGACTTTAGCTGCGGCAAGCCTTGACCAATATTGATTGGGTGCGTAATTAAGCATTGCAGCCACAACATCCAATGCCGCTTCTTTACTTTCGTAAATAGCGGCATGATTCGCTAAAGCTACATAACTAGGAAGATATTCAGCTACTTGCAAGCTGCTTTCTAAATGCTGTTTTACTTTATTATTGAGCGATAGTGCCCTTTCCGAGTCGTTAGCATTTTCTGCTCTTTCTTCCATCGACATAAACGATAAAGCAATATTATGATGCACTGCATGGTTTAGGTCAGCACGAGTTTTTAGCTTATTAATAATTGCCAAGCTAGCATCATCGTTACTTTGCTTAGCAAAATGCAATGCTTGAACGGATAACGCAAAGCTGTCACCGCTGGCAGCCGCTTCTGTTAGATACTGACGCCCTAAGCTATTTTTATCACTCCAGCCAAAAGCTGGAGCTAATGCAGACTTTATCTGTGTTGAACTTAATCGAGTAATTATCGACGATACATCTACTTCAGGAATAGGCAGGGCCACTCCTTCTTTAGAACCTGTGCGAGCATATTTCTTGATTTCTCTTTGCAAGTCACGCATGGAAATATCAAAACTTTCAGCGTATGCATCATCAAAATCTGCTCCTTGGCTTTGCAGCTCTAATAGCTTCATGCTATTGGCATAGCGGCTGGGAAAACCATTTCTAGCACCTAAGGTAAAATAGTGAGTGGTTAACCAAGCAGATGGATAGAAAGTGCGTTTAAACCTAGAGTTTTTATCAAAAAGTGAGCGAGTTCCTAGGACATCTTTGAGTTTTAAAAGGCCAACCCTTGATAGTGCTTCTGCTCGGTCAGAATGTAACTTGCCAATGTAAACGAAGTCATCCTCAATCAACATAGTTGCAAAGAAATCGGCAATACCTTCGTTGTACCAAGGCGCAATTGCAATAGGCGAGTTAGTATTTAATAGGTAATGAACATACTCATGGTATAAGACTTCTAAGTTAACTTCATGATCAAAGGGCTTCACAAACATCTGTGGCCCATAAACGCTGTTATAAAAGTAACCACCATTACCTGCCGCGTATTGCAGGTTTTTCCACATATTTTCAGTTCTAAATAAGAAAATCTTAACTGGCAAGAGGTTTTGCTTCGTGTCGCTTTTCAGAAGATTGATTGTTACCGCTCTAAAAATCTCAAATTTCTCGAGAGTTTCAATAGCTATGTCGTCATCATAATCGGTGTACAACTCCATGTTTGCCGATTTCACTAATTTCCAGTCATCAAGTTCATCGGCGAATACGGAGCCCGCAAGCAGAAATTGGAAAAACAGGATAAGAAGGCCAGAATTGAAATAAATCGCGGGGTTTCTTGTTGCAAGGTTGGTTAATTTCATTAATTCATTCCATGAATAGTTGATTCGTCAAAGAGTCTGCCTATTTTTGTGTTTCACTTCAAGTTAATTTCTGTGCAGAACATAGTTATTAGGGCTCAATATCAATAATTCGCTTACTTAATACTTTTGCCCATTCCTTATAAATATCCTCTCCCGGATGGAAACCATCTTTTGCCATCGCGCTTTTGTCTAAGTTGAAGGTTAAGGGTTCGTAGCTTTTATTTGCGCAAGTTGCTATGTGACTGAATTGCAGTTTATCAAATGCTTTTGCTCTGCTTCCGATTACCCATCGCAGTGGCTGCGGCAATAATGGAAATTTGTGCATTGGCGGCATACCACTCACAATAATGTGCTTAGTATTGAAGGTTTCAAAGCAATGTTTGTGCAGCTTTTGTTGAGCTGCCAACCAATCTTTAGAAGTTTGTAGTGACGTAACGTCATTGACACCTAAACTCGTTATGATGATGTCAAAACTATGCTCTAGCTTTTCATCGTTTAGCATTGAAATCATATCTTTCGTTTGTGCACCAGTCTTCGCAATCAAAGCCCAATGCAAGTCAAAATGCTGCTTCAGGTGTTTAATTAATTGCCCCAGTAAAGCCTGTTCTTGATGGCAGACACCCACGCCGGCCGCAGCAGAATCACCTAATATCAATATGGAAAGTTTCGGTTTTGATAAATTTTGCGCGATGCCACAACGTTCACCATCAGCTTCAGGCAAAATCAACGCCCGCTTTCTTAAGTGTTTCCCTTGTGCAATCAACAAAGGGAACGCTAATAATGCCACCAGTTTGTACAACATAGATTTAATTCATGACTCCGACTCGTTACTTGGCCAACTATCACGATCAGTCCAAGATAAGAATTGTTTAAGAAACAAAATGTAAGCAAACACGCAGACTATGGTGCTTTTAAAGTGATTTTTAGCGGTTCAAGAATTCGTCAATTGTTTCTGCGATGCGATCCTGTAATTGCTCTTCAAACTCGTCGAGGTTTTTGCCAAGCGCGTTCAGATAAAGAGCTGCTTGTTGCTCGCTTAAACCTTTGCCATTTATCCGGTATTCAGTTTCTGGCAGTAATTTATCGTATCGGGGAATCAGCTTACATTGCACGAAATCCTCGTCCAATTCAGCAAATAGGTTTTGAGCATGCGCACAAAAAGCTTCTATATGTGCTGCGCCGTCAGGGCCTAAACAGCCGGGTTCAACGCGAAATGTGAGCGTTAATTTTTGCTTTGCATCCATAGGCAAGTCTCGGTTCATAGTTCGTCCATATAACGCCTTTGCAGAGCTAGACTAGGCGAGCTCTAAATTATCCTAAACATTACAGCTAAATTACTGTATATCACACTTTGGTTTATTGAAAGACCTTGCAACATAATCATGAATGTTTGTTTGATCGCGCACTGAAGTTAACATTTCTTTATAACACAGGAATGAACTCTCTAACTTCTGCATAATTAAGCTTGATTGCTCCACATTTTTATTAAGCATGAAGAATAATTCAACTTCACCGACAATGGTCGACTTAAAATCCGCTGGATTATTGTTGCCAAGACTAAACTCGCTAGACGTTTTATAGAGCAAAGCGTAGTCTCCTCTTTTTAACTTCAATCCTTCGATAGCACGGTTATGATTGTCCACATTAAAGGTATTAGCAGCTATCTCTTCAAATTTACCTCGTAAGCCGCCATATGTGTAACCACTTAACAGTACCAAGTCCTTTCCTTTCAATTCTTCAATCGAATTGACAGCCTCTGTCTCTTCTAAATGCACAATCAGTAATTGGACTTTAGAGACAGGAAAGGTGCTTGTTATAAAACCCTCTTTGTTGTCTATCAAAGATTTCATACCAATGGCAAAATTGATTTTCTTTTGATTAAGGTTGAAAATGGCTCTGGCATTTGGGAATTGCATGGGTTCATGAGCGATGCCGCTGAGCTTGCTAACTGCCGTCATCATTTCAGCTAACTCACCTTTTGTTTTACCTTCTTCATCTTGGTATGCCAAAGGTGGCATGTACACAAATCCCCACTGAAGCACAAATGATTCAGGTACGCTGGGCTCGTGCTTTCCGTTTAAGCACAAAGCTGATGTTGTCGTAAGTACGAAAGTAATTAAAACCAGCAACAATTTATGCAAACTTAACTCCGCTTTAAGTTAACTCAAATTTAAAAGAAACGAATGTGTCGAAGATCTTAAGCTCAACTTTATAGCATGTTCATCGGTAGATAAAGCTGTCAAAAAGACTTCAAACATCTATTTGCAGATCCTAGAATCCCGACTAGCTTTGGAGCGCTCATTTTATGAGTATAGCAAGAACATTAGTTTATGAGATAAAAAAGCCCACAAATGTGGGCTATATCTGAACTTAAATTTTATCAGTTACTTAGGTAGAATCACTGAATCAATTACGTGAATGACACCATTACTAGTTTTGATATCAGTAGCGGTTACTTTAGCACCGTCGACATAGACCACACCATCTTTAACTTCAATACTGATTGATTGGCCTTGCACTGTTTTAGCACTAGTCAACTTAACAACATCTGCCGCCATTACTTTACCAGCAACAACATGGTAGGTAAGTACATTGCTCAGTGCTGCTTTGTCCGCTAACAGGCTATTCAATGTTGCTTCCGGTACCTTTGCGAAAGCTGCATCGGTCGGCGCAAATACCGTAAATGGACCCTTGCCCTTCAACGTTTCAACAAGATCTGCTGCTTTTACTGCGGTTACCAAAGTATTAAAATCACCAGCGGCAACAGCGGTATCAACGATGTCTTTCTTCATTCCGTGATGCCCTGCTGCTGCTGTGAAAGATAATGCTAAAGTAAAAAAACTAGCTGAGAGTACTTTAAATAACTTATTCATATAATATTGCCTCGTAGTATTTAAATTAAAGATTTCACTCGATGGTGCTTCATGAGTTAACTCAAGTGAATGGTGATTTCTACGGCCTTATTGAAATTAAGATCTCGAAAAGAATAAATCTGCTAATCTTAATAGGGATTGTGCTTTGGATTGTTGCCCATAGAATAGAGCTAGGAAGAACCTAGGAAGCATGATCGAATTAAGCAAGGCACTCGTAAGTTAGAGTGATTATTAATAGTAATGCTAAGGAGGCAAAATGAACGAATTACAAAAGGTTTTATATACTGCTAAAACGCACACCACTGGAGGTCGTGACGGTGGTTCAGCGAAGTCAGATGATGATAAATTGTCAGTGAAATTAAGCGCACCAAAGTCTTTGGGAGGCAATGATGGCCCGGGCACAAACCCAGAACAATTGTTTGCTGCTGGCTACTCAGCCTGTTTCATCGGTGCCTTAAAAGCAGTCGCTGGCCCTCAGAAAATTGAACTACCTGAAGACTCTTATGTCGATGCAAGTGTTACTATTGGCCCCATTGAACAAGGTTTTGGCATTGAGGCAGAGTTGAATATTTCACTAGGTGACATGGACAAAAAGCAAGCGCAAGAGCTAGTAGATAAAGCTCACGAAGTATGTCCATACTCGAATGCGACTCGGGGCAACATCAAAGTCACTCTGAATGTGATTTAGAAAATAGCTTTTATTTAACGCGGCTCCTCGACTCCGCACTGAGCGAAGAGCCGTCTATTCATACCCAGCCACACTCATACCTAGCCACACTCGTACCCAGCTAGATTAGTGCAAAAGAAGGATTTAATGTAAAAGCAGTATTCCAGTTTCTATCTGGACAACTTCATGTCTTTAGCAAATCGTATTAGCTGAATTTATTCGCAAAGACTTCCGCAAAAAACGCTGGTGACGCAGCATCCATGTTGAAGTACAAACTTGGCTCAATTAATTCCACCTCAATAATCATCAACACGTCATCAAGCGACACAATATCAATTCGTGCATACAATGATTCATTTGGCAGAGCGTTTATAGTTTGCTGTGCTAAAGCCAACATTTCTGGCGTTGGCACTATTTTGCTTAGTTGCCCGCCATGCTCTTCTTGAACACGAAAGTCACCTTTTGCAGGCTGCTTGCAAATTGTGTGACTGTATTGAGAATCAAAATAAAATAATGAGTATTCCCCCTGCTCAACAATACTTTTTAGGAATGGTTGGATCATTGCAGAGCGATCTACATATTCTGCGAGTATTGAGGGTAAGTGTTTAGCAACTGAAGCTGGAGTAATTCGATAGGTAAAGTCGGCGTTGGCACTAACATACGGCTTAATGACTATTTCATCACACTCAAATTTCTCAAAGGCTTGAGGAAAATGATGTTCTTGAAGCTTTTCAGCCCAAAGCGTTGGAATAATCGGCACACCTTTATCTTCGAGTTCTTTTAAGTATGTTTTAGAGATATTCCATTCTATTAACGACATTGAGTTACAAAGCGTAGCTGATGAGTTCTCAATTTCTTGTAGGCAAGCTAGAAATTCTTCACAATGCGCCTGATAATCCCAAGTGCTGCGAACAACAACCACGTCATATTCATCCCAATTATGATTTTTTGCGTGCCAAGAAACTTCAGAATAAGCCCAACCCAACTGTTTCAGCGGGGCCTCAAGCATTTGATCATAAACAAAAAAGTCTTCGAGTTTGTCAGTAGTTAAGATAGCTACTTTGCGCATTTGATTCCTTGTTTACATTGGATTCGTGTTGCGATTTGTATTGATTAATTTGAGGTAAACTGCGCTGCATGCCCAAGTTTGCATCACTTTGCTGTGAACCAAATAGAACGGCGACAATGATAATAGTTGCGCCTGCAAAGCTTAACCACATATTGCGTTTGAAATGCATAAAGTTCCCTTTTATTTTCAGACCATATTCCGTATATGTCTGTGAGCTAGTTTGTTAGGTTTGTATGTTGCGATTTTTCTTTTTTTAAATAATAAACATACTTCACGTGCAAGGATACCAAAAATCCCAATGAAAGCACTAAAATAGTAATGTTTGATTTACAACAAATACGAATATAGAAAAGTAAGTCATAGCAACGCTAGCTTAGTTGCTATGACTTATTTGGCCTTATTGGGAATAGAAGTTAACCCTAGGACCTAATTGAATACTTCGCTTAGCATTACAATTCGTCCTTTCTAAATTGAGAATTGACGAATAATTGTATTGATGGTGTCCTTGGCATCTCCAAAGATCATGCGTGCATTGTCTTTAAAGAAAAGTGGATTTTCAACACCCGCAAAACCGGAAGCCATTCCTCGCTTCAGAATGAAAACATTCTTGGCTAAGTCAGCATTGATAACTGGCATTCCATAAATTGGGCTTCCTTCCATCTCTCTTGCGGCGGGATTAACAACATCATTTGCACCAATTACAATCGCTACGTCAAAAGTTTCCATTCGCGCATTCACGTCGTCCATTTCTAAGAGCAATTCGTAAGAAACATCAGCTTCGGCTAACAATACATTCATATGTCCTGGCATACGACCTGCTACTGGGTGAATCCCATAGACAACTTCTGCGCCATTCTCTTCAAGTAATACCTGAAGCTCTTTCATTGCATGCTGAGCTTGCGCAACAGCCATACCATACCCAGGAATGACCACCACAGATTGAGCCGCTTCTAATACGTAATATGCATCTTCAGCAGGCAAGGGCTTAACTTCGCCCTCAATTTTCATCTCAGTGGTTTTTACTGCTTGGAAGCCAGAGAACAAGACGTTAGTGAGTGAGCGATTCATCGCTTTGCACATGACACTCGTTAATATGATGCCACTTGCACCAACCAATGCACCGGCCACAATCAATAAGTTGTTATCGATTGCTAAACCCGCGGCACAGGCAGCTAAGCCTGAATAACTGTTCAGAAGAGAGATAACAACGGGCATGTCAGCGCCGCCAATTGGAATGACTAGCATTACCCCTAGCACGACACATAAGCCCACGAATGCATAAAGATAAAGCCCGCTAATTGCGACAGTAGGAGACAACACGAACAGCGTTCCAAACGTGACAATAGCGATAACAATAAAGCCATTTACTATTGCTTGCCCTTTAAAAACTGTCGAACCGCTGCTTACCAACTTCGCCACTTTGCCACTGAGTTTTGCCCAAGCAATAACACTTCCCGAAAAAGTAATACCACCAATTGCGATGGCCAACAGAACAATGATTAGCAAATGACTTGAAATGGCTGCATCTGTTTCAACCATAGCCAATGCCACAAGCAAGCTAGCCAAACCACCGACACCATTTAGAAGAGATACCAACTCAGGCATTTCTGTTAATTGCACTTTTTTAGCAATGAAGGCACCGACCGCACTACCTGCAAGTATAGCCGCGAGTATCCATTCATAGGCAAGTATGTTCTGATCAATGAGAGTGACACAAATAGCAACTAGCATGCCCAGAGCAGAAAGCATGTTTCCGCGTCTTGCGGTTAAAGGATGGCTGAGTAATTTCAGCCCTAAAATAAATAGCGCAGCACTGAGTACATATACCGCGTTGATGATAAATTCTGTATTCAACATAGTGATCCCTTACTTACTTTTGAACATGGCAAGCATACGGTCTGTAACCATATAGCCGCCAACCACGTTAATCGTTGCAAGGAATACTGAAACAGTGCCAAGAATTTGCGCTAGTAGTAGGTTCTCATTACCTGAATACGCTATTGCCCCTATCAAAGTAATACCTGAAACGGCGTTTGCACCGGACATTAAAGGTGTGTGCAAGGTTGCAGGTACTTTTCGAATGAGTTCAAAGCCTAAGAATATCGCCAACATTAAGATCATTGAAAGATATATAAATGACATTACGCTTTCTCCTCTGTTAATAGCGCTTTGATTGTAGGATTAATCAACTCTCCAGCATGAGTGATAAGCGCGGTTTGCAGAATATCGTCCTCTAAATTAAGCTGAATAGTTTTGTTTTCGCTATCCCAGAATTCAAGCAAAAGTGCCTGTAAATTGTTTGCATACATTTGGCTTGCGTCTAGTGCAACTTCGCTCGCCCAGTTCCCTGTGCCAATGACGTTAACACCCTCTACATTCGCAATGCTGCCAGCTACACTACCTTCCACATTGCCACCATTTTCTGCTGCCATATCAACAATGACACTACCCGGTTTCATCTTCGCAATAACGTCTTTTTTAATAAGTAATGGCGGCTTTCTGCCGAATAGTTGTGCCGTGGTGATCACGACATCAGAGTCCGCAATACAAGCTGCTTGAGCTTGTTGTTGAATTTCGATTTGTTCTGGTGTGAGTGCTTTCGCGTAACCTTGTTCGGTTTGTCCGGTTTCACCAATATCAATTGCTAAGAATTTTGCACCGAGCGAGCGAACCTGCTCAGCAACCACTTCTCGTGTGTCATAGGCGGTTACTGAGGCACCAAGTCGTTTGGCTGTCGCTATCGCTTGTAAGCCAGCGACACCAGCGCCAATCACGAAAACTTTCGCTGGTTTCAATGTACCGGCAGGCGTCATCATCATTGGGAATACGCGAGGCAACGTTGACATGGCTTTAGCAACCATGACATATCCGGCGAGGCTGGCTTGTGAACTTAATGCGTCCATTTTCTGACAGCGGCTACTGCGTGGTATCATCTCAACGCTTAAGGCTGAGCGCCCCGTTTTTTGTAGCCATTTAATATGGTCGTGTGCATTGAAAGGGTCTAAAAAACTAATGCAACAGACGCTCGTTTTAGTCTTCTCTAAATCCGCCTTTGTTAAAGGATGGATGGACATTACAAAATCCGCTTTTGCGAGTAATGCTTCTCGATCAGCCTCAACAGTTGCGCCCGCTTCTGCATAATCTGAATCTTGAATATTTACCGTTTCTCCAATTCCCGATTCAATTAAGATCGTGGCGCCAAGCTTAGTATAAGCTTTCACATTTATTGGAAGTAAACTGCACCGACGTTCATTCTCTACCTGCTCTCTGACAAACACTATAGTGCTCATTTCGCCTCCTTCTTTGGCTGGCTCAGATTGTTAAAATACGTTTCTTAGGGCGTAAAAATACCGCCTATATTCTGCGTAGGTTTTTCTGTCGGTTTTATGGTTATCTTCTAGAGATATTATTATTATTTTTTGTTGCTCATCTCTCTACGCGCGAATATGCAGTAGAAAAGTGGCTTAGAGTAGGCATTCTCTGCGAAAGAGAAGCATCCCTTTTTGTTATAAGCGTTTCTTGTAATCGTTCCAGAACTGATCAAACAAATCTTTAGGCATAATAGCGCCAGGTGTCTCGATTACTTTGCTGGCAGCTGAACTTGCAGCAAGCGCCGAGCTACGAATATCTTTACCCGATGCGCGTGCACCTAGATATACGCCATTGAATGCGTCACCAGCCGACGTAGTATCAACAACATTGTCATTAGCTACTACTGGAATGCTTTCGCGGCCAGACTCAGTGATTATATGAACGGTCTGTTCACCTTGTTTCATCACTAATTCGGAAGGTTTAAACTGCAAGCAAAATTGGATGCATTCTTCCACATCGTTCATGCCATAAAGCTTGTCGAAATCATCAACACCTGGCAACAGCCAATCAGCTATTTGAAATGCTTTTTCGATATTAGCTTTGGCAATATCAGCGTTTTCCCAAAGTTGGGGACGATAATTGGGATCGAATGCAATACTCACGCCCGCAGATTGCAATTCTTCGAGCAACAACCAAAAGGCTTCGCGCTCTTCTTGCAACAGAATAGCGATCGAGATGCCGGAAAAGAAAAACAGTCGCGCTTGTTTAAGTAGTTGCTTTTGCTCATCACTTAAAGCCGTGACCATGCGTTTAGCCGCCGAATCACTGCGCCAGTATATAAAGGAACGTTCGCCGTGCTCATCAGTTACCACCATATAGGCGCCTAAATGATGAGTATCAATGGATGCTAAGCAGTTGGTGCCTACCGACTCGCCAGCTAAACGCTCAAGTAATTGATCGCTCAGGGAGTCTTGTCCAATACAGGACATGAATTGAACATCTTGTTGTGGGAAAGCACGCTTTAAGTAAACACTGGAATTATACAAATCGCCCGCAAAGGATTTACGGATTGTATCGGGGTCTTTGTTAACTAACTCCAGCATGCACTCGCCAGCAAAAACCAAACTTCCTGTTGGATTAGATTCTTGCGCTGAAGCTAACTTTTTATTTTTAAACACCATGGATGCCTACTCTACTTACCCAATACAATTTGTATTTTCTAATTAAAAATCTCGAAACTGATCACGATCAATCTCTACCTTGATTTGTCTCGTGCTTCGGCATTCATTAGTTAAACATGAATGTTACGCGAGAAAGTCTTCTCTGCATGGACTAAACACGTCAATCAAAACGCCTGCTTTGAGGCATATTGCACCGTGCTCTGCGTTAGGCTCAACATAAAAGCAATCGCCCGCCTTTAAAATTTCTTTTTCGCCGTCAACCATCACCTCAAACTCGCCGCTTTCAACATAGCTTACTTGTGAGTGAAAATGCGTATGCACATATCCAATGGCGTTGGTTTCAAACCAGACTTTGGCCATTAAAATTTGTTGGTTAAGGCCCATTAACTGACGTTTTATACCGTCGCCTAAATCTTCAATCGGATGCGTTGCGCCAAATATAAACGTCTTACTTTGGTTCATAAAATATCCTCACAAGTATGCAATTTTAAAACCCCAATAACTTATCTTATTTGATGGTCTTAAGTCCTGTTTTACCAGACTAACACATACTAATACAGTTCGTTTTATTCAGTGGGCGTCGCTGAATATTTATTTCACGGCAATATATAACCAATATGAGCAGTTATTGTCAACCATTTTAAAGAATAGGTTATTACCAATTTGAATTTTATTGGTAATATCACGCAAAAGATGTATGATTTATGTTAATTACTGCGATATTTTATAAACTTTACAACAATTAAGTGGTTTTAAATACGTCCGTTTGAGTTAAAATATCGGGTCATAATAGTAAAATCCTAAAGTGGGTTAAAACAGAAACTCTTGCGTTCGCGTAGGTAGAGGTAAACCAATGAAAAACCGCCGCATGTTCTGGCAGATTGTCGAAAAAATTGAAGCACTAATTGATTCGGGTATGTATCCACCAGGAAGTCGCTTGCCTCCTGAGCGCGAGCTCGCTGAAACCTTTAAAGTAAGCCGCCCAACAATACGAGAAGCGATCATTGCACTTGAAGTTAGAGGGCGTGTTGAAGTGAAAACTAGCTCTGGCGTGTATGTGCTAGAAAACCCGGCAAAACGAACATCTGAGCGTAAAGTCAGTGCATTTGAGTTAACTCAAGCAAGAGCCCTAGTAGAGGGTGAGGCAGCAGCATTAGCCGCGGTTACTATTACTGAAGACGAACTAGTTGAATTAGATAAAACCCTCATTGCGATGGAAAAAGGTGTTGAGCCCGAGAAAGCCGATCGTGAGTTCCATCTTATTATATCCAAAGCGACGCGCAATAATGCGGTACTCATCGCTGTAGAAAAATTTTGGGAACTTCGTGACTCAGAACCTGAAATCATCAACGCATATAAAAATGTTTGTGATCGCAGCGACAAAGATCGCTTAGACGAGCACAGAAATATTTACCTAGCCTTACAAAAACGTGATTCGTCTGAAGCTCGCGCAGCGATGCATTTGCACTTCAATCGTCTCATTAATACTTTGTTCGCGATAAGTGAAGCGAAGGCACTAGAGGAAGTTAGAAAGCAATCGAATCAAACGCGTGATTTGTATTCACTAAATCACTTGGTTGGCTAAAAATAAATTAACTAGTTAAATTTGAAATGGGCTCTTAATTGAGCCCTTTTAGTTGGAGCCTTCTTTTACTAATAAATTGTTCTCTCTGGTTACGCGTTGCTCAACCTTTGTTTGCATCATTTCCAATCCACCCAACTCATTTAACAGTGGATCAACACTGGCTTTTTCGCTGTCACTGTAACTTCCGTATAAATCAAGAATACGCTGCAACTTCCAATGACTAAACGATCTCACTGCGCATTTTTCGCTGATATCGCCAATTTGAATAGTGTGTTCACCAAGCATTCTGGGGAGCTTTTTCTTTTCAGGATTTTCTTTCATCCACGCTTGGCTGCGCGCTAAGGTGGTTATTTGTAAAGGCCAAAACTCAACAAACTGACGCTTTAATAGCGCAAACAAGGTATCAGGTATTTCATCATCTGCCAGCCACTCACCACAAGCAGCGCTGGTTTGATTCATTCGCTCTACCCACTTCGATACATTAGGCGCTATCTGCTTCATTAATCTACCCGAAGCTGGATCACGATATAGATGCGCGTAAAGCGGGCCCATAAGACCAAAATCGCCAGTACTTGGACGGCCACCAAGTAAATACTCATGCTTAGCAAAATGTTTATCTAATATTGGCAGCACATGATGCTCATACCAATCCTCAATGGCGGGAATACTGTTTGGCGTTATTCCTAACATTGGAACAAAACCTTTGAATTTCGCGCCTAGTTTTTTACCTACAAAACGACGAATAAAGGCGGGCATATTCGGTAAGGCTATTTCGCCAAACTCTTCATAAATAAAGGGGAAGTTGTCATGGTTCCAGCGATAATGCATTGCGGCAAGAAGCAAGCATTCATCACCCCACATTTCCAGAATGGCTGAAATGAGTTTTTGTTTAGGTGTATTTGGTATAACTGAGCGTTCTTTGAATTCAAGCTCTAAGACATCCATGATTGCAGAAGTATCTTGCAAATACTCATCTTGCGGTGTCTTTAATACAGGGATAAATTGAACCCCTGTTTTTGGAATAATAATATCCTTATAGACTTTTCGTGAGGAAAAAACCTCCTCATATGGAATTTGCTTATATCGCAAATATGAACGTAGCTTGCCCGTATAAAGCGACAGTTGGGCGCCATAAAGCGTGTACTTATTTGCCATTGTTTCGATTCCTTTAGCCTATTCGTATTTTTGTTGCTAATAAACAAACATACCATAACACTGCGAAATCTATAACGTTGCGCTTTCTAAAACCTTGCGTCTTTAAAAAAGTTCCGTCCTCTATAACCTTGCGCCTTTCATAACCTTGCGTCTTATATAACTTTACCTAATCCATAACACAGCCTAATCCATAAAGCTACGCAGCAATAAACGCTATTGTTAAATCCCAAAGCTGAAAGCAATCTAGTATTAATAGCTTGAAATCACCGCATACAAAGTCATAGAAACAAGATAGGCCAGCAAGCCGTAAGCAACAAATGCTCCCCATGCGTAGCGATTTTTACCTAACTCCGCTTTGAGTGTCGCGACGGTAGCCACACACTGCAACGCGATAACATAGAATGCTAACAGCGCTACGCCCGAAGCGAGTGAAAGCCCATCAGCTTCTAGGTTCGCAGCCAAACCCGCAATATTTTCATCAGCATTTTCTATGCTAAACATAGTTCCTAACACTCCCACAAACACTTCGCGTGCAAGGAAAGAAACAAGAATAGCGACACCATAACGCCAGTCTACGCCCATAGGCGCGAAAACGGGTTCGATCCACTGTCCTATTGCCGACAGGTATGAGTTTTGTAAATCGCCGTTGTTAGGAAAATATCCTAGGGACCAAATGACCAATGAAACAACAAAAATAATTGGACCCGCTCGTTTAATAAACTGTGTGCCGCTGTTCAATATTCGGTAAAACAAAGGTTGCCAATGCGGTAAACGGTAAGAAGGAAGCTCTAAGATAAACGGCATATCCTGGTACTCTTTCGAATCCTTCGTCATCTTATTTAATACCGCGCTAACTATCAGCGCTGTCAAAATACCAAAGAAATATAGGACGAAGAACATTACACCTTGCAGGTTAACCCAGCCTCCCAAATAACTTACATCAGGCACCAATACAGCGATGAGAAGCGCATAAACCGGTAGTCTTGCGGAACAGGACATCAATGGGACAGTGAGCATGGTCACAAAGCGTTTACGCGGCGATTCTATTGTTCGCGCCGCTAGTATTGCAGGTATTGCGCAGGCGTGGCCCGATAAATAAGGAATAAAACTGCGGCCAGACAATCCAAAGAAACTTAGAGGCTTATGACAAATCAGCGCTGCTCTAGCTAAGTAACCACTATCCTCTAGCAAACCAATGATGAGTGTTAAGACCATTATTTGTGGCACGAAAACAAGGAATGAGCCTAAACCACCAAATATCGCATCGCGGATGAAATCATTTAACAAGCCTTCACCGACAAAACCAGAAACGAGATTCGCCAAAATGCCTATTCCGCTCTCTGTAGCATCCATGAGAGGAGTGGCCCACGTGAATATGGCTTGGAACAAGAAGAACATAATTAGCAAAAAGGCTATTCCACCAAACACGGAATTTAGTAAAAGGCTGTCTATCTTATTTTGTCTTTTAAGCACAATGTCGGCTTGTATCGCAAACTCTTTCGCGAGAATTTTGGCCGCCACCCCACTAGCTTGTTGATTGATCTCCGTTGCTTTCACTCGAAATTTTTCCGGGGATACCGCTATTTCACTCAATCCCTTTTGTAATTCGTTGATGCCAATTAGCGTCTTGGCAGACACAGCAAAGACTGGGCTTCCCAACTTTTTGCTCAATTCAATGGTATCAATCGAATGATTAAAGCGCAGCAACTCATCAATCATGTTCAATGTGAAAACGACCGTTTTATCATACTGTTTAGCAATTTCTTGCACCTGCAACGCAAAGACAAGTGAACGTTCCATGCGGGTAGCATCGAGGTTACATAAAATGACGCTGGTTTCTTCATCGGACATTGCGGCCAACAGCTGTTCAATCGCAATTGACTCATCCTTCGATAAAGACTTTAGAGAATATGTGCCAGGGTAATCAATAAGTTCGAATTTCTGCTCTGCTTTCCCATCATATGCTTCACCCGTTTTAGGGCTGGCATTATGCGAAAAAGCATTGAATACGCCGCTTTTCAGCTCTACGGTTACACCGGGGAAATTAGCGACTTTCTGCCTTAATCCTGTTAATTGATTGAACAGCAGACTTTTGCCCGAATTGGGCTTACCAACAAGAAGAATTTTTTGCATTTTATATCGCGTTAACGTTTACATGATTAGCTATACTTTGTTCCAATGAATAGACGCAATCACCCAGTTGAATGATAGTCGGGCCGTTAAATGCGGTTCGTTTGATGCAGGTAATTAACTGCCCTTCTTCAAAACCCATTTCCTGCAATCTAATTGCAACATCAGACTGCATCGAAATACAAAGATCTGTTATCGAAGCCGATTTTTTTGAAGGAATATCCCAGACAGTCATAGTGCTCTCTTCATAATTACTGATTTACACCTTCATAGTGTGTGGAAAACGGCGATCCAATGCGGTTGCCGTGAGGTAATCAGTGTCATTAAAATTAGTTAAATAAGAATAATTCTTATTCTAATTAGTATCAAGAGCCATTGAGTAATTAATCACAATAAGCAGGCCAATACTTGATATAGCGCAAACCTTAGGACATTTACGCGATTTTCATGTGAACCATTTGACTATTTAGGATATATACAAAGCACACTCACAGCACTTTGCGATATTGTATTGGCTATATCTAGTTCAGCAATCGCCATTCAGCAATCGCAATTCAGCAATCGCAATAATGTGTGATTCTATACGGTAAACAACGGACTAATAATGAAAATCAACGCGAATTTCCAAGAAGTAGCTTTAGTGCATACCAGCAAGGAGGAATGGATTCCATCACCGATGGCAGGTGTTCATAGAAAACCCCTCGACCGAGTGGGTGATGAGCTTGCCCGTGCCACCAGCATTGTAAAGTATGCACCAAACAGTCATTTCTCCCCCCATACTCACGGTGGTGGTGAGGAGTTCATCGTGCTCGAAGGTGTTTTTCAAGATGAAAATGGGGATTATCCAGCTGGCTCATACGTTCGAAACCCTCCTCAGTCAAAGCATCAGCCTGGCTCAAAAGAGGGTTGCGTGATATTCGTAAAGCTATGGCAATTTCAGCCAGAAGATCGCCAGCATGTAAACGTCATAATGGACGAAGCGGAAATCGCTTTTAAGAATGAAGAGAACACAGTGCTTGAGCGTCTTTTGTTTAGCGACCAATATGAACAGGTAAAACTAGTGAACTTGCAGCCAAATACTCGGTGGAGTAGCGAAGCTTGCGATGGTAATGAAGTTTTAGTGATGGAAGGTACAGTTGAGCACGATAAGGTAAAACTTCAGCAATTTGACTGGTTACGCGTTCCCGCCGGAGAGTTTTTGAAGCTCAGTACCGGCGGGCTTGGCGCAAAAATTTGGGTGAAAACAGGCAACTTGCTAAACGTTGCGCAACAAATCGAAAGGCTTCAAGAGGCTTAATCTAAGCCTCTGTATTTGATGCCTTCTCACTTGTTATCAAACTCACAATTTGCCATCCAGCTTTTGGTTTCATATCGCTAGACGTTGTAAATAACTTTAGCTTCCCTTCCGCATTGATCGCACACAATGGTAAGCATCTATCTTTATATTCTTCCTTATAATCGTCATAACTGAAGTTTTCAGACAGCTTTGTGGTTTTGATACTTGCACCTTTCGATGTAAACCCAGCTAACTTCCCATAGGAAATATTTTCCGCAAACAGGCCCAACTTTTTGGAATAAGATTCAGATACCTGATGGCTCGGACGCTTCTGCAACTCACCATTACTCAAGCCTAAAACTGAACCTTTACCCATTTCATGCTCAAAGTGATATGTAACAAGTGGGTTCAATTGACGATAAGGTGACATCACTAAAACTTTACCAAGACCGGTTAAATCCAAGTTTCGCTCAGCATGTTCAGACATCGGATTCCCAAAGTAAGTGGGAACACCGTCCATTCTTGCTAATTTTATAGTTTCATAGTTAGTGTCGGCCAAACATACAGGAACGTTGTGAGTCATGAGTTCTTTTGCAAACATGCGACTAAATTGGGCTCCTCCAAAGATCAAATATCCTGTAGGTGCCGGCGCTCGAATACCTAAGAGTTCAGCCACTTTTGCACTTGTTAGACTTTGCAAAACAACTGTTGTGATGATGATTAAAAACACCATCGGGACGAGCATTTCAGCTTGAGCATAATCCAAAGCTTCTAATTTCAAAGCAAACAAAGCAGATACTGCCGCAGCCACGATCCCTCTTGGTGCTATCCAACTTAGTAGAGCCAATTCTCGCCATTTTAGTCCAGTACCAATGGATGATAAAAACACGCCTAATGGCCTCGCTACAAACATCACCGCAACGAGCACCAATACTGAACCCCAACCAACATCAAGGATCGCGTTCAACTCAATACGAGATGCGAGAAGAATGAACAAGCCTGATATTAACAAAACACTCAGAGTTTCTTTAAATTCCAAAATGTCGTCGACATCCACATCCTTCATATTCGCCATAAGAATACCCATTACCGTGACGGTCAGAAGTCCCGATTCATGCGCAATAAGGTTTGAAATTGCAAATGCGCCTAACATAATGGTTAGAACAGCAGTATTCATTAAGTAATGAGGGATCCAGTGATGACGTAACACCAAGCCTAAGAAATACCCAACGGCTATACCGATTCCAAATCCGACAGAAACAGTTAAGCCAAAAGCATACAGAGTATGGGTAAGCGCATCTTGTGTGGATATGATGTACTCGAATACAAGCACCGCTAGCAAGGCACCGATAGGATCGATGATGATCCCTTCCCAACGAAGGATATTGGAAACTTTATTGCTGGGTCGAACCGTTCGTAGCATAGGGACAATAACGGTCGGACCCGTCACAGTAACTATTGCTCCTAGCAAAAACGACATTTCCCACGACATATCCAATGTAAAGTGCGCCACAGGTGCTACCACCAACATGGTCACCAATGTTCCAATGGTACAAAGATTTCGCACCATCGAACCATGGCCACTTAAATCTTGCCTACGCAGCGTTAACGCTCCTTCAAATAGAATAATGGCAACGGAGAGTGAAACGACAGGAAACAGCAAGTCGCCAAACAGACCGTCGGCATCAATAACTCCGGTAACAGGGCCTGCGACAATACCCATAATTAGTAAAAATAATATGGCAGGTACGCGAACTTTGTAAGCTAAATATTGGCAAGCAATTGAAAGCAAGCCGACAATGACGAGTGGTATAATTAAGTTGTCCAATGACAATCCTGTTTGCATGTGTAAATCATAAAGTATTTATAACCCAAACTTGTTGTTTAGTCTCGAATTTTACAGTTTTTGCAAGCTTTGCATAATCCACTGCTTGATTTGTGACTCACTCAAGCCCCCAGATACACGGTCAATCTCCTTCCCTTTGTGAAAGAAAATCAAGGTTGGTATCGATCGAATAACGGCATCGGCTGAAACACTTGGCGCATTCTCTGTATTAACTTTGGCGAACAAAATGCCGTCCGATTCTTTTGCAACGCTCTCAAAAGCAGGCCCCATGGCTTTGCATGGACCACACCATTCCGCCCAAAAATCGACAATGACGGGCATGTGATTTTTTTCAACAAATTGGTAGAAGCTAGCATCATTAAGATTGACTGGCGTGCCACTGTATATTGCTTCACCACACTTTCCACACTTAGCACCAATATGCGTCTTATCTTCTGGGATTCGATTGGTAGATGAACAATGCGCGCAAACTATATGCATAGTTTTTCCTTACGTTCAAAAAAATGATACTTCACTATAAGAATTAGAATGTTGCAAATCTGACAATAAAGCGCAACAGTAGTTTAAAACTTTTGACCACAGTTGAGATAATAAAATGCTTAAATTATACGGATTTGACGTTAGTAACTATTACAACATGCTGAAACTAGCAATGGCAATAAAAGGTATCGAATATGAGGCTGTTGTTACCTACCCCAACCAAACGCCAGAATATCTCGCAATTTGTCCCACCGGCAAAGTGCCAGCCTTAGAAACAGAGGACGGTGTGCTGATTGAAACCAATGTGATCATGGAGTACTTGGATGAACTGTCTCCCGAAAAACCGCTGATCCCAGGCACAGCATACGAACGAGCACGAGTACGAGAGTTAATGAAGATGATTGAGTTATACATTGAATTACCTGCTCGACGTTGTCATACAGAAGCATTTTGGGGCGTGCCAGTTCATGAGCAGACCAAAACAGAAGTAAAACGTGCCTTACTCAATGGCATGCAAGCGCTATCTCGTGCAGCTTCATTCTCACCTTATCTAGCTGGAGATAAACTGACAGGTGCAGATATTTTCTTTTTGTATTCTGCTAGCTTAGCGTCCGTTGTTGCGAAAAAGCTATTTGATATTGATTTATTGGCTGAAGCACCTGGTTCGAAAGAGCTGTTTGCGAAGCTAAATGCAATGCCAGAAGTTCAGGCGATAGCGAAAGATACAAAGGCTGCTCAACCTGAATTTGAGGCGTATTTAGCAAAGGCCTTTGCGAAAGCGAAATAAACCTAGTTAAACCAAAAAAGAGCGCTAAGCGCTCTTTTTTATGTCACCAGGTATGCAGCTAATGCGGAGATTACGGCTCCGTAAGCCTACTAAGCTATTCTTACTTAAGCTATCCAGCCTCGCTGCTTCGCCATTCTAGCTAGAAGCAATAAGCCAATAGCAATAATAGCCACACCACTTTGCATGAATAACACCGTATTGCCTAATACCGCAACAGCATCTACAACGATAAAGATTCCGATATTTTGCACTATTAAACCGATAAGCGACAAGGCGAATAAAGGCACGGCCCAAGCTTTTTTCATGAGCAAGGCAACACAACCTAAAGAGCCAGTTACCACTGCTAACAAGGAAGCATATGAAGACCAACTAGGTGTATCTGCGTACATTTGCTGCTGCGCTGTGGACATGGCCGCTAGCGCCTCAGGCGAGATCATAAAGTTCATGATGACCGCAGCGGCGCCTATCAAATTCCAAAACAACGCGACAACGGCAACAACAACCAACCACATAGGTGTTTTATTCATAATGCTTTCCGTGTTAAATATTTGTAAACAGTAGAATATATTGAACGTGAGCAAAAGTAAAAAAACAAGCTTGAATTGGATATCCTCATTGTTTGATATAGGATGTTGGCACAACTCATAAATCGGTGATACCTTGCAAGCAATAATTGATGAAATAGCGCAGAAAATGGCGGCCTCGCCAGATAAAGGTAAGGTTGCGTCCTACATTCCTCAACTTGCGCGTGTAGATCCAAACCAGTTCGCAATTAGTGTTGCTTTACCAAACGGAGAAACCTACAGCGCGGGGTGTGCACAAACTTCATTCTCTATTCAAAGTATTTCTAAGGTATTTACGTTAACACTCGCCTTAGGGAAACTTGGTGAACACATTTGGACTAGAGTTGGTCGAGAGCCATCCGGCGACCCCTTCAATTCAATTGTTCAACTAGAGCATGAACATGGTAAGCCGCGTAATCCTTTTATCAACGCCGGTGCAATAGCTATTGCGGACACGATAATACAAAGTAGTCAGTCAGAAGAAGCCTTAGCTGAAATTGTACAGTTCATGCGTTTTCTAGCGGACGATGACAGTATCGCCATTGACTATAAAGTAGCACGTTCCGAAGTTGAAACGGGTAACAGAAATGCGTCATTAGCCTATTTTATGGCATCGTTTGGGCACTTTAATAACCCTGTCGATGCCGTCTTGAGAACGTATTTTCATCACTGCTCCATTGCCATGACTACCCAGCAATTAGCCAAAGCAGGCTTATTTTTGGCAAATGACGGAATTAACCCTGCCACAGGCTATGCCATCGTGACGCCGCAGCGAGCAAAACGAATCAATGCGCTTATGCTGACCTGTGGACATTATGATGGTTCCGGTGAGTTTGCTTTCAGAGTAGGACTTCCTGGAAAGAGTGGCGTTGGCGGCGGAATACTCGCGATAGCACCAGGCAAAGCATCTATAGCAGTGTGGTCACCTGGTTTGGATGTTATTGGTAATAGTAAACTAGGTACTGAGGCGCTAGAGTTATTCGCAAATAAAACAGGTTGGTCGGTGTTTGGCAGTTAATAACAATATAAATAATTATTGGGGAGACTACTGTTTCCCCCTAACTGCAGAAACGAAACTAGCGATAATCACAAATACCAGTGACAACATTAAAGATAAAGAAATAATCTGCATTAATGCTGGGTTATTTTCCGGCGTAAACGTGGCATCTCCCATGTAATAGTGCATCATCAGATTAACGATACTCATACCAACTAGATTCCCGATTGTGCGCGATAAATTCATCGAAGCTGAAGCAACACCAACCTCTTGCTCCTTTACTGCGCCCATAATTGCACTATTATTTGGTGTTGAAAATAAACCAAAGCCTAAGCCTACTAAACCGAGCGAAGCGGCTATATAAATAGCCGTTGTACTGGAATCGATTTGGTTTAGAAAGAGGAAGCCAAGAGCCACGATACTGCAGCCTAGAGTGGCAACTATTCGAGCTTGAAAACGATCCGCTAACTTTCCTGCAAATGGGGCGACGATAGCCATGCACAATGCCTGCATTAGGAGTATTTGACCCGCATATGCTGGACTAAACCCTTTAATATATTGCAGGTATAAACTCAGTAGAAAGATAATGGCAAAATTACTTCCATACATAAGGAATGAAGTAGTTAATGACATACTGAATACGCGACTTTCTTTAAACATTTGCACACGGATCAGTGGCTGTTTATCCCGACTTTGATGCACTATAAAGCTAACTATGCTCAGGAGAGAAATTAAGAGTAAGCCAAAGCCAAATAAACTAGGTAGGAGACTAAGCCCATACACCAGTGTTCCGGCGAAAGTCATGAATATGGCAGATCCAATCCAGTCGAAACGCGAGTGATGCTCATTCTTCCATTCTCCATGCAATTTTAGCTTAATGAAGATAAGTAATATCAACATCAAAGGTATTTGAAAATAAAATACCGATCGCCAACCTAGCCACTCCGTTAGCCATCCACCAATAGCAGGTGCTAAGGTTAGCCCAATGTAAACACACGCAGCTAAGACACCAAGTGCCGCACCTCTTTTATGCGACGGCGTAACCGAAGTAATAATTGCCACACCCGTGCTGAAGATCATTGCCCCCGATGCACCTTGCACAAATCGCCAAATTAAAATCCAATCAATATTAGTCGCAACAGCACACATCAATGCGCTGAGTGCATTAAGAAATAAACCCAGTGCATAGATACGTTTACGACCGTAGTTGTCTGCCAATTTTCCGAAAGGCAACATGAAAGCGACATTAGCCAAAATATAGAGTGTGGGAAGCCACGAGACTTTGATAGCGTTCGCTTGCAAATCTTCAGCGAGAGCTGGGATCGCAACATTCACGGCAGCCATTCCCATAGGTGCAATGAGATAGCCGATGCAAACGGCAATTAGCGCAATTGTGGTGACCGGCATTTTTGACAATACAATATCCGAATTTTTAAAATGACGTCAAAGTGCCATTTTTAATGAAATAGAAACCTTAGGGGCGTAAAGACATACGAGGCTTTATCTTTTAAGGAGCATAAACTTTTAAGAAGAGTTTCCTCCTAAGGAGTGCTTACTTTCAAAAAGGCGCATTCTCTAAAGGTGCATTCCCGAAAGACTGTATTATCGCATGTAAATACAATGCATAACGAGCATAAGTTATAAGAAGAGCCTAATTGATTTTAATATTTGCATAAGCATGTATTGCACCTAGTATTAATTGTGTTTATGCTCGCGAAAATTGTCGCTGCCTACGCAGGACATTTTAGATGCGTTTTTACTAAGTGCTCTATATTGGAATCACCTACATGACCCCTACTTCTCAGGGTAAAGCTACCGTTTTTGGCACCTTATTAGGTGTGGCGGAAGGTAATGTTTGCTCGTACTCAAGCGACTATGATACCGCCGATGATAAAGAATATCCCAACCGAAGTTCTTATCGTAGCTACTACGACGGCATTTACATGGGCTACAAATGGCAATGCGTTGAATTTGCTCGACGCTGGTTATACATCAACAAAGGCTATATTTTTAATGATGTCACCATGGCCTACGAAATATTCAACTTGCGTGATGTGCGAGAGATCCACAGCAATCAAAATTTACCCTTAAACGCATTTAGAAACGGCTCTTTGCGTCATCCAGAACCTGGTGCCATGATTATTTGGGATGAAGGCGGTGATTTTGAGAATACTGGTCATGTCGCGATCGTAAGTGAAGTGTTGCCGCACGCGATACGCATTGTAGAGCAAAATATGGATTTTGTGCCGTGGAAAGATCACAGAAACTTTTCGAGAGAGATTGCTTATAAGATAGGCGAGCAAGGCGACTTTTGGCTCCATTGCTCACCAAAAGAAGGGCATATTCTCGGCTGGATGCTGCAAACTGAAGATGATCTTCACAGTGAAGGTACGCCTGAAATTAATTCACAATTGTACAATGTGCATTTGGCCGAACACACTACGAACACAGACGCTTCTCGGCCATGGCTAAACATCGCCAACGAAGACGAAGCTGCTTATGTTGAGATGATGAAAGGCCATTGGCTTACCTCTGTAAAAGAAGACTTCAATCAGTATTACACTGTGTCACAAAGTGCAGAAGCACTATTAGAAACCGCAACAGATGAGTTGCACGGTATGTTTATGCATGCCACCGATTACGTACTTCAACATCCTGAGCTCTTAGAGTCTTTTGGTTTCCCGGAAGCTATTATTCCAAGAATTCGTCAGTCTTGGGACAAGCGCGTAAATCAATTGATAACTAGTCGCTTTGATTTCGCTTTGTCTGATGCAGGCTTGAAGGTTTACGAATACAACTGCGACTCTGCTTCTTGCTATATGGAAGTAGGCAAAATACAAGGTAAATGGGCGAAGCATTTAAATATCAAACGTGGCCATGATGCTGGAAAAAGCCTGTTCTCTGATCTCGTTAGTGCTTGGAAGAAAAGCGATGTAAAAGGCAAAGTACACGTACTTCAAGATAGCGACCCTGAAGAAGACTATCATGCCTTATTTATGCAAGACGCCATTCAATCAGCAGGCTTGGAATGTGAGCGCGTCGTTGGACTCAGCTCCTTAAAGTGGAATGCTGACGGCATCATTGTCGATTCGCAGGGAGATCCTATTCGTTGGATTTGGAAAACGTGGGCTTGGGAAACTGCGCTTGAGCAGCTTCGGCATGAAATAGTCGACTCACCCGATGAGAGCTTTATTAACCATCCAAACGTTAGAGAAGGCAAAACGCCAAAGCTGGCAGATGTGTTGCTGCATAAAGACATTATGGTTTACGAACCTATGTGGACACTCATCCCAAGCAACAAAGCAATACTGCCAGTGCTGTGGACTTTATTCCCTAATCACCCATGGTTACTAGAAACAAGTTTGCAGTTAAGTGATGAATTAAAACAAAAGGGCTTTGTATCTAAGCCTATTGTTGGTCGTTGTGGTGCGAACATTCAACTAGTGGATGAGAACAACCAAACGCTCGCTGAAAAAGGCGGCAACTTTGGTGAACGAGATTACGTGTATCAACAGCTATGGCCTTTACCTAAAATTGGCAAATACTATGTACAACTGTGTACATTTACGGTTGCTGGGAATTATGCAGGTAGCGGTGTTCGCGTTGATCCATCCATGATCATTGGCAAAGACAGTGATTGCATGGCCCTACGCGTGCTTGAAGATGATGTGTTTGAGATTAGTCAGCGACAATCTTAATAGAGCGTATATACTCAATAACGAACTTTCGGCCAACGCAACAGGCCGTGAATATTTGAATACCGGAGCGAATACTTGAAGACCTTTACCTGCCAATGTGGAAACACCTTACATTTTGCGAATACTAAATGCGTACAATGCGGACTTTTCCTTGGCTTTATTCCTGACGTACGCCAGCTTAGTGCGTTCACCAAAACCTCTAATAACGCAATGCTAGCTTCTAACAACGGCAAGCTGTACAAGCCATGTAAAAACTATTCCGTTCAAGATGTGTGTAATTGGATGGTTGAATTGGATGATCCTAATGAGCTTTGCGTATCTTGTCGCCTTACAGAAACGATTCCTAATTTAGATGAAAATGATAATCGTCAATTGTGGTTCTTATTAGAGAAGGCTAAACGTTCATTTCTTTACTCGGTCATCAAGTTACAGCTACCAATATCAAGTCGAACTGAAGACCCGGAGAATGGCCTTGGCTTTGATTTCTTGCAAGATCAAACCGAAGACGAGTTTGGCAATGAGTTAACCATTAAGAACTTTGTAACGACAGGCCATAGCAACGGTTTGATAACAATAAACATAAACGAAGCAAACCCAGCTAAGCGTATCAAGTTGCGAGAAAAAATGAATGAAAGCTACCGCACTTTACTGGGTCATTTTCGTCATGAATCGGGGCATTATTATTGGGATAGACTCATTCGAGATTCCGATCATTTAAGTGAATTTAGAGAGCTTTTTGGTGATGAGACCTTGGATTACCAAAGCGCAATGAATAATTATTACGCCAATGGCCCAGCAGCGAATTGGCAAAGTGTCTGGATTAGCGCTTATGCGACCATGCATCCATGGGAAGATTGGGCGGAAACCTGGGCTCATTATTTACACATGGTGGACACGCTCGAAACGGCAAACAACTTCGACCTAAGTATTTCAAACATAGAAATAGTAAGCCCTTATACAGCGACAAAAACTCACAGCAAGTTAGACACGGAGATAAGCTTTAGCAAATTATATAATGATTGGTGCGCATTAACCGGCGTCATTAACTCATTAAATAGAAGCATGGGAATGGATGATGCTTACCCATTCGTAATATCGATTACTGCACTGAATAAACTCAGGTTTGTACATCAGGTAATTATGGAGCGTTCAGAAATCGCATAAACACCCAAACCAGCATGCTCAATACACATTTTTCTGAAGCGTGCTACTCTGTTAATAGAATTATTAGTAAGCAAGGAATGTTATGGCTATTCGTTGGGGTAATTACAAAGTTTCTCATTTGCATGATGAACTGATTGAGAAAGCGGGCAAACCTAGAGATTATTCACAGGATTTATGTGACTACCTTTATGCCTTATCAGACAAAGAAATCAATGAATTGAAGGCGGCTTCAGAGTCGGCCATTCATACAATGGGCATTACGTTTCGCGTCTATCATCAAGAAGAAGGCTCGATTGACCGAGCTTGGCCTTTTGACATTCTACCGCGCTTAATTGACGCTAAAGAGTGGGCCGAAATTGAACGTGGCTTAAAGCAACGAGTGAAAGCCCTCAACATGTTCATTGATGATCTTTACAATGATCAGAACGCTATCAAAGACGGCATATTTCCAGCAGATTTATTGAAAAACTCCAAAAATTTCCTGAAAGAATGCAAAGGCTTCAGCCCGCCACATGGAATTTGGGCGCATATTTGCGGATCTGACTTAGTCCGTGATGATAAAGGTCAGGTGTACGTACTTGAAGATAATTTGCGAGTCCCTTCTGGTGTGTCGTATATGCTTGAAAACAGACAGGTGATGAAGCGAGTGTTACCTGAAATGTTTCAAAAATATAATATTTTACCTGTCGACGACTACCCTTCTCAGCTATACGACATGTTGGCAGAGATGTCGCCTCGAGATATTGAAGAACCTGAAATAGTTGTATTAACACCCGGGATTTACAATTCAGCCTATTTTGAACATGCTTACCTTGCCCAACAAATGGGCGCTGAATTAGTAGAAGGCACTGATTTAGTTGTCGAAGATGATGATTGCGTTTATATGCGAACCATCAATGGCTTAGCGCGTGTAGATGTTATATATCGTCGTATTGATGATTGGTTTATCGATCCAGAAGTATTCAGTCCAGATTCCATGTTGGGCGTTAGCGGCTTAATTCGAGCGTGGAAAGCTGGCAATGTTGCTTTGGCCAATGCACCTGGTTCTGGGGTGGCAGATGATAAAGTTGTTTACGCCTATGTACCTGCTTTAATTGAATATTATCTAGGTGAAGAAGCGATCATACCTAACGTACCTACATATAAATGTAACAACAAAAAAGAACGCGACTATGTACTCGAGAACATAGAAAAAATGGTCGTGAAGCCAGCCAACGAATCGGGTGGTTATGGCATGTTGATTGGCCCTCACTCTGATAAAAAAGAACATGACAAATTCAGAAAATTAATCAAAGCGAACCCTCGAAATTATGTGGCTCAACCGATGTTAATTCTCTCCACAGCCCCTACGATGGTTGGGACTAAAGTTGAACCGCGACATTTGGATCTACGTCCTTTCATTCTATCTGGAAAAGACGTCACGGTAACCACTGGAGGGCTAACAAGAGTAGCCTTAGAAAAAGGCTCAACAGTAGTCAACTCATCACAAGGTGGCGGTAGTAAAGATACTTGGATAGTTCAAATGGAGGAGAAATAGCATGTTATCAAGAGTCGCAAACAGCTTGTACTGGCTAGCCCGCTATCTAGAAAGAGCCGAGAATACCGCACGTTTAGTGAATGTTAACTCTCATCTGCTTTTGGATTTACCATCAAGTGTAAAGCTTGGTTGGGAACCAATTATTGATATCTTATCGTTCAGGGATACCTTCTACGAACTTCATGAAAACGCAGATGAAGAGAGTGTCATTGACTTTATGATAGTCGACAAAAAACACTCTGGTTCTATTGTTAGTTCACTTTCTGCTGCACGAGAAAACGCGCGCACCGTAAAAGAAATTATACCGCGCGAGGCTTGGGAGCAAATAAATGAACTTTATCACTATGTTACCGAAAACAGCGCTATTGCATTTAAACGACGCACTCGTTATCAATATTTGTCGAAAATTATTCTAGCAAACCAAACCATCACGGGTTTACTAGCGGGTACCATGACCCATGATGAAGCCTATTTATTCATGCGCATCGGCAGAAACTTAGAACGAGCAGATATGACAACGCGTATTATTGATGTGCGTTCTGCGTCACTTTTACCTGAGCTAGAAAATGAACTTCCTGCTTTTAGAAACATTCAATGGATGGGCGTACTAAAATCGATGACAGCCTATCAAATGTATCGTAGAGAAGTTCGAGTGCGCATTAATCGCAAAGATGTGTTGGAGTTTCTATTACTCGAATCAAGGTTTCCACGCTCATTGATCCATGCAATTGAGCAAGTTGAGCGCTCATTATCTGAACTACCCCATAATAAAGTGGCCGTCGAAAAAACGAGAATTTTGCGCAATTATCTTCTGAATGCCAAACCTGCTGTACTGGAGCAAGAAAAATTGCATGATTTTATTGATGATATACAACTTGGTTTAATTGAAGTTAATGAGAAAGTGTCTGATACTTACTTTTAGATCAACAAATGGAGAAGCTGTAAATGGATATATTATTTGATTATATTTTAACAATTGAGATGGCGTTTATCGTCCTCGTTTTAGTGCTGTTAAAAAGCAGCATTAAATTTGTCCCACAAAACCGTGCTTACGTTATTGAACGTTTCGGTAAATTCCAGTCCACGAAAGAAGCGGGCTTGAACTTCATACTACCCTTTATCGACCGTATCTCTGCAGATCGTTCTCTAAAAGAACAAGCTGTCGATGTGCAAGAACAAAGTGCTATTACCAAAGATAACATTTCACTCATGGTTGATGGGGTTTTGTACTTCAGAGTAATGGATCCATACAAAGCAACCTATGGTGTAGAAGATTACGTTTTTGCCGTTACTCAATTGGCACAAACTACGATGCGTTCTGAGTTAGGTAAAATGGAGCTAGATAAAACCTTTGAAGAAAGAGACATCCTAAACTTGAATATCGTCACTGCAATTAACCAAGCCGCAGGTCCTTGGGGTATTCAGGTAATGCGATATGAGATTAAAGACATCATTCCACCTGGTTCCATTATGGAAGCGATGGAAGCACAAATGAAAGCCGAGCGAGTAAAGCGTGCGCAAATTTTAGAATCGGAAGGTGATAGACAAGCGGCAATTAACCGCGCTGAAGGTGAAAAAGCGTCTGTTGTTTTAGCCGCTGAAGGTGATAAGTCAGAGCAAATATTACGTGCTCAAGGTGAAGCATCAGCAATCGTCGCCGTTGCAGAAGCTCAGGCCGAAGCTCTGAAAAAAGTAGGTGAAGCAGCCAATACTGACGAAGGTCAAAAAGCCATTCAACTCGATCTCGCTACCCGAGCTATTGAAGCGAAAAAGGCCATCGCCAAGGAATCAAGTGTGGTATTGCTTCCCGAATCAGGTACTGAGGCCGCATCTGTGGTAGCACAAGCTACCAGCATCATCAGCGCACTGACGAAAAAAGGAGTTTAGTATGGAATGGTTTGCTAACAACTTAATCGAAACAATATTAATTATAGGTGTCGTGCTTCTAATCATTGAAATTGTGGTTTTGGGTTTTAGCACATTCTTCCTGTTTTTTGCAGGCTTGGCAGCTATAGCCACTGCAGCGATCATGTGGGTGGGATTAATTCCAGAGACCGTGTCTTGGGCATTAATTTCAACCGCTGTTTTTACAGCCGTTTTCGCTGCATTGTTATGGCGAAGACTATACAGCCTGCAAAATAGTGTTGATCATAAACGTGCGGACTCTGATCTTATAGGACACACATTTATTTTGTCCGAGAATGTTGAAGCAGCCTTACCGCTGAAAGAGAAGCCTTTGTATGAATATTCAGGCGTGAATTGGCATTTAGATGCGCTTGAAGACATTGCGAAAGGTACACGTGTAGAAGTTGTGCAAGCGGATGTTGGGACGCTGTTAATTAAAGCCAAATCATAACTATCTGTTGCACTATTAATTAATGCTTATAAGTACTTAGCTTATTACTACAATATAATTTGTAAAAGTGGCCTGCACACTCAACAAGTGCAGGCACTATTACTATCATTCAAGCGGGTTTGGAATAGAAGCATTGCTGCAAAGCAATAAAACTGCTTTTATAAATTATGTTCCGTTATTTCTCCAGCACTGCCACCATATGTTTGACCGCCATAAGAGAAGCTGGATACATCACGAATGTAGTAAGCGAAATGCGGTAAATCCCCATCAGCGAAAGTACGATCGCCGAACTGCTTACCAAATACGCAAAAATTCGCGTTACCCAGTGAATTCCACCCCGACGCTAATGTCGCGCTAGGATTCGTTTGGCCCGTAACACTTTCAGATTGCTCCAATAAACTGTTCCAAAGGTTTACGCAAAACTGACTGCCACTACCGCTACCCGTTGGCCATTCAGAAACAGAATCGATAGGAACCGTGCTGCCTCTAACCACTACAGGATTAGTTTCACGCAGTAAGTAAGTGCTACGCACTAGGGAAACCGATGATTTGAATGCACCTGCGACGGCTTTTGTGGTCTTTAAATTGGCATCATCCGAGAGATCAATAAATTTCGGAACAGCGATGACTGTTAATATTCCCAAAATGACAATGACGACTATTAACTCAATTAATGTAAAACCTCGTTGCTTTAACGCGCGCTCAGAATTCAAACTATACAAACCTTTAACTCTCCTACAACTATTATCACCTCAAGAAATAAGCTGAGGTTATTCTAAAATTTGAGGCGGAATACTAAAGTCCAAAGCTTAATTTAGCCAGTATATCAATTCATACCTAATGTTCTTAATTCATTAATATGACATATTTTGTCAGTGTTTTTCATGCCGTGTTTAAACACGCTTTATGCTATATTGCGCCCAGAAAGCTTTAATGAGTATAGATTAGTGAAATTTGATGTAGTTGTAATTGGAGCAGGTGCTGCAGGCCTGCATTGTGCGGCAATAGCGGCAGCTAGAGGCAAAACAGTTTTATTGTTAGATCATGCGAAACGCCCTGGTAAAAAGATCCTAATTTCCGGTGGAGGCCGCAGTAACTTTACTAATTACTTTATTGAACCAGAAAAGTACATTTGTGAGAATCCGCACTTCTGCAAGTCAGCCCTCAGTCAATACACACAATGGGACTTCATCGCCCTAGTTGAAAAATACAATATCGCCTACCACGAGAAAACCTTAGGCCAACTGTTTTGTGACGATTCAGCAAAAGAGATCGTCGCCATGTTGGTGAGTGAATGTGAAAAAAACAAAGTCAATTTCAGCTACCAGACCGAAGTTTTGAAGGTTGGAAAATTAGATGATGGGCAATTTACGATTACGACAAACAAAAGCGATTACATTTGCTCTAACCTAGTGATTGCATCCGGCGGTTTATCCATGCCGAAGTTAGGCGCGACACCTTTTGCTTACAAAGTTGCTGAGCAATTTGGTCTAAGGATCGTGCCCACTAAAGCTGGTTTAGTGCCATTTACATTGCCTCCCGAATTGAAAGATCCGCTAGCATTGATTTCCGGTGTATCGATGCCAGTTTCAATTTCATCAGACACGGCTTCATTTAAAGAAGATATGCTCATTACTCACCGAGGGCTTTCCGGGCCCGCAGTGCTACAAATTTCATCTTACTGGAATTCGAGCGAAAATATCAGCATCGACCTATTACCTGCAGGGGATTTTTCCGCTGAATTAGAAAAAGCAGTTCAAGAACACCCTAACTCACAATTGAAAACGTTTTTAGGCAACCTTTTCGCTAAACGCTTTGTAGACACTTATCTAAATCTCATCAATTTTGATAGCGTGCTACTAAAGCAACTTGATCATAAGCAGAAGAACTTCCTGACTGAAAGCATACACAATTGGAAAGTAAAGCCATCTGGAACAGAAGGTTACAGAACAGCTGAAGTTACATTAGGCGGTGTGAGCACTGAGCACCTATCATCCAAAACAATGGAAGTTAAAAGTTGCCCCGGACTATACTTTATTGGCGAAGCGATGGACGTCACTGGCTGGTTAGGAGGCTATAATTTTCAGTGGGCTTGGAGTTCTGCTTATGTGGCGGGGATTAATGTTAGATGATGGTTTATTAATTGGCACTTCATACCCGTCACCACCCCGCAGTCGGTGGTCTCCTTAGAGGCAGTTTTTTACCCGTCACCACCGCGCAGGCGGTGGTCTCCTTAGAGGCAGTTTATAGTCGTTCAACCTTAACAATCTATACTTAGATTGGTTTGGTTATGTACTCTTTGCATACGAATATGAGGCAGTTAACATTTTATGAACGCCGGTTTCTTTTCGATGCATCGAGTATCTTTACTCAAAACGAATACTCAGGGCTTGCTTTAAAACGCTGTCTATATTCTTTTCGAAGAGTAAGGAGTACATAACAAATTTCACTTTTAGGAGATTTGTAATGAACAACATTAAACGTAAATTTGCAGTGCATATAGGGCTAGATTGGGCAAACAAAAAGCACGATGTCTGCGTGCAAATAGGTGACAGCAAAACACGTAGTTTTGAAGTCATCCCTCATTTTCCTGAAGCGATTGATACATGGCTACATAAGTTACATGTTGAAACAAAGGGCGATATAGCAGTTGCCGTTGAGTTAACGAAAGGCCCTATCGTATACGCCTTACAAAAACACAGCTTCGTTACAGTATTTCCTATTCATGGACTGACACTGTCTCAGTATCGCAAAGCATTATATCCAAGCGGCGCTAAAGATGATCCAATGGACGCAGAATTAGCATTAGATATGATGCTGAATTATCCCGATAAAGTGAAACCGCTTAAACCGAGCAGTGGTGATTGTCGTGCGTTGGCTTTGCTAGTTGAACAGCGTCGCGCACTCGTCGACGACAGGCGCAGCAATGCAAACAAACTTATAAACGCGCTGAAGCAATACTATCCGCAGCCTCTAGAGTGGTTCTCTCATAGAGACAGTGAGCTATTCTGCGACTTTTTAATCAAATGGCCTACACTAGAATCAGTCAAACGTGCAAGAAATATAACGATTGAAAAGTTTTTTATGGCGCGCGGCGGTAACTCGCTTTCCAACATTACTAAACGGGTCGAAGGGATTAGCTCCGCTGTACCATTAACAGAAGACAATAGCGTTATTCTACCCCACAAGATGCTAACGATAGCGCTATGCAAACAGATATTGACACTTATCCAAAATATCCGAGTGTACGACAAGCAGATAGCTTTATTGTTTAAGAGCCTTCCCGATGCTGAGTTGTTTGAATCTTTGCCAGGTACAGGGCCATGTTTAGCGCCCAGACTTTTAGCCGCTTTAGGTGAGGATAGAACTCGGTTTAATAGTGCTCAGGAAATTCAAAACTATGCTGGCTTATCTCCTGTAACAGAGCGAAGTGGTCAAAAAAGCTGGGTGCATTGGCGATGGCAATGTTCAAAGTTTATCAGGCAAAGTTTTATTGAGTGGGCTGCTAAAAGTGTAGCCTTGTCATATTGGGCAGGTCTTTATTATGCACAGCAAAAGGCGAAAGGAAACACACATCAATCAGCAGTAAGGTCGTTAGCTTACAAGTGGGTTCGGATTCTATATAGGTGTTGGAAGACCAAAACGCCTTATGATGAGTCTAAATATTTAAAGGTACTGAGAGAACGAAATTCTCCGCTTTTAGTAGCATAAATTACTTGTTGAACGACTCAGGGCATGATCCGGACAGTCACCTTTTGGGGTTTTGCGATGTTACGCTTATTTTCAATCAGCGGTAAGATGCTGCAACAGCAGAGATTAAATAAATTTAACACACGTCACCTGATCTTTTCTCCAAGAACTAACCTATAATTTTATCAAGGTAAGAGCAGAACTATTTTTTGCTCATTTAAACAATAGAGATATTAAAATGAAAAACAAGTCAGTCTTGTTATTGGTTTTAGCTATATTTACCATCCTATCTAACAATGCGATGGCGCAATCAGACGATATCGGCTTCACCTACATCGAGGGAGGAATTATCGGTGGCTTTGTCAACGACATAGAGACATCAGGAGCGGTCATGGGAAGTGACCCTCTAGACGTAGAGAGTGATGCCGATGGTGGTGGGTTTATTGTCGGTGCATGGCAGTTTAGCAATCAAATGCACCTGTTTGGTGAGTATGCTTCTCTCGGCCAAGAACTGGAAATCCGCACCGACATCAACACTGCTACAGGCGAGTATGATGTGGTGCGTTGGCGCTTTGGGGTTGGTTATCAACACAATGTCTCGGAAACATTGGCTTACTATGGC
Source organism: Glaciecola sp. MF2-115 (assembly GCF_047250385.1). Classification (NCBI taxonomy): domain Bacteria; kingdom Pseudomonadati; phylum Pseudomonadota; class Gammaproteobacteria; order Alteromonadales; family Alteromonadaceae; genus Glaciecola; species Glaciecola sp. MF2-115. The sequence goes on from NZ_JBLBVM010000054.1 coordinate 156,581, forward strand.
CGCCTGAGTCTTGACCAGCTAGAGTTAAAGGATGCAAGCGTTGAAGGTTTCAATCTTGATATCGACGCCGACGATAGCGGCATCGGGTCAGAGGTTGGTGTTATCTGGGCAGCAACTCCGACATTTCATCTTCAGGGTCATGCGCGGTATACCGCAGTTGGGGATGTCGCCTCTGGTGGTTCTGACCCCTTCGAAACAGATATCTTGCTCGGCGTGAACGCACGTTGGAACTTCCGTCCCAACATGGCGCTGGTAACAGGCTACGAGTTAGGAAAAATCACAACGTTCAACGTAGGCGTGCGCTTTGCTTTCTAATTGTTAATCAAAATCGTACAGAAAATTGGGTGTCGCTATCAGCTTAGGTGTTATTGAACGTTAGGTAACGAGTAGTGATACCTTAATTATCAGTTTGCGAATGACTGCTTGTGGATGACACTTGCCAGTCGAATAATTGAAACTCAATGAAGAAGGTTTACCTCGTCATTCGACGCATCACTCTAATAACCTTTCACATCTTATTTCTTGCATAAAGCATTTTATTTGTTCTATTGTAATACTAAAAACGTATCAGATTGATAATTCGACATATTATCAATATTCGTTTTCACCCAATAAAACTCCAAGCGTGACAGCACTGCCTGAAGGATAGATTATGTTTTCATTTGAAACCGCAAAACAAACATTACAAGATACTGTAGTCAGCATATGGCAGGACTTTTTGTCCCACACGCCGTACATCGTTTCTGCACTTGTCATTCTTCTGTTTACAGGTTTAATCAGCTCAATAATTGGTAGAGTTGTTCATGGAGCACTTAAACGCAGTAAAATGAGAGGATCGCTAAAAGAACTCATTGAAAGAATGATCAATATTCTAGTGTGGATTCTCGGTGTTCTTTTAGCTGCTATGGTCGTATTCCCAGGTTTAACCCCGACGAAAGCGCTGGGCGGACTAGGTTTGGCATCGGTGGCAATTGGCTTTGCATTTAAAGAAATTTTTGAGAACTTTTTTGCAGGTGTACTCTTACTCTGGAAATACCCTTTTGAGAAAGGAGATTTCATAGAGTGTAATGGGCTGCTAGGCCGCGTTGAAAATATTTCTGTAAGAATGAGTGAATTACGGCAGCCCAATGGCGAACTCGTAGTTGTGCCAAATTCATTTTTATTTAAAAACCCAGTTAATGTGCTGACGCATGAAAAATACCGCAGGATACAAATCATGACCGGTGTTGCCTATTCTGAGGATGCAAAGGCCGCCCTTCCAATTATTAAAAAGGCTGTTGAGTCCTGTGACTTAGTGGTAAACGAAAAAGAGGTCGAAGTATTCCTAAATGGCTTCGGCGCAAGTTCAATAGACATCGAAGTAGCTTGGTGGTCTGATCCGACGCCGTTAGGAGAACGCAAATCGAGAAGTGAAGTAGTAGGGGCAATCAAAGAAGCACTAGACTCTGAAGGTATTGAGATCCCATTCCCATACAGAACTTTAACGTTCAACGAGCCGGTTCCTGTGCGCAACATTGAAAGCGCAGAGAATTCTGATGGTTCTAAAGGATGATGCTAAATGTTTCTTGACCGTCACCACTGCTTAGGCAGTGGTCTCCTTAGAGGCATTTCTTACTCTTCACCACCGCGCAGGCGGACGGCCACAGACCGCCCCCACCGCCAGGTGATGGACAGTCTGATGGAGGCATCGATTTGTCTTCAGTAATGGATTATTTAGACGAACTAGCGAGTGAAGACGAAACAAGTAGCGCTAGCACATCTAGCATAGCCGCTATGTTAGCTGAAAAGTTTGGTTTATCAGAAGGCCAATCTTTGATTAACGTAACAGCATAACGGTTCTTAATAATTAGGGGGCAGTGTTAAATTGCAGGTCATTTATTGCAACTTAACACTGCTCCCTTTTTTATACTCTCAGCAAATATAAGCTCTTGAAGAGCTCTATTTACCTTTTCCATCATGCCGTTGCTTCTTCTTCACTGGATCGGCAAACTGAAATATCAAAAAACCAATCACAGAAAGAACGATGGCAATTTCATAGCGACTGTATGCGACTGACACTCCAATCGCTCCGGTATTCCAAATGCCTGCCGCTGTAGCCGTACCACTCACTCCGTCTTCACTTTTGAAAACAGCACCGCCACCGATGAATCCCATTCCGGTAATGATCCCATACATTACTCTAGCTTCGGCATCGGGTTCTGGGAAAACACTCATCCCCACCAGCATAAAAGCGCAAGATGCTATGCAGACCAAAGGAAAAGTCCGCAAACCTGCTCCGCTTTGCTTGGCCTCCCGGTTTAATGCAATAGGAAGCGCCAGAACGAAGGCGACACTCAAATGAATAAAGTGATGTATTATTAATGAAACATCGATATCGATATTTGGCATGAACACTCCAAGTTTCTTAAGCCGTTGATAAAACTCTAAAACATTCTAGTATTAAAAAGTAGTAGCATTAATCACACGGTCCATTTCGGTTTCGACTAATCAATCAGTTCAATAAAACCACAAACCGCCACAAAGGTGCAAGTGAGTTGAATATAAGGAAAAGTAATAGCTATCATCTTAGTACCTTGTATTTTGTACAAATGGGCAAAAAAATGACAATGGAACGATTGAGTTAAAACCCTCCACAAACGAGCTATAACACTATGGTACTACTTTTCTAGATTAAGAATTTTGGTAGAGTGTGCCAACGAAATTGATTAGGTAGCAGTAGTATGAATTTGTCACTAAGCGAACAGTTGTCAGGCAGTAAAGGTCTGAAGGGAAAAGTAGCGTTAATTACAGGGTCAACAAGTGGCATTGGTTTGGCTGCGGCACACATGTTGGCGGCGCAAGGGGCTAATTTGGTTATTCATGGCCTCGTAAGTAAGGATGAGGGGCTTGAATTAAAGGCCGAATTCGAACGCATTTATAAAATCGATGTTATGTTTAGCGATGCCAATATTGCTGAGACTGAACAAATCGATCAATTGATGAGTAATATCAAGATTGAATTCTCAAGGCTGGATATTGTCGTGAACAACGCGGGTATTCAATATACGGAGACGCTTGAAAACTTCCCTAGGGACAAGTGGAATGCGATTATTGCCATTAACTTGTCAGCGGCATTTCATATCATGCAACAAGCAATTCCTTTGATGAAACAACATAATTGGGGCCGAATTATTAATATTGCTTCCGTTCATGGCTTAGTTGGTTCTGCTAAAAAATCTGCCTATGTTGCCGCCAAACATGGCCTTGTTGGCTTGACGAAAGTAGCTGCGATTGAAGAAGCACCAAATGGTATTACCGTAAATGCTATTTGTCCCGGTTGGGTTGAGACACCTCTGATCAACAATCAAATTGAAGATTTCGCAAAACAACAAGGCACGGATATTGAGACTGCGAAACATAAACTTATCACGAATAAGCAAGCGCTACCGGTCATGGCAAAGCCCGAACAGATCGGCGATTTGATTTTATTTTTATGCTCAGATACTGCGCGTTCAATTACAGGTTCATCCCTACCAATTGATGGGGCGTGGACTGCTCTGTAGCTTAGCATTTTGTTTGGGTGGACTGTTTTCTTTTGAGTGCTCTTCTTTCAAAACGAGAAATCCACCACCAAGCAATCCCTGAGAACACCAAGGTCATAAATACGTTTACGAAGAAAGAGTCCAGAAAATCAACGTCGCTTGGGAAGGCAGCAGCGATGATTGTGGTTATACCAACAAGCATAAGAACCGATATCACACTCAAGCCAAAAGTGCGTGAACCCATGCGAAAATCTCTCGGTGTATCCTCATATTTCAAACGCAGCACTAAATAAGCCGCCATAATTGAGACTGGGGTTAACATTGCTGTTCCTGCGGTTAAATTTATCGCCGTATTCATCATCTGCTGAACCGTATCAGAACCAAAACCATTCACTACCAACATGAAAAAAACAAAGGCAAATTGCCACCATGCTGCTCGCACCGGTACACCATATTCATTTAATTCAGTCGTCTTTTCACCGTACACGCCTTCGGGGATCTCTGAGAAGTGTGCCTTAGCAGGTGCCGCTGTCCACATCATTAGAGAACCAAACATAGCGATAAACAACACGCTACCAACAAAACGACCAACTAAGGTTTCAGATATGCCGAAGTACTTCGCCATCCCTGTAAAAATTTCAACCATACCACCGGCAAAAGTTAGCGCTTCTCTTGGCACAAAGACGTTAACTAGCAACGAGCCTGTTGCATACATTACGCCAATTAAAATACCCGCTGCGATAATCACCTTTATAAACGTTTTTTGACCACCTTTAACATCTTTAACATAGGCTGCGACGCCTTCAGCCCCGCCCGTTGCATGAAATATCCAGCAGATAATGCCAATCGTTGCCCAGTTGATGGTCGGTGTCATGGCATCGGCGGTAATTGCTTGGGTAGGTTCATGGCCCGTACATAAAGCCAGAAGTGCGCCGATGACATAAATAGCAAATAGCATTAAGACACCAGAAGCAACAATTGCCGAAATCTTTCCTAACCAAGAAGCGCCCTTTGTCGAAATGTAAGTGGTAGTCGCAAAAAGTAAGATAGAGATAATTGAAGTGTGTACTGGAGAAAATTTGTATTCGTAACCCAATAGACCATATGAGGCAAAAGCAATTATGCTTGGTAGCAAGGACACAAACCAAAATAGGTTTGCGAACCAGTATATGAATGAGCCTAAGTATGCGAACTTCGTGCCCAGAGGTTTTTTGAGCCAGTCATATAAACCTGATTCCGACTTCTCATTTGCTGAAACAAACTCAGATATGATCAATGAATAAGGAATGAAGTAGAGTAGTGTCGCGACTAAAAAAATTGGCGCTGAGCTAAGTCCCAATTCGATGTTGTTGTTGATAATATTGCGAACGTTAAATATAGCGACAATCGCCATAGAAAGAAGCGCAAAGCTACCAATTTTACTGCGTATCAAAGCAGACATAAAATTCTCACAAGTGGAGTACCTGTGGGTTTGAAGTAGCCACCGCTTCGGAACTGCACATTTTCACTAGTTTATCCTGGTTAACCTTAAACGATACTAGTTATAAAAAATAAGCCCTGAAATTACAGGGCTTTTTTGTCTTTAGTATTCATCCTCTAAAATCTTGGCGATCTTACTAAAAGCTATACCTTCAAATTCTGAAAGATATTTAACTGTTGCGTTTTAGAGTTGCTTTAAAATAGTTTCCGCATCGCTAACTTCAAAACGACCTGGATCTTCTACATTCAGCGCGCTCACAACGCCATCATCAACAATCATGCTATAGCGAATCGAACGAATTCCACCGAAAGAGTCGGTATCCATGTTCAAGCCAATTTGCTCAGCGAAACTGCCATTACCGTCTGCTAGCATAATAATCTCGTCTGCGTTTTGTGATTTCCCCCATGCATCCATAACGAAGGCATCGTTCACCGACACACAAATAATTGAGTCAACACCTTTGGCTTTAATCTTATCTGCTAGCGCAATATAGCCCGGCAAATGAGCCGCTGAACACGTAGGGGTGAATGCACCGGGAACAGCAAACAAGACCACCTTTTTCTCGCTAAATAAGGTGCCTGTGTGTGGGTTTCTAATTTCGCCATCTTCTAATATGCTAAATACTGCTTCTGGCAATGTGCCGCCTACTTCAATCATGGTCACTCCATTTAATTATGTTATTTGTTCCAGAGTATCAGTGTTGTATATACACATCAAATCTGTGCTTTTTGGATTCTATTGCAGTGTTTGGTTTACGCCCAGAAGCCAATTCAATCGGCTCTGCGTAGCTTGGCCTTTTTACTACAACTCGATTACCCGCGTATTGCAGTGCAGCTTCTAGAAGGCGCTCGCTGTCCATGTCTTCACCCAACAACTGCTGAAACGCCCGCATTTCTTTTTTTACTAAAGCGGATTTCTTCTTGTGTGGAAACATTGGATCTAAATAGATCACGTCGGCTAAAGCTTCATTATTATTTGCACCGCGCTCTAAAATATAATCTGTCGCATCACCTTTTACCAATGAAAGTCTCTCGGATAATTCAGGAAGTTCTTCAATTCGTTTTAAGGCATCCTCTAAAAGCGCAGCTATTACCGGGCTGCGCTCCAACATCGTAACAGACGCACCTACACTGGCCATTACAAAACTATCGCTGCCCATCCCAGCTGTGCAGTCGATTACTGATAGTGCCTCTTTGCCTTTAATACCAATCGCTTTTGCAAGGGCTTCATTTCGTCCACCACCGTGTTGCTTGCGATAATTCAACGCGGCTGAATTGAAATCCACCATGATATCGCCCCATGTCGGCTCATTGCTCAAACGCAAAACCAAACCTTCACTGGTGTAAACAAGTTGCCATTCGCTTTCTATCGCAGGCTTACCTTCCGCATAGCTGTCCGCTTTGTTGTTCTTGCGAGTGTTTTTTAGTTTTGCTTTGGATAAGTGAGCATTTGGATTTTTCTGGTGATGCTGAATGCCACGCTTAACAATAGGAAAACCAGTTTTTGCCGAGAGAACGTTTGCATCTTCGCTTGGCGACAGGCGTTCATTGTCTTCAATAAGAATTACTATTCTCAATTCACGTTGAGCAGATCTTGAGTCCTCTTGCGATTCATCGGTGCTACGCATTCCCATACTCCTCTTTGTAAGCAAGCCATCTATTGATGAGAGCTTGAGAGTTACTAGGATATTCACGCCACACGTATTCAGCCATATTTTTGATTTCTGGCACCAGCGCAGCGTCACGTATTAAGTCGGCTATTTTTAGATCGGCGATGCCAGTTTGTTTAGTTCCCAGCATTTCACCAGGGCCTCTAATTTCCAAATCTTTTTCTGCGATATAGAAGCCATCACTCGATTCGCGAAGCACCCCTAAACGTTTGCTGGCGGTTTTTGAAAGTGGACCTGAATACATTAGAACACAATGGCTTTCCACAGAGCCTCGCCCGACCCTACCTCGCAATTGATGCAACTGAGCTAAACCTAAACGTTCTGGGTTTTCGATGATCATAAGGCTAGCATTTGGCACGTCGACACCTACTTCTATTACCGTGGTGGCCACCAACAAATCGAGCTTCCCTTCTTTAAAATCATCCATGACTTGCTGCTTTTCTGCAGCTTTCAGGCGACCGTGGACTAATCCAACTTTCAATTCTGTCAGAACCGTGCGCAATGCAATTGCCGCATCTTCTGCCGCTTGGCACTGCAAAACTTCCGATTCATCAATTAAGGTACACACCCAATAGGTTTGCCGTTTCTGCTCTACCGCCGCCTTGCGCACTCGCTCAATTACGTCACCACGTCGAGTATCCGGCAATACGACGGTTGTGACAGGCGTTCTTCCCGGTGGTAACTCGTCGATGATAGAAGTATCAAGATCGGCATAAGCGGTCATTGCCAAAGTACGTGGAATTGGCGTTGCGGTCATAATAAGTTGATGCGGTTGTTTGCCTAGCTTTTCGCCCTTTTTACGCAAGGCTAAGCGCTGATGAACGCCAAATCGGTGTTGCTCATCTACAATCACTAAAGCTAGGTGCTTGTATTCTACTTGCTCTTGGAATATTGCATGCGTACCAACTAACATTTGAATCTCACCTAATGCTAATTGCTCCAGCGTCTCGTTTCTCGCCTTGCCCTTTAATTTGCCCGCCAACCATCCGACTTTAATGCCCATGGGTGTTAGCCAATCATGAAAGTTTCGCGCATGCTGTTCTGCTAGCAACTCCGTCGGAGCCATTAAAGCGACTTGATAACCAGCACTTATCGCTGACAATGAACTCAGCGCCGCCACTAAGGTTTTACCGGAACCTACATCACCTTGTACCAATCGCATCATAGGTTGTGAACGTTGCATATCTTGTTCAATTTCGGCTACGACCCGTGCTTGTGCGCCCGTCGGTTGAAAAGGAAGCGTTGCCAAGAATTTTTGTTTCAGAGCTTCGTCGATACGCACCGCAATACCTGGCTCAATATTTGACTGTGAACGGACTTTCAACATACTCAAATGATGCGCCAGCAATTCTTCAATCACCAAACGCTTTTGTGCAGGATGTCTCCCTTCTTCTAGTTCCTCGATAACTATATCTGGCGATGGTCGGTGTACAAGATGCAATGCGTCCGTCAGTGATATTTGCTGCTCGTACAAGCCATTGGGTAAAAGTTCGAGCAATGCACCTTTATCGAGCTGTTTCAGAGCTTGTTCAGTCAAATTACGTAAAGTGAGTTGTTTAACGCCTTCAGTCGTTGGATATACCGGCGTGAGCGACTCTTCCAAACTCGTATTTTCAGGATCATCCACAATTTTATATTCGGGGTGCATCATTTCTAAATTGGACTTACCTGTGCGCACTTCACCAAATGCACGGATGATGTTGCCAATTGCGAGTGATTTTGTTTGCGCAGCGGAAAAATGGAAGAAACGCAAAGTGATAGTTGCAGTGCCATCACTGACTTTTACCAAGAGCATACGACGTTTGCCATATTGGATATCGGCCGCCATAATTTCACCTTGTATCGACACGTGCAAAAATGCGTGCAAATCGGCAATTGGATATATCCGAGTGCGATCTTCATATCTAGCAGGTAAGTGAAAAATCACGTCTTGTAAGGTAACAAGCCCGAGTTTTTTGAGTTTTTCTGCAACCTTAGCCCCGACACCTTTTAGCGTGGTAACCGGCGTATCGGCCAGTGACTTCATATCATATTATTCTTTTTAGTTTTGAGCTTGAGCGTATAGCTAAACTTTACCAGACCTTTGCAATTAAGCCACCTGTTCTATGATTCAGGTTGAGAAAAAATAAGCTGACTAGTACTATCGTGCCAGTATTTTTATTATTTAAAGGCTATATCATGAATCTTGGAACTAGGCGCGAGTTAAACACGGGCGTTGCTCTAAAACTTATTTCAGTAATTGGCTTAATTCTTTTCGCAATATTTTCAGCACAAGCTGAAGGTGAAAAAAAACTAAGTCATACTGAAATCGCTCAAAACTTCGCTCAAGCACTAAATAATCAAGAAGTTGATGCAATCGCTAATTTCGTCGATTTTCATGAATTTGGGAAACTGGTTGCGTCTAAGCTATCGACAAGTGACTCAATTCGACATGCAATTATAGAGCAATACCAAACAACGAACTTTGCGCGTGCTTATACTAGTTCTACGTTTATCTTGCCCGAAGGTGAAGTAGGAAGCTTTGGCTATAAAAATATCGTTTCAACAACTGAATTCGGTGATATGCCAATGGTTCGTATTGATTATGAAACTGGCGGGCATGAGTTCATGCTTTTGTTTATTAATGAAAAGAACCTTATAGAAGACTTTTTTTTCGCCTCCAAAGGCAACCGTGTTAGCGCAGCTGTTGCCGGAGCAACACAACTAATATTGCCAGCACAAAATGGATTTATTTCACGACTGCTTGGCACATCGGACAACAGCAAAGAGGTGCTAACCAAGTTTCAAAAAATGCTGGCACTGCGTCAACAAGGTCGATTTAACGAAGTATACGAAATCTTGCAAAGCCTTCCTGACGAAATACAATCAAAACGTGAGCTCATCGATTTCAAGATTCTGATTAGTCAGAGCGTGAGTGATGAGGCCTACACTGAAGCATTAGGTCAACTAGATAAATATTTCGGTGAAAACGAAAGTACTTCGTTCATGCTGGTCGATCTGCATGTGACGAATGAAAACTACGAAGCGGCAATTCGAAGTGTCGAAAAGGCCATGCAGTTTTGGGGCAACGATTCCGCTCTTGTTCATTTGAAGGCAAATATTGCTTTCATGATGGGCGACAGTAAAAAAGCGATTGAATTGTCGAAAGAGGCCGTCAGCATTGAACCAAGTTATGAAGAACCCTACTGGACCTTGGTGACGCTGCAAGAACATGAAAAAGACTTTGAGGGGATAAATAAGACGCTTGCGCTAATGCAACAACAGTTTGACGAAACGTTTACTCCAAGCCGTGTAAGTGAGTTCTTTGTGCTTCCTGCATATGAAGCCTCAAGTGCGTATAAAGCAGCATTAGAGCGTAATAGTTTCTTACCTTAAACGCTGAGTTTTTTATGGGCAATTTTGTATTTGCTATGGACGATGAGCTATGAGCTATGAGCTATGAGCTATGAGCTATGAGCTATGAGCTATGAGCTATGAGCTATGAGCTATGAGCTATGAGCTATGAGCTATGAGCTATTTTCTTAAGAATAAATTGCTTTGTTTAAAATGCAAAAACTAAAGCCCGTAGCTATGATCCAATAAAAAAGGCAAACGATATCGTTTGCCTTTTTAGTATTAATTATTTGTACAACAATGACTTAAGCTTTAGCTTTCACCAACTTCGCCGCACTCAATATGAGTTCAGCAGAAGGGCGCACTGAATAATCTGGATTGACGTAATTAAACTGTACTTTACCTGACTCATCCAAGATAAAAACAGCAGGAGCTGGCAAGACAGCTTGCTCTGTTGTATCTGCAGTTAAATCAACATCCATGCGATCTTTGTATAGCTTACGCGTTGCGCTAGGCACATAGTAACCCACACCGAAACCACGAATTGCGGCTAAGCTGTCATCTGAAATTAGTGTTACAGCAAATTCAGTTTCAAGCTTTTGTGATTGTAACTTTTTTGGGGACTCAGGTGAGATAGCAAGTATTTGATAGCCTTCATCCACTAAGTCTTTTTCAATGGACTTCAGCTCTGCCAACTGGCGGCTGCAATAAGGACACCATCCACCTCGGTAAAATATCACGACGGTTGGCTTTTGCATCAGCATAGCTTGCAAGCTTACCGGTGCACCATCTGCCGTTTTTAAGGTAACATTTGGTGCCATCGTACCGTTCAATATAGGTGTGACGTTTTCAGCTTTATCCGCAATTATCGTTCTATCGAGGGACATTGCTGAAGTTGAAACTACTGCAAGCATTGATAATGCCGCCATTACTAACCATTTTTTCATCTTGTTTCCTTTTTAACTGGTTTCTTGTTTTTACGTTTAATACGAATAAATTAGATCGTTACGCTAAAAGACCTGCTCAGCCATTAAATGATTTCAACGAAATGGAATTAATTAGAGATATTGAGGCTGATGTTGGGTTGGGCTTCCTGTCATGTTTACTTGCACCGTCACAAGTGCGGTAGGTGAAGGAGTTTCTTGACTTCGGGTAGTACTGTTCATTTTAGCCTTTTCCGGAGTCTGTTTATATTAGCATCGTAGTAGATTGAGGGAGATTACTGCCTTCGCAGTAATGACGGTAGGTATTTCAACCTTAAATGAACAATATTGAGCCTTCGCAGTAATGACGGAACGGGGCTTCAGTCATGTTCCAATGTTTCGTCAAACATAAAGGCTAGCTTGAAAATTGAAGGGCCTTCCACCAAGCCTCATCAGCTTGAATATAGCCGTTTTCATCAATTTTCGGAAAGGGTAAATTTCTGCGTTTGCACTCTTTAAACAACACAGGAAAACCACCTTCGAATAGAACGTTTTGGCACTCTTGCTCGCTTAAGGTTTGTGTCTCGTACATACCAGCAGCTTGGCGTTGACGCTGGGCTTCATACATCACAATTGCTGCGGCAACCGACACGTTCAAAGACTGCACCATGCCGACCATTGGCACAATGATAGAGCGATCTGCTAAAGCAATTGCTTCAGGTGTGGCACCCGTTTTTTCTTGTCCTAACAGGACTGCAGTTGGCTTGGTGTAATCGATTTCACGAAAGTCACACGCATTGTCATCCAAGTGCGTAACCAGCACTTGCATTCCTTGTTCTTTTAGCTCGCCAACCGCTTTTTGGATTGTATTGTGCGGCTTGGTTTTCACCCAAATTTGACTGCCCATAGCAGTGCCTTTGCGTAAATTCTCCGACTCATCCCATACGGCATGAATTTGATGCACACCAACGGCATCGCATGTGCGAATAACGGCAGAAACATTATGAGGCTTCGTTACTTCTTCCAAACAAACCGTTAAATCAGGCTGTCTCAACTTCAACAATTGGCGAATGCGATTATAACGTTCCATCGACATGCTTTGATTCATTACCAGGTCTCCAACTTTACTCAGGTAGCACCATCACGCCATCAATTTCAATTTGTGCACCTTTTGGTAATTGAGAAACACCAATTGCCGCGCGTGCTGGATAAGGCTGCGAAAAGTACTTCGCCATAATTTCGTTAACAGTGGCGAAATGGCCTAGGTCAATTAAGAATATGTTGATCTTCACTAAGTGGGAAGTATCGCCACCCGCCGCTGCACAAACTGCTTTTAAGTTTTCGAATACCTGAACTGCTTGCTCTGCGAAATCCTCAGATACCATCATCATAGTGCTAGGCACTAGTGGGATTTGACCCGATAAATAAACAGTTGAGCCTGATTTTACTGCCTGACTGTAGGTGCCGATAGCAGCAGGAGCATCGTCGGTCTGAATAATAGACTTAGTCATAAGTTTTCCTTTTTTCGAATGAGTTACTTTTGTTTATATTGGCTGTGCCGCGACACTTTTTGAAGCTCGGGCATACTGCGGATTTTGCGCATGATCTTTGCGAGGTGCAGACGGTTCTTGGTGGTCAGCTCAATGTCGATAACATAAATGCTGTTCTCACGCTCTTCCGTTTGTAAATTAATGATACTCGACTCGCTACTGGCAATGGTGCTAGTGAGCGCTGCTAAAGTACCTTGATGATTAAAAAGTTCCAATCTCAAAGCTGCCTTGAAGTCGCCTTGTGGTTCATCATCCCACTCCATTGGTAACACGCGTTGTGGCTCTTCTCTGCTCAGTTTACGAATATTTGTGCATCCAGTTTGGTGGATGACTATGCCGCGTCCAGGAGACAATACAGCAACAACTTCATCATCCGGAATTGGGTGACAACAACGAGAGAAGTGAACCAACAAGCCTTCCGTGCCACGAATGGCGACATGTGATTTTTTCTCTGGAATTTCAGCGTTTTCGCCGACTAAGCGTCGAGCAACAATGGCACTTAATTCATTGCCCATGCCGATATTGGAAAGCAAATCATCGAAGCTTTCGTATTTTGTTTCTTCTACAACGCGAGCAATTTCTTCTGGATTTATTTCATCCAACTTGATTGTACCTAGCGCATGTCGCAATAAGCGATTACCCATACTAATCGCATCTTCTGACTGTTGACGCTTAAGGAAATGACGAATATTGCTTCGAGCGCGCGCACTCACTACAAAATTCAACCAGTTAGCATTAGGTTTAGCTCGTGGGGAGGTAATTATTTCAACAACTTGGCCATTTTCTAATGGCTTACTCAAGGAATAGTTACGACGCTCGACTCGTGCGCCAACACAGGTATTCCCTACATCGGAATGCACTGCATAAGCAAAATCAACTGCGGTGGCTCCAGTCGGTAACTCAACAATAGTACCTTTAGGTGTAAACACGTAAATCTCGTCAGGGAACAAATCTGATTTCACGCTTTCAATAAATTCGGCGGAAGTACTTGAGCGTTGTTGTAACTCAATTAAGGACTGTATCCATTGATTCGCGCGAAGCTGAGCAGTGGTATTATTGTCAGAACTTTTCTTATACAGCCAATGCGCCGCGACGCCTTTGTCGGCCATATGATCCATTTCGGCGGTTCGAATTTGCACTTCAACAGGAATACCATGAGGGCCCTTTAATGAAGTGTGTAAAGACTGATAGCCATTTGTACGAGGAATGGCAATATAATCCTTGAAGCGATTTTCAATAGGCTTATACAAGCCATGCATTGCACCTAACACGCGGTAACAATTATCAACCGTGTCTACCACTACTCTAAATGCATATATATCCATGACTTCGGTAAACGAAAGCTCTTTGCTCTTCATCTTTCGATAAATGCTATACAAATGCTTTTCGCGGCCTAGTACAGTTCCTTTAATCTTATAAGAGTCTAAGCGTTGAACCAGTTCGTTTTGTGTATTCTCAATAATCTCTTTACGATTACCACGCGCTTGGGTTACCGCTGAGCGAAGGGCTCGATGACGCATAGGATACATGGCTTGAAAACCAAGATCCTCAAGTTCATTTTTAATATCGTGAATACCAAGTCGGTGCGCTAATGGTGAATAAATTTCGAGCGTTTCTAGTGCGATGCGTCTGCGTTTGTCTGGTCGTAAAGACCCTAGAGTACGCATGTTGTGCGTGCGATCTGCTAGTTTGATGAGAATGACACGGATATCTTGCACCATGGCCATTAACATTTTGCGGAAGTTTTCAGCTTGTGCTTCTTGCTTACTGCTGAATTGAAGCTTATCGAGCTTACTCACACCTTCAACGAGTTCCGCTACCGTTTCGCCAAAGGCTAGGCTTAAATCTTCTTTACTGTAATGGGTGTCTTCGATGACGTCGTGCAATAAAGCAGCCATGAGTGTCTCGTAGTCGAGATTCATATCGGCTAGGATGCCTGCAACGGCGACTGGGTGAGTAATATAAGGATCGCCACTGCTGCGAGTCTGACCATCGTGAGCATCGCGCGCGAGAACGTAAGCCGCTTGAATATATTCGACTTGTTCAGGTGGTAAGTATTCACTTACCTTTGTTTTTAAACCTTCAAAAAGATACACAGATGATAATTAAGAAAAAAATGAGTTAAGACCACTAGAATACGGTTATTTTCGCGCTTTGCAAACGCAAAAACGCCGATTTTCATCGGCGTTTTATAATTTTATTGCTTTTTCAGACTTAGAGCTAATTTAAACGCAATTTTTGTATCTGTTTTTAGCTACACAAATCGCAGGTTTAATGTCTAGTTTTCTGAAAGAATACTCGCTACTGAAGCAAACTCTGCTGCTTCTTGTTCGCGCTGGTCATGCAAATCAGATTGCTCAACTGTTTCAGCAGTAACTAAACCTAACTCAATCTCACGAAGAGCGACAACTGTTGGCTTATCATTACCCATGTCAACTAGAGGATCTTTGCCTTCTGTAGCAATTTGTCTAGCGCGACGAGCTGCAACTAATACTAAATCGAATCTGTTGCCAATTTGGTCTACAGCGTCTTCAACTGTTACACGTGCCATGTAGTGCTCCGATAAAATCAATAGGTATTTCAAAAAATGGTCGCGAAGTATACTGTAAAATATTCCTAAAGCATAGTGAATTCGTCTACTTCGAGGCTAATAATCTTGCAAAAAGTGAATCGTGTCTAATTTGTTGGTTATCTAAGCGAGTTCGCTGAGCGGTAATAATCGATTCGAATTCTTTATGGGCCGTTTCCAGGTGATCATTTACAATCACAAAATCAAACTCGTCGTAATGTGAAATTTCCGACTGGGCTTCAGCCATACGTTTGGCAATCACTTCGTCCGAATCTTGACCTCGCCCTGACAAGCGTGCTTGAAGCGCCTCAACTGACGGTGGCATGATGAAAATGCTGATCACATCTGGGTTTTGCTTTTTAACTTGCCGAGCGCCCTGCCAATCGATATCTAAAAATATATCAATACCTTGTTGAAGCTTGTCACTTATCGCCGCTTTTGAAGTGCCGTAATAGTTGCCGAACACTTCAGCGTATTCGTAAAAAGCATCTTGCTGAATCATGCTTTCAAATTCAGTATGATCAACAAAATGATATTCAACGCCATTTTGCTCACCCTTTCTTGGTGCACGCGTAGTATGAGAAACTGACAGCTGCATGCGATTCTCATCACTAGATTTGCGCAAAATCTCTTTGATCAAAGTTGACTTACCAGCGCCTGAAGGAGCGGCAACGATAAAAAGATTACCTAGAGGTTGTGTAGGTCTTTTGTCTGTTCTTTTATCGGTATTGTGTGGAGTGATATCGGGCATATTAAGGAATTTTTGCTAATTGATAGTGTTGCTATATTTAACAATGGTAGCATATGCAAATATAAAGTGCGCAAAATGGAAACCAAAACGATGAAAGATTCTGAATATCACGAACTTATAGACACCCTTTTTATTGCAATTGAAGAAGCATTGGATGAATGTGAAGTAGATATTGATTATGAAGGTGCGGGCGGAATTTTGAGCTTAACATTACCTGATCATTCCAAAATCATTCTGAACAAGCAAACGCCATTGCAGCAACTTTGGGTGGCAACTAAATTCAACGGGCATCATTTCAACTATACTGATGGTTTATGGATTGATGAACGCACAGACGCTGAGTTTTACGCGTTTATCGATGAAGCCATTAGTAGGCAAGCTGGGCAGCCCGTTAAGCTAAATCTGCAAGGATAAATCAACATGTCACAAGAATTACTGCCTGCGGTTGAAATCAAACCAAAAGGCGAACACAAAGCTACGATTATTTGGCTTCACGGTTTAGGCGATTCAGGAAATGGCTTCGCTCCAATTGCACCAGAATTGAAATTGCCCGATAACTTGGGGGTTAAGTTTCTTTTTCCGCACGCTCCTATTCGACCCGTCACGATTAATAACGGCATGGAAATGCGTGCCTGGTATGACATTAAGTCGATGGATATGGATTCTCGAGCAGATCTTGAAGGTGTTATTGATTCAGCGCAACGCGTTGAACAGTTAATTCGTGCTGAAATAGAATCAGGCATAGATGCAAGTAAGATAATGTTGGTAGGCTTTTCTCAAGGTGGCGTGATTGCTCTACATTTGGGCGCTCGATTTAAACAAACTCTTGCTGGAATCGTCGCATTGAGTACCTATATGTGTGCTCCGCAAAGCTTAAGTGCAGAGAAATCGGCTGAGAACCAAAACACGCCTGTATTCTTCGCACATGGTCAACAAGATGAAGTCGTTCCTCTATTTTTAGGTAACGCTGCATTTATGACAATGAAAGAAAATGGTTACCCGGTTGAGTGGAAAGAATACATGATGCAACACAATGTATGTATGCCAGAAATCGAAGATATCTCGAAGTTTATCCAAGATAAACTTGCTTAAAAAAGACAACAGATGAGTAATATGAGTAATACCCAAACTTCACAACGCGTTATTCGAATTGCCACTAGAAAAAGTGACTTAGCTATGTGGCAAGCAAAGTATGTACAAGCAAAACTGCTTGAACACCATCCTCATATTGCCGTGGAATTACTCCCGATGTCTACGCAAGGTGATCGAATACTGGACACTCCTTTGTCGAAAATTGGTGGCAAAGGATTGTTTATAAAAGAACTGGAAATCGCCATGCAAAACGGAGAAGCCGATATTGCCGTTCATTCAATGAAGGATGTGCCAGTCGCCTTTCCTGATAACTTTGGTTTGCATGCTATTTGTGAGCGTGAAAATCCGTTTGATGCCTTTGTCTCGAATAAATTTGAATCACTAGAAACTCTGCCCCACGGAGCAGTTGTCGGCACATCAAGTTTGCGCAGACAATGTCAGTTACGCGCATTTCGCAGCGATTTAATCATTAAAGACTTGCGGGGCAATGTGAATACTCGTTTAGCGAAACTAGATGACGGCCAGTATGACGCGATCATTTTGGCTTCAGCAGGCCTAATTCGCTTAGGTATGTCAGATCGAATCAAACAAGAAATAGATGCCGATCTTAGCTTACCCGCGGTTGGGCAAGGCGCTGTAGGCATTGAATGCCGTAATGATGATGCTGAACTCATTACGCTTTTGGCAGCACTGAACGATACACCGACGGCAACAAGAGTTAAGGCTGAAAGAGCCATGAATGCCCGTCTTGAAGGTGGTTGTCAGGTCCCTATTGGTAGTTACGCAGTACTCAATGGCGATCAATTGTTGTTGCGTGGATTAGTCGGTACTCCCGACGGTAAAACGATGCTGAAATCTCAAGTCGAAGGACCGCTGATTGATGCTGAAAAGATTGGCGAAGCTGTGGCAAATGAATTATTGGATAAAGGCGCTAAAGCAATTTTGGACTCACTCAGCGCCGACTAAAAAATAAAGAGGCATTGGCAAAATATGTACTTGATACTGCGACCCAAAGCTAAATTACTCAGTTCTGTCGCTTGTTTTGAAGAAGCGTCATTAAAGGCAATTGGTTGCGGACTGATTGATACTGCAGCCACTGCTAGCGCCACTACTTTTTTACCGGAGCTTGAGGCTTCAAAACCAGACATCATTGTTGTTACGAGTACTGTCTCCGCCGATCTTTACGTTAACGCCCTATCTCGACAGGCAACAAGTCAAACAGACGGCGTTCTCAATCAACAAAACACAAGCGATGAGCTAAAGGAGCCGGTGTTTATCGCTGTCGGCTCAAGCACCGCAAAAAAACTATTGAGTCAGCATTCACGTGTATTGCAGGCCAAGCCATCCAGTTCTGAAGGAATATTAGCGTGTATTGCGCAACTCAGACTTGAAAAAGCAAATGTTGCTATACTGAAAGGCAAAGGTGGCAGGAACCTAATTAATAAAGCACTTAGCGAAAAAGGCTTCAAGGTTACAGAATTTGATTTGTATGAGCGCGTTTTATTAAAAGAGGCCTATTATACGCAACGCTTTGAGGCTGATGATATTCAATGTATTATTGCAACGAGCGCAGAAATCATCGACGCTGCATATAACTTTTTTGAACCAGATTGGTTAAATGAGCTCCAATGGATAGTCGTTAGCAAAAGAACCAAACAACACCTTAGCGCATTAGGCGCTAAGCATATTTTCACCAGTAATGGTGCTACTGACAGCCATCTCATCGCTGCCGCAAATCAAGTTAAAGGATCACAACATGAGTGACAAAGAGCCGACACATTCTGAAACAGCGTTAGAAAACACAGACAACGTAATGGAAGAAGCGGTGATTATTGAATCTGACTCTGAACAAGAAGAAACGCCCAAAAAAGTCAAAACTGGCGGACTTTGGATATTCAGCATATTCAACTTTTTGTTAATTATTGGCATATGTTGCGCCGCCGTATGGACGTGGTACCAATGGCAGCAAACTCAAACCAACAAAACGGATAACAGCGCTAAAATTGAAGCGCAGATAGAAAGCATGGAGTCTTCGATTGCAAAAATGGACTCAAGACTTGTTTCCTCTGGCTCTGTTTTAGCCGATGCGAAACAAGAACAAAACCAACAGCATGAAGTCTTGCGCAGTGAAATTGATGAACTCGCCCAAAAAGTTGCTTTAGCGAGTGATGAGAATAAAGCTTTAAAATCACGTATTGCAGACCTTTCAGGTCGACGTCCTGCAGATTGGTTGCTAGCAGAAGCAGATTATCTTGTTCGCATAGCTGGTCGAAAATTGTGGCTTGAAAGTGATGTTAGCACTGCCATATTAATGATGCAGTCGGCCGATTCACGCCTTGAAGATATTGGCGACCCATCGCTATTTCCAGTTCGCACATTGATTGCAGAGGATATTGCGGCACTTCAAAAAGTTAACCCTGTTTCAACGAGCTCACTCGCATTATCTTTATCGGGTATGATCTCACAAGTACAAGATTTACCTCTCAATGCTCTAAAAATTCCTGAAATAGAAGAAAACGCTGCGCAAAATGAACTCAGTGACAGTGTCAGCGATTGGCGCACGAACATTAGTAAAACCTGGAATTCTCTAGTGGATGACTTCATTCAAGTAGAGACCAGTGATAAACCCATATTGCCTTATTTATCCACGAAACAGCGCTGGTTGATTACAGAGCAACTAAAACTTGCGCTTTCTCAAGCAAAAAGCGCCGCATTAGCTGAACAAGAGAGTTTATACTTGAACTCTCTGCAAGAGGCTGCGTTTTTGCTCAAAGAACACTTTCAACTAGATGATAGCGCGGTAATGCAGTTTGCTGAAGCAATACAGGAGCTTCGCAGTACTTCAATATCAAAGGATTACCCAAGCCAACTAAAATCCGTAAATGCTTTAAAAGACCTTATCGAAGAACGGATGCAAAATGTCTTTAATAATAGTGCTTTTAAGAATAATGATTCCAGTAATGGGGATATGAATAATAAGCTTGGCGAAGGTGCACTATGAGAAAACTACTGCTTTATATCTTCCTGCTTGTTCTATTTTTCGTAGGGCTGTTATTTGGTCATGCAGCGATAGGTGAAAAAGGACGGATCTTTATCGCGATGGGCGAATGGCGTATTCAGATGACAGTCGTCAGCGCGCTCATTAGTTTCATTATTGGATTCGTTGTCATCACTGTTGTTTGGTGGCTAGTAAAACGCATTTATCGCATGATCGCTGGCTCACGCAATTGGTTTGGTGTGTTGTCAAAAAGAAAACAAAGCAAAGCCCTTTTCAATGCGATCAACGCGTGTGCTGTTGGCGATTATGAAAGCGCTCAAAAATATATTAATAAGACTTTCCCAGGGGATTTCGATGGTGCCAACTATATGCTGGCAGCCGATATCGATAGGCGCGTGAATGGCGGTAAGAACGTAAACAATTTACTAGGAATAGCAGAAACCTTTCCAGAGACTGAAGCTGCGGCCAAAACACAGCAAGTCGCTTGGTTCATTCAACAGCACCAGTTTAAACAAGCTGAAGCTATTTTGGATACTATCGATGCTAAATCTCAGCAACAGGCTGTTGTTGTTAGATTATGGTTGTCGGTGCTTGCGGCACTCGGCAAATGGCACCTAGTGAAAGAGAAACTTCGCGCACATAAAAAAGTGTTAGGCGATGATTATGTGCAGTGGGCGCAACAAGCAATGCAAGGAGAATTTGCTGAGATTGCGAGTAAACAAGGTGCGAATGCCTTAAAAGAAAAATGGGCATCATTGCCTCGAGCTGCGAAAAAAGACATCGCCAATCAAATTGTTTACATACAGCTGTTAATCGATCAAGGCTTATCAAAAGATGCTGAGCTTGTTTTGGTTGAACTTGCCAAGAAAACTAAGAACCCAGCATTCCATGGTTTGTTTAAACAGTTAAAGCATCCGTCGCCACATCAAGCCATGCGTTTGATTGAAAGTTGGATCAAGGCAGATATGAACAATGCTCAACTGTATTCAGTGCTTGCGCATTTGGC
Organism: Glaciecola sp. MF2-115; assembly: GCF_047250385.1. Classification (NCBI taxonomy): domain Bacteria; kingdom Pseudomonadati; phylum Pseudomonadota; class Gammaproteobacteria; order Alteromonadales; family Alteromonadaceae; genus Glaciecola; species Glaciecola sp. MF2-115. The sequence continues at coordinate 177,473 of NZ_JBLBVM010000054.1, forward strand.
TTACAACAGTGGTGATAATGAACTTGCAGAGAAGGCGGTTAGAAAGGCTTTAGAACTTGCCAGCAATCCAGAGGATGGACGCTTATTAGCTAGGTTGTTAGAGAAACAAAATGCATTTGAGAAAGCGAATAATGTATATAAAGGCTTACTAACTTCGTAAGCCTGTATATAATTTAAGCGTATGCTTCTTGCTCTGTTTCAACAATGGAATCAAGCACCATTGCTAAAGCGTAGTTATCAATTGGTTTTGCCAATTTAAATACTTTCGCATCATGCTCTGCAGATAATCTGCTATCGGTAAACTCGTCGAACACTATAATATGTGGCTTGTATTCGAGTTTTGATTCGATCACTTCAGTCAGCGCTGCAATATCCACGCGAGACGTTTGGCTATCGATCATAATTAACGACGGTTTATGTTGTGCAATTTCAACCCCTGACTCAATACCATGCTGATAGACTTGTGTTACAAAGCCGGCATTTCTGGCGATCCGTTGCGCATTTTTAACAAGTTGTTTCTCAACAGATACAATGAAACAAGACTGCTCTTGTTCAACGATCAATTCAGACGGCACTGGAATTTGGTTCTGCACTAAGAAATCGAGTAGATCACTGTGCTTCACCCGGTTATTTCCGCGGCCTGGCAACTTAAATGCCTTTAATTTTTTCGCTTCTATCCAGCGAATTACTGTTCGTGGGTTAACATCACATATTTTTGCAACTTCGCCACTTGAGAATGACTTCATATTGTTTCGACTACATCAATCTAATGAAGGTTGGAGATTAGCAGAAGCCTTTTATAAATGCGACATTCAGCCCGATTTGCTAATATACTTAGCTATTAATTTATATACCTACACCTAGGTATTAGCCTCCTTTTTCGGTCCTGAAGTTTATGTATTTCTATACCTTTCAAGTCAACAGGGACAAGCGTTTCGCGAGTCAAGGTGTATTGTTTAATTATTGTTCAATCGTAAAATAAAAAAAGCCCACAATTTACGTTAAACGTATTTATTGTGGGCTTATAATTTTTGACTTAATGTTTTAGGCTTTGGTGAAGCGACGTCTGATAACAAACATTCCTAGTAAGCTAACTAATAATGCCCCCATTGAGCCACCTGAGTCGCTATCTCCTTCGCTATCATCGCTTGTATCAAGTAGTGTGTTGCGTACGGGACTCAGATTTGTATCAGTTACCACTGTGGCATCTACAACCACTACATCGGTGACCATAACTAAATTGCTATCAGTAGGAACAGTACCTGCGTTTTGATCAGCAGAAGTATAGTCTCTTAAAGGAATTGTGGTAAACGCGCCGCCAAAGTTGAAATTAGGTGTGTTCGTAATTGCATCAACGATATCCATACCATCTCCAATCACTTGACCGAAAACAGTAAATCCACCGTTTTGAACATCTAGGTTTGACGCATTATTGTTTACGTTAATAAACCACTGTGAGGTTGCGCTATTGGGATTGCCACCTAACTTAGCCATCGCTATTGTGCCGCGAACGTTAGAATAGATTGGTTCATTCACAACAGGAGCACCAACCTGGATTGACGAAGGAGGAAAGCTATTATTATAACTAAAGCCACCTGACTGCATCACAAAGTTTGGTTGCGTGCGATGCACAACAGTGTTCGCATACGAGCCCGAATTCACGTAACTCAAAAAGTTTTCTACCGTTTCAGGCGTAGTTTGATCGAAAAGATTAACCTGGAAGTTACCTAATACTGTTTGTACCTCTACTACTGTGGCTTTAGCAGCACTTGAAGCCCCTAGCGCTAATGAAAATAGAACGGCCGAGAGTCGTTTTGATTTGCTTAGTGTCATGATAATTTTCTTATTTTTTATATTTGTATTGTTCGAATTAGAATAAAAGTTAAATACTCATTGCGTGAAGCACTTTTATGCCAAAGTGGAACGGCTCGATTGAGCGTAATTCCTTTATTCACTTAAGCTCAGGTTAATCGAAAAGGCCTTGTAAAACCAGTAATGAAAGGACGAATTTTGTCTTTTTTATTCCCAAGTAATTCGCGTCATCAGTTTGAGTTATTTTACTGCCTGAACTTGTACTGAAATAGAGGTGCTTCGACCAAAGTCATCGCTCACTTGCACCTCATAAACACCCGGTTTAGCCTGCCAAACCAGAGGAGCTTTACTTCCCATAGTCCTAAGATCTGTCGAACCAATAAATTGCCCGTTGGCAAACCAATATAAATGACTCACTTCAGCATCTGCATTAGCTTGCAAAGGAATGCTTGCCGTCTCTTGTTGACTATCTTCGAGCACATAACTTACACCAGCTTGTGGTGATTTGATTAGGGGCTTTTCTCCAAGTGCTGCGATTTGTGTGCTATCACAGTTAGGCATAAAAGCTGGCGGCTTTTCATAATGCACACCAGCCTTTTCGAATAGTGATTGGAAATCGCTTGGCCAAAAAGCGAATACTTTTTGGCTCGACTTTTCCGTATCATTGTCACAGCGTCTTAATCCGGTTTCGTTATCTATCCACACCTTACGATAAATATTCGCACTTTTGATGGGGGATACACCCGGTATAAACAGGGTTTTGCCTTTTTCAGGACAATCAGCTTCATATAAATCACCCGTTGTTTTGCATATATCGACCCACTTTAAGTTGAGCGTTTGCATTTGATTAGATGAATAAGGGCCTATTGCAGCTAGTGTCTCTCGCACAGATGAAGGCTCTAGCGCAGATGAAGACCCTTGCGTAGATAAAAACACTGCTTGCTCATCACTCAAATCAGATGTGCTTGTTAGTACCTTAGGTGCTGTTACATGAGTACGCTCAGCTAGATCTTGGTTTTGAATAACATCAAATAAGCGAAACAAGAGAGGCCCTGCCGCTGTTCTGCCTATGAATGCATTATTACCTTCGCCCGAAAAGTTACCGATCCAAGTCGCAAGCACATAATCACCCGATATTCCTATGGCCCAAGCGTCCCTGAAAGCCCAAGAAGTTCCCGTTTTCCACGCTATTTTCTTTTCATTAATTCGAACCGGTGCTGTTGGCGCATAATTTAATGCATTTGGTTTAGGGTTTTTGCTCAAAATGTCGAATATCAGAAATGCCGCTTCGGAACTAAATAGCTGTTTAGCATTTTCCGCCTCTTTAGCTACGTTTAAACCACTCACCCAGTAAGTGCTTACTACGCTCCTGTGCACACCCATATTTGAAATCATAGCATATAACTCTACTAGTTCTAACATACTCACTTCGCCACCGCCTAAAGCGAGTGCTAAGCCATAAAAGTCAGCGTCTTTTAGCTCAGATATACCGGCATTCTGAAGAAGTTCGTAGAAGGTTTGTACTATCCCTACATGGGCTTGTTTATCTTCTTTTAATTGCAGTAATTGGGACTGTAAATCTACCGCAGGAACATTTCGACTTTTTATGAGTGCGTCTTGTGCAGATATTGGTCCTACAAAGCCTTTACCGAAATTTTCAGGTGCGAAACCACCGTATTTCTTTGGCAGATCCTTGAGCATTGTCATTGGATGTATGAGACCTGCATCTATGGCTAAAGCGTACACAAATGGCTTTAACGTAGAACCAGGCGAACGTTTTGCTAAGGTGCCATTTACTTGCCCATGAATTGCTTTGTTGTGGAAATCAGCAGATCCAATCATCGCTTCAATTTGCATAGTTTTGCTGTTGAGTAGCAATGCACTTGCATTATTAAAGCCCTTACTCCTATTTTGGCTAATGTAAGCTTGCAAGACATCTTCTAAGCGGCTTTGTAAGTCAAGATCAATCGTTCCTTTAACTTGTTGCTGGGTTTTCGCCGCGCGGGATGAAGCTAACATATAGCTTTGTGATTGCTGAGCTAATAAGTACTGAACGAAGTGCGGCGCTTTGTATGGCAAGTCTTTTGGCTTTCGCACCTTCAACGGCAGATCTATCAAAGTCGATAGTTCCGCTTGCTCTGGATAGCGTTCAATCCAGCGTTCAAACAAAATTTGTTTTGCAGGAGCTATCGCCAGCATGCCTTTTGGCCTTGATGGATTTCGCTTGCTTGGATTCTGAGGCACAACGGCTAAAGTTAAGGCTTCTACCACACTCAATGCTGAGGCCGGTTTGTCAAAGTAGATGAGACTCGCTGCGCCGATACCTTCAATGTTACCACCGTAAGGCGCTAAATTTAGATAGGCTTCCAAGAGCTCCTGCTTTGAATAATGTCGAGAAAGCTGCAAGGCTCTCAGAATTTGCTCTACTTTTCCGCCCAATGTATTTGAAGGGATATTCCAACGCAGTCTCGCCACTTGCATAACGATAGTAGAAGCTCCAATGCGACGCTCCTGAAGCACATAGGTTTGCCAAAAAGCTCGTAGTAAGGCTAAGTAGTCGACGCCCGAATGGCTATAGTAGTTCTGGTCCTCATAAAGCACAGTTGCATGTTGGAGATGCTCTGAAATATCTTCTAAAGGTGTGTACAGACGATAGCGCTCATCTTCTGAGAGTGAGATGCGCAGCAAATTATCATTACGATCAAAAATAGCCCTTGAGTAACTTTGATAGTTGATCAAATCCGGTTTAGGAATGAATACATAAGTCAAAGCGCCGATAGCTAGCGCAAGGAAAACAAGTAAGCTTAGCTTAAAGCGAAACGTTAAGTTTTTGTTTAAGCGCTTGATTGCATGCACTAGGCGAATCGACATAATTGCTAACTTTCCCTTTATGAACGATCTTAGTCCGGCACTTCAACTTTATTTATTGCATCGTTTGCCATTTCTACGTCTGCCATTGTAACGTTTACCTTCGACGCCTTTGAATACGCTTTTAGAGAGCGATCATACATGGCTTCAGCAAAACTTGGCGGCACAGTGAACTGGCCTGCCGCTGTCACTTTCACTTTATATGTAATTTCAGTGATGCGGTTTGTAATGTTTCCGTAAAACACGATACGATCCTCACGAATATCAATGTAATCTGACTCCCATCTGCCCGCACGTCGACTGATAGATTCTCTGATCACTTCAAACCCACCGGGTAGTAGATCAACGATGGCCACATTCTCAATATTTTTGAGCTCTGTAGCTCGTACGCGTAACCTAACTGTTAATTCGTCTCCCTGCTTGATATTACTTGCCAGTTCACCCTGCTTATCTAGGAAAGCACGCTGGATCTCTATACCATTCGTTTCAGCTACTTTTGGTAATTGGCTTTGATAACCCGCCTGCATATTCACATAATAAAGTGCATTATCGTTCGACAAAGCAGGATTTGGTATTGTCGCTTTTATTCGTTGCGTGCCAATGGGGTAAACCGCGCTAGCGAAGGGACGCATCGCTGGTTCAAGTGAGACATCGCCCTGCAAAGAGCTAGCAACAAATGCAATTGTCTGATCAATTTCAGCAAGCTTGCTATTGCTCCCATTCGAGTCACTCGCAAGGGCTGAGTGGTATGCTCCTAGTGCAAGCATGCTATAAGCAGCTGAGTTAGTATTGTACTGGCCTTTGTATATAGCTTGAGTGATATTCAGCAAGGCTTGTTCAGAGATTGCTTCTAATTGCTCAGGGAAATGTTTAGCCACAAGGAATAAGTACTGTGCATCAGAATTGAGGCGCGGTGCCATACCCGCAAATGCTTGCTGAACCTTTAAATCTTGGTCGCTTAAATCATATTCGACTATTAGTTTATTCGCTTCTTTGTCTTGCTGCATCAATGCATAACTAGCTGCGATATAGGCGCTTAGTACATCTTGCTTCCAAGTATTTTTGTTTTGTTTGTTGAGAGTACTGACTAAGTCAATTAGCAAGTTACTGGTGACAACGCCGCTACGCGTTAGCAAGTAAATACCTTGCGCTCGATTTCTCAAACTTAGAATGCTCGCTTCAGAGTTGCTAGGCTTTGCGGCGCTAACGTACTTACTAGCAACATTGTCTAAATAACGTATGCCAGCTTCTAACATATCTTGTGGCACTGGGTAAGACAATGCCTTCGCTTCAATTAAGAAATGCATCACGTACAAACTCACATCGAGATCATCGCTTTGAGAATTTGGCCAGTAGCTAAAACCACCCGCGTAGCTTTGGCGTTGACGTAATTTGGTGATCACTTCAGCGAAATGAGCTGCCACCTTTTCATTAGCAGGTGCGTATTTGTCTAGATTCGATAAACCGACCAATGGGAATACCTGACTCACAATTTGTTCGGTGCAACCGTGAGGATATTCATCCAGATAAGCACTCAAGCCCTCGGCAATGACTAATGGACTGGCCGATGCTTTAATCATTTGTGCTGATTGTGCTTCAAACAATTGTAATGGCGTATCAATCGATATGTTTCCATCACTCGCTGCGCCAGTTTGAATATTTACTTCATAAGGCATTGCCGGACGAACGCTTAAGGTCGCATTTCTATTGGCGCTCCACGTTTTACCCGTGGCGTCCGTCATGTTGACTGTAAAGGAAATCGTAGCGCCGCCAAGTTGCTCGTTTGCTTTTACTCTAAAGCGTACGGCTTCTTCTTGATTTTCACTCAGCTCCATTGTGGCGCTTGCATCACCGACGATACTCACATGCTCACTGGTGTCTACCGCTATACTAACCTGGGCATTGTCTGCAGAGTCTTTCACTACATTAGCGACACTTAGCGTAATATCAAACTCATCGCCTGGTGCTGCTTGATTCAAAACGTTCGGTGTGAGCACGAAAGGCCCTCTGACAATCGTGTTCTCTTGAGCGCGTCCCATAGTTTGCTCACCTACTGCAATAGCCATCACTCGTAAACCACCTGCAAAATCATTCGGTACATTAAAATGATAGGTGTTCGTACCTTTTGTGGCTTCAACTACGCCCGACCAATATACCGCGGGATCTTGCACTTTTCGTTCGAAGGGGTTTTCTGAACGTCTCATCACGCTGCCTGTTACCATCACTTTTTCAAAGAGCTCCATATCCCCACCAGCCGCAGATAACATCTTCGTTAAGGCGAAATCAGGTAAAATCAAATCCAAAATTTGCATGGTGCGCACGCTTAGTGCACGCTTTTTAAGGAAGTGTTCAAGAGGATTTGGCGTGCTATAACTGGCAACTTGCAGAATGCCTAAATCAACCGCAAAAACGGCTACTTTAGCGTCTTCTGACAACTCTAGATTGATAGCCATCGGCTTGCCGGGCTGAACAAGTTCTTCAACCTGCAAGTTAATATCTAAAACGCGCTTTGAGCGATCGATTGAGAACGGCGCAATGGCATAACTAAGCGGGCTGGTAAATATCTCCTTCGAATTCACATCGCGCACAAAGGTCACATTCACATAGGCATTACCTTCAATGCCTTTCGGTATTTTAATGCTTTGAACACTGCTTTTCGTTTCACTCGAAAACCAACTGAATGCGTGCAATTTATTGCTTTCAATTGTGATTAACCCACTACCTGCGTATGGCGCTTGAATGCTGAGCTCAATCTCATCGCCCACCTGATAATCACTGGCATCAAGTGTGACTTTGAGTTCTGCATTTTTGTCTATTTGACCGCTATCATTGGTCGCGCCTACAACTGTATATTTGACGCTCATTAACACTTCATCGTCAGCATTAATAATATCGACCACGAACGTGCCCGCTTCCTGCGTGTCTAGTGTAAGTTGCTGATATCCCGCGCTTAAGGCGTACTCATCCTCTTTAATGACAGATTGCTTCTCGATACTTTCGTATTCGTAGCGCCCGTTATACTGCTTTACTAGCGTAGATATTGTCTGAACTTTACTAATGCGCTTCGATAGCTTTTCCAACGGAATGGCTTGTAGCTCATTGTTAATGGCAATGACTTGCAAGCTCCGTTCGCTATCCATGTTCACAAAGTCGAGTTTACCATCCGCTTTGTAGCCAAGTAAGTGTGAGGAAGGGGAATACAGTAAGCTTGTCGATGTGCTTACAGAGCGTCCACCAGAGGCTTCAAATCCTTTAGTTAGTAGGGCAACTCTGTAGGTCCCTTTCGTGAAGCGACCTAAATCGACATCAACGCTGGCCTGTCCGTCAGCATTCGTTCTTACATCATTTAAACTTTCAGTTACGCGTGATAGTCCATCACTTGACTCGTCTTTTGCTTGCGCGTTGTAAAAAGTCACCCCCTTGTATTCTTCGAAGGAGAAGGCCATCGGCCACAAATTAAGCTCGCTAGATATTCTACGACCTTGAGCTGGCACGCCAAACAAATTGCTTAATGTCACTTCATTGCTGAGTTTTGCTGATGTTGTCCATCCCTTGTTCGGTAAGCCTTTTATTTGGCTTGAAATCGACATTGTATCTGGCTGGAACTCCTCAACCATAAAGCTTAAGGAGCCAACTTGTCGTTCACGATAGTGCGACCCATTTTTACGGTCTCTCACTAAATGTAACGATGCCGAGTAAGTACCCGTTTTGAAGTTCTTTTCAGTCTCAAATTTTGCGTCCATGAAACCAAATTTCGCCAGTTTCAGTTTTTCGACATGTACTTCATTATACTGTGAGTCATGAATGACCAACTCAAGCGGAATGCTTTCAAGGTTTTGTAAGTTCTTACCTTTTACAATCATACCTAAGTTCACATCTTCACCAGGACGGTATATCCCTCTGTCGGTGAACATGTAGGCATTTACGCCCTCTTTATCGTTGTTGTAACTGTATTCGCCACCTACATTGAAACGTGAGTAGTTGATTTGGCGTGTATAACGATCATAGGGAATAAATGATACATCGCCTTGATGTTTAACCACGTAAACAACCGGCGTTTTTTCACGTTCGTAGCCGCTAGCAGAAGGAAACGTTACATGGCCAGCTTGGTCAGTTAGCTTGCTAAATAGTTTAGTCCCATTCTTAGCGATTAACTCTACCTTAGCTCCCGCAGCTGGTTTGCCTGAACTGATAGATTGAACGAATATGTCTTGGCTTTCATCTTGGCTTTTCTTAACAATCACGCCTAGATCGGTCACTAATACGAGTAACTTATCACTCACACCATAGATTTCACGGTTGTGTGTTTTACTCCAGCCTTTTATCTCAACGAAAAATAGGCCAAGGTCTTCTTTTGTTTTAGATACAAGACCATTCAAGTCAACCGACGCATAGTTTGCGGTTTTTAAGTCAGCACCATTATCGTTCATGCTAATGTACTGCTTGGTAAATTCCGCTAAATTACTTTCGTTAAAGCTCCAATCGTAAAAATTAGGATTGCTAATATCACCATGTGTTTGTGACACTAAATGATAAAGTTCATCGTCTATGACTTTACCTATGCTGACTTGTACATCACTAATTCCACGGGTTAAAAATGCAAGACGCTGGTCTTTGCTATGAGTCAATACTGAGCCTTCACCGGAAATTATCACTTCTTGCGGATATTTAGGCGTTGTTAATATGCGATCAAAGTAAGCGCGATGCACAAATCCGTTAACTGAAGTGAGACCCGAGTCTATTTTCATGTACAGTTGACGTCCTACTTGCTCATCTATTTTTATTTGGTAGTTCTTTGCATCTTCTGAGGCATTTGGCATCACTTCAAAATCAACCTTCTCTGCACTTTCAAGTACTCTTGATGTGATTTCGCGTGGGCTTTGCCAATAATTTTTACCGTTAATTTCCTTGGCTGTGGGCAAAAGATATAAACTAAATTTATTCAACAATTCTGATCGTGAAATTGCATCTGTAAAGCTTAGTAAAACAAACTGTTCAGGCTCGTTATCTAAGTTACGCAGAACCTCCACATTCGATTGCTCTACTTTTAAATAGCTGTATAAATCGGGCACCATAATTTTACGTTCATACACATCAGTACTAGCGTCACCACCATGAATGCTCTTTATTCCTTTATCGAACTTCACTTCAATTATACGCGGTTCATCGGGTAACTTGGTCACTGGCAGAATTGCAGTCGCATAGCGCATATCATCACTTAGACTTAAGTTATAAGCTTCTGGCTTGCCCAGTTTATTGCCTTCTACTTGATACGCCATTGTTAAGGCTTGCTGCACGCTCTGTTTATCAACGGGATAATTAAAGAATATTTCGACATAAACTTGCTTGAGCTTTTCTTCAACACTCAACTCAAATTCACTTATCTCAATTTGCCCTTTTAGAGGATGGGTGACGAAACTGAATTGATCACTAGTAAATTCTTCATTTGTATCAAATACCTGAGGAGCGAAGCTGACTTCGTATTCTTGCCCAGCTGGCCAAGGAGTTTCAGGTACAAAGCTTATTGTTCTGTCATCTTCCCATTTCCACGTTCCTGCCTTACTTGGGCTTATCTTGATCCCTGATTTAATTTCCGAGCCTACTAAGTCAATTGGCGCAATAGATGGAAATTCAACAAATTCTGAGGGCGGCGCTATGCGAGAGTCACACAATAACTCGGGTGGCGAGTCTGGTGGTGAGCCAGGTGGAAGCTCAGGTGGTAAGGCATTTGAAGTGTAGACAAACTGTATACGTAAAGCGGGTAAATGCTTCTTACTGCTACTTGAAACCCCTGTATTATCAGAGCCGTCTGCATTGGAACCACTAGTGAAAGATACATCTTCGCCGTACTCTTCACTATAAGCTTCATCATAACCTTCACCATCGGTATAGTCCGATACCTCCGGGATAATAATGACGGCATCCACTAAAACAGGTTCAGGTAAAGATTGATAATAATAGTAGGCTTTGAAAGCCCCAGCGGTAAGGCCGACACCAAGTATGATAATTAAGACTAACTTAAGAGGGCTGGTTTTTCGTAAACCATCTAAGTATGCCATCCAAGGTGGTATTGTCCAATTGATTTTGCCAAAGATAAGACTTAGAAATTTGCCAACAACGACGAATGGAAAAAGAAGTATTTTTAACAAAATGTGCATGAAATTCATCCTAGAATGCATAAGTGATTAAGACCCAAAAAATGAGCCTTTGTTCATTTTTAAAACTTGTAAGCTAAACTAAGCCCCATTGAAAATTGAGTGTCTGGTTCTCTGTTTGGGCCTAACAAGACAACACCATCGTCCCTGCGCAGCCCCATATTCACACCAAGTTGAAAGCCGCTCTTGTAAAAACCTGAAAAATGATAATTGTATGTTGCCAATAAATATCCTTTATCCGCTGCGACTGGAATGATGCCAGTAACGACACCTAATGCATGCTTTTTATCATCACTAACAACTCGCTCGTAGCCTACCGCAACACCAACTAAGCCTATAGCTGCATAGTACTTTTGGTCGTCCTCAACATAGCCATACTGTACTCCTATGAGTCCGGCGTTTTGGAAACCACCGCCGATAGACCATTGGTTTTCTGCGTAAGCACTTTGTGATGCCAGCAGTATTAAACTTATAAGTATTACTTTAATCTTCATGAAATCCCTTTGAATACCTCAGTTTATTCGAGCCTTATTCGGCCGAACTTAATAGCCATCATACTAATATAGCAGGTGTTTTTAGTCACGATAAAAGCTAAATAAAACAATTATTTATATGAATTTCATTTAAGTTGTTTTTTGACTAGAGGTATTTGTATCCCCTTCAAGATGCAATTGGCACAAAACGAAAAGTGACAACAAGATAGGTGCAAATATGAAACCTGCTGAGATATCCAGTTTAAGAACCGATAGTAATACCATAAGCATGATGAATTTAGGCCATTCTAACCAAAGTGCAGTGCTCCTATTTTCCATTATCCACGCCAAATTGACGCTAGAGAATATCACCAAAAACGCAATGCCAAGCTGCAAGCTTATGCTTAATCCACTTGCATTAATAAGCAGAAAAAGCACCAGCAACGAGATAACGATGTACTGTAATAAAGCGTAGATCTTAGTCTTCCATGAGATTTCAGTCTGATAAGCTGAAAACTTACTGAGATCTACTTTTTCAATTGGAAACTTTTCAGCCACATCGCTTGGCCTCCACCCTGTTCTTCCAAACCAAACTCTTAATTTGTCAGACCAAAGCTTAGTGTGGAAGCTGTCGAACATAAGAAGCTTGTAGACTTGCAGATTCGCAAAGAATGGATTCCAGCTACTTAAGGCTTTTCGTACGCCATATATAGGCACTTCACTATCTAATTCTTCTTGAAATGTACCAAATAAACGATCCCAAATAATAAACACGCCACCATAGTTGCGATCGAGGTAAATTTTATTTTGTGCATGGTGCACGCGGTGATTTGAAGGCGTCACTAAAAACCACTCTAGTATTCCGAGCTTTTTAATATGACGAGTATGTACCCAAAATTGATAAACTAAGTTGATGGATGCAACACTCAATAGTAGAAGGGGATCGACACCTATGAAGGCTAAAGGTAAGAAGAAAATGAAGTTGAAAAAGCTACCAGAGGTTTGTCTTAAGGCTGTGGTCAGATTGTATTCTTCGCTTGAATGATGCACGACATGAGCAGCCCAGAATAAACTCATTTCATGTCCGAAGCGATGATTCCAATAATACAAAAAGTCATAAAGGACAAAAACACTCACATAAATCCACATTGATTCCTTCAGTTCAAAGAATGCAAAATGTTCGTAAATCAGTATATAGAATGTGAAGGGAGCAAGATTCTTCATCACGCCAGTAACTCGACTTAAGCCACCGATACTCAGGCTGGTTAATGCGTCGTTCAAGCGGTAATACTGAGTTTTTCTTATCTTTTCAGCAAGTAGTTCCGCTCCGATTAATAGGAAGAATACGGGTATGGCGAAAAGGATAATATTCATAATTTTTCGTGTGCGAATAATTCACATTTATTGAAGAATTCCCATAATGTAGTGCCAAAGCACCGAAGTCAAATTATGGCATTTAAACCTTTTATACTTTTGCTGCGACTCATTTCATACAAGGCACTTCATACAAGATACAACGGCGCCTATGTAATAACGGTTTTAGAGTGGTTTATTTGACTAAAGATTAGTGGAATAAAACGAAAAAAGAAGACGCCCACTCTTAAGTTTCAACATTATTGCAATAAAAACAATTAGTTAAGAACTGGCACGTTGAATGCAAACAAGCAGAAAATAGATGGTTTTGTGATGAATAAAACCAAACTAAAAATAACGAATCAAACATAAACAATGGAGCTAGTTATGATTACCAAAATTCGCCGTCCTATTTACACTTTTATCGGCATCACTCTTCTTAGTTTTTCACTCAGCGGGTGCATTATTCATGTTAATGCAAAAAGCAATGATTCAGATAGGGGCGACTCAAGTTACTCCACTGACCTAACGACAACGAACAAGAGTGTCAGGGTGGCAGAAGGCAGAACTGTTGAAAATATTAGTTCGGTAAATGGTAGTGTTTCGATTGATGACAACGTGACTGCCGAGCGGGTTAGCAACACAAACGGTCAAATAAAAATAGGTGATAATGTTAAGGTCGATTCCGTCAAAGCGGTAAATGGCCAAATTAAGATAAAAGAAGGTTTCGTATCTAAGGGTGATGTAAGCACTGTGAATGGCCAAATTAAGATAGGCGAGAATGGTCAGGTTGGTGGTGAATTATCCACGGTAAATGGCAGCATTAACATTCACAATGTTGTTGTCGAAAAAGATATTGTGACTGTAAATGGTCATATTTATTTGAAGGAAGGCAGTGTCGTTAAAGGGGATATACACTTTAGAGGCAACAACAATAATAACAACAGAAAACACACGCCCGTGTTGTACATCAGCGCAGACTCAAATGTTGAAGGCGACATTATTCTTGAAAGACCAGTTGAGCTAGAGCTCGAAAATAAGAGCTTAGAAAGTAAAGTTAAGCGCCTTTATAAAAGCCAATAGAAATTACTGATTTACTGGTGTTGCGGCAGAGATAACTTTATTTCTGCCCGCTTTCTTCGCCACGTACATCGCTTTATCAGCAGCCTCAATAAGTAACTCTTTCTCTTGGTCTACATTTGGCATCATAGCAGCAACACCAATACAGGCAGTGACTGAGAGGCTTCTACCGTCAAATTCGAAGGGTTTGCTTTCTATCGCATGGCGAATTTTCTCTGCTAGCTTTGCAGCATCTTCTTCATTGCATTCCGTCAGTAGAACAACGAACTCCTCACCGCCATATCTTGCCACCATGTCAGTTGTACGTTTAATTTTCTCACTAATTAAGTTTGCAACATGAACTAAGCAAGCATCGCCACACAAATGCCCGTGCTTATCATTGAATTTTTTGAAGTGATCAATATCGATTAGTAACAACGCTGTTGAAATATTGTGTCTAATACCGTTTTGCCATTGGTTTGCAAACTCTATATTAAAATAACCACGGTTATATATTTCAGTAAGCGCATCCACTTTATTGAGTTGTTCCAACACCTTTCTCTGCTCATCCAACTGCGTTTCAATCTGGAAAGAACGCTGGTATTCCTTTGACGAGCGAAGGCCCATTAAGGCAATAAATGATACATAGACTAGTATCATAACCGCATAAGCGGTTTTATCATCGAGATAAAAACCTGCAATGATTGAGGGAACAAGTAATATCGCTAAATTAACTAACGCTAAAGTTATTCGTGGCATCAATGCCACAATAGCACTACTCGCAATTCCGCCAATTGCAAGCATAGTGACATTTAAAATAGGTTCAAAGCGGGGGTCATACATTGCCAATGCAAAAAAGAGACTGAGTATACTTGCATGAGACAGTGAAAATAATGTGAAAAAACTACGCCATAACTGAGGGGAATATTGATATAAACGCTCGGTGTTGTACCAATGAACGAGCCTAAATAAGCTTATAATTAGCATGCTGGCCGCAAACACTAGGCTTAATTGTGGTTCGCTTTTGTGAAAGTCAAAAGGCCAAAAAACAGCAGGAAACAAAACAGCGTAAACAATATTCCCCGTCATTGAACGACGGAGAAGATCCATATCTATCCGCTGTTGTATCTCATGAAGTTGTTTGATGTCTATTCCTTAGAATCAGAGTTACTTTCGTTTTTCATCATAAATCCTTGCATTCACCGTCGGGGACCAAAAAGAAACGCTGATAAAATAATTTTATAACAGCCACTTACTATCAATGTCAACAAACTCAGAGCTTGCGTTAATTAAAGAGTTTGCCGTTAAATTGAGCACACCAAAAACGATTGTTTTACAGTTGTAATCTTGTCTTGCTTTTGTCAACAAGCGATCAAAGTCACCGTCACCAGACAGCAAAATGATAGTATCAACATGAGGGGCTGATTCCAAGATATCGATAGTGATACCCACATCCCAATCCCCTTTTGCAGAGCCATCAGCCCGCTGAATAAAGGGCTTTAGTTTTACTTCAAAACCTATGTGTCGCAAAGCACTTTGAAATTTTTGCTGTTGCGCATCACCGCGATCGATAGCATAAGCAAAGGCATCTACTATTTCATATTCACTTTCTAATGATTGCCAAAAGTGACGATAATTGAACGAGCGCGAGAACGTTTGTTTAGTCGTATAGTAAATATTTTGTACATCAACAAAAACGGCCGCTTTCTGCATTTTTATGCCTTAGCTTTTAGCATTATTATGTCTTAGACAATAGTCAAGGATTCTTAAAAGCGCACTATATCATTTAATAACTATGGATAAGCTTTGGCTAGCGTAATTTTCTCAAAGTGAGTATCATGCGCCTTCGAATTATTTGTATAATCCCCAAAAGCGAAAACCAATATTGATGAAATACTGTAAACCCTTCTATTTTGTTTTATTCCTATCCTGTTTCGCCATGCTTTCACCTCACCATTCTAGTGCGGGAGAGCTCAGCGTATCATATGGAGAGGGAGCGTCTAGATGGTCTTTTCCAGTGGGTGGAGAGTTGACTCCTGAAGCCTTTCGTATCGGCTATATTCACCCCACTGAGCTATCTTGGAATTTTGCGACAGATCACACTTTACGCTTGGAACTTGAGTTTGCCGCACATCATTGGAAAGATACGTTTAGAAACCAAAGATCAAAAACTGGCGTTATCTTCAACCCAATGTGGCGATATTACATTCCCGTATTTGAGCAAGAGCTCTACTTCGGCATTGGCATTGGCCTCGCTTATACTAACAGTGACATATGGATGGATCGCCAACTGGGATCGAGACTTTTGTTTGAGGACAAATTTGAAGTGGGTGTGAAAATTTTCAAGCGCCATCGACTATCTTTCAGCGTAAATCACTACTCGAACGCTAAATTAGCCAATATCAACCATGGCGCAAATGTTCACTATATTAATTACGCTTATCAGTTTTAATGGGTTTTAAAACTCAATAACAAAAGCACTTAAGCGTTAAAGTTGATAAAACCTAAGGACGCAGGCTCAGTTTGTCCTTGGGTTTCTTAATCAGTTCAAATAGGCGTTATTTTTTCAAATATTTATCCAGCGATATTTGCAGTTGGCCATTGAATTCATCTCTTTTGCCACATGCACTGCTTCCTGTCCATACTGCTGCTCCCCTATAAACTTTATCATCTAGTGCCGTCTCACGTACTTGGTAGCAAGATTCACCATGCAAAATGAGTGTTTCGCTTCCCATTTGCGAAACAACCGTTATATCCGCACCAAGTGGAGCAAACGACTCATCTAGGTCTTTTTGTATTCTTTTAGCTGCGGTAGAACTTGAGTTAGTATTTATCGGTTTAGGTTTGAGAAATTTACTTAAGGAACTGCTTGAGAGTTCATCGAGAGCCATGTTATTAGCTTCCTGAATATATCGAGATGTCGCATTTTTAATGCTTGTAACAGGCTTCTCAGCAGCTACTATTGAGTTCTCTTGCACTTCTGCCGCGGCAGCAACTGTTGTTTTCTCTTTCCCATTATCTTTTACAAGAGGCGCTACTTTAACTTCAGATTTAATTGCTTGCTTTTCCGGCAGTTGCTCATTTTTCTCATCTGCAATCTTAATCGTGTTGTCTTGTACTTTAGGCAACGTGGGCTGTTTGAAAATGATATAGCTAGCTATATTTTCCTTTCTAGTGTCCTTTATATCACTTGATAGTTTGCCTCTAGCAATTAAAAAAATAAGCGCTAGATGCACGATAATCGAAATCAATAAAAACTTTGATGGTTTGGTTTTAAGTGATATCAAATGCGACAAAAAGAAGAATGAAAGGTAAGCATACGAATCACTAAATGCCTAAAAGTTCAATTTATCATACAGTTACTAAGGGCAGTATGCTCTTATACCGTCCTTGTCATCCATGCGCTTGAATGCGGCTTAACTCCCGCCGCAGCCACCTCCGCAGCTTGAACCACAACTACTGCTAGAAGAATCGGAAAAATCAAAACCTCCCCAGCCAGAATCTGATGATGTACTTGCTGTGTCGACGAAAACGCTATCGTTATCCCATGACTCGAAATTATCCACGGCGAAAGCAGTCATATCATAATTTTTCTCATCTAAATCCGCATAAAAATAAGGCAGGTAAATATACGTGTCGTCGTAACGCACATTGTGAAAAGTATTCTTGCTTTTAAAGCTGTCTTTCTTGATAGTTCGTTGTATTGGGCTTGTAGATGACTTTGATGGAAATAGGCTGTCTATTCTGGCTTGTAGGTTCGAGACTTCTTGATCAAATTCTAACTCAAGTATCGCCAATTTAGCTTCCCTCTCCTTTTCATTACCCCATGTTTTTGCCATCAGTTGCTTAACTCTATCAGAGAAAATATCAATTGATTCAGCGTCGATACGCTTAAACTCGTCAATGAAGCCATAGACTTGCAAGCTAATCGGCGACACACCGGCTTTAGGTTTGCTTACAACCGATACGTGGATCAGATAATTCAAACCACCTTTAACCGCATCTACCGTTAGCGCTAAAGTGTTCACTTTTGTGATATCGCCCGTCTCAAAACTCTTAGCCAAGGCGTCATTGCTATTTTCGAGGCTTGATGTGCTAACACTTTCGTAAATGGTTTGGTCGTTAACTGCAACGCTTGCAAGGTTATTAAATTCTGATTGACGCAGTGCAATGTTGAGCCGCTGCAAGATTGACAACATCACTTCAGATTGACGCTGCTCAGTTGGGGTCATTCCGCCGTGAAAAATCGCTTTAATCGAATTAAAGATTTTTGAAGGGCGCTTCAGAATGTCAGCATTTTCCTGTGTGACATTAACGTCTATTTTTTGAAGTAAATACATTTTAGTCCTTTTAAGTTTGGCTTCAAGCCTATCAATTATGTCTTAATTTATGCGTTTTCGCACGGCCCGCACTGCGCCACATCTGGCTCTACTTGTGGCCAAAACCTAGTATCAACCACACCAAATTGCTGTTGATAAAAGTTCAAAGTGTTTTGGTATTGGGAGCGCTCCTTGCTTGTATTATTAGAAGGTTGATGATGCACAAACTGGTTCAATCGATTCTCGCAAAACCTAAGGTAAGTGCGTGTAAATAAGATAAATTCATGCCACACCTCATCAAGCAAGGCAGAGGGCGTTAAAGTGCGCTGGTTACGCGTACACAAATACATAAAGCGCATCACCTCGAATAAGCCCTGCTTTGCCAAGTCATGCGAATCACATGGCGTGTTGCGCATGATTTTAGTAACCAGCAAGGGAGCTTCGTTCAATACATCGGTAAGCCAATGCTGAATATCCGGTGCCTCGTTAATACGGCTTTGTATCTTAGTTGCTTGCATATTGGCAGATCAAGTTAAGTTCTTCAAAAACTACTCTAGCTATTTGAGAGGCTGTTGTCATTTTTGATTTTGAAACAATTCATGAATCAAAATGCGAGGAATTAGATAGGGCTTAGGCCAATGACTGGAAATTACATGGTAAACATGGGAAATTATAGATAAGCGTACTCGAAAAATGGGAGCTAATATGACTGATAAGAATGAACATAGTATCGCCAACTTTGCAGCCTTGAAAACAGCGATCGTTAACGGTGAGAAACAACGAGTAGAAGAATTACTACCCAAAAAAGCAATTCAGGATCTTGAGAAAGGCTACTTGCTTGATTTAGCTAATGTGAATGGTAACAAGGATATTATTAAGTTACTCGAGGCTATTCCTGTCAACAAATAGCCGAGCTGCAGGTCTAAAACAAAGTTGTTAACTAGACAGAATAGTTTCTAACTTTTTAATCGGTCAGCTTTGCCCCAGTCTCATGCCCGTCACCACCGCGTAGGCGGTGGTCTCCTTAGGAGTGAAAAACGGAAGCTCAAACTACCTTGGCCAAACGGCTGCTTTGCCCCAGAAACCGGACGTAGCGATTTATTGTGGTTTAGTCTGCTAAGAGCGATAAGTCGACCGTCAACGCTAATCTGGCGGCAGTCTGCTTCAGACAAGGAGCAGACGATCAAGTTTCTTAATAGCGGCAGATGCTTTGTCCAATACCTGTCATTATTGAATTTAAATATTTAGTCGATAAATATTGATACACCGAGCATCCTTTAGCACGTGTAAAGGTGATGATACCGATTGAGGGAATAATAAATTGGTGCTTATGAGCCAATTACATCTTTAGTACTAATTAAGTATATCAAGTGATGTCCCTCGTCATGTTCTCCTGATAAGAATGTACCTTTTTTGCTTGCTCCAAAGACACTATTTTCGTCCAAAAACTGTATTAATACTTTTTCGGTAACTTTGCTTTCCATACTAAAAGCAGCTGCACATAAAGTATCGGAACACTTAACTTCATTTAAAATTGCAACAACTTCTAGGTTGCCACTGTGTTTGTAAAACCTTTCTGTAATATTTACTGATATTTCATAACTTTCTGCGCGTGTTGCGTGGCTTTGGAGGCTAGATATTGCAGATAATTTTTCTTCATACGATGCAGACATAAAAGGAATTAGATTGAAGTTAGAATCATTCTCGCTATCAACGAATAAGGAGTCCAAATTTAATGGGTCCTGACTTTTGACGTCAGTTTCGTTGGAGTCTCCACTGATATTCAAGCTTGTTTTCGTTTCGACTCCATTAAAATTGGCACTTTTAGTTTTTAAAAAGTCAGTATCAATTAGCTGTGAATCAGGTGCCATACTCTCACTATTGTCTGGCGTCATCCCAGTTATATTTACTACCTCAGGTATAGATTTGATTGGATTATTGGTCAACGCAAACGCTACGTAACCAATAACGATACCTAAGCTTAAAATGGAGAATCTCTCTATGTTTTTCAATATCGTTTACATCCCTTTAATATTAGTAATAGTGTAACTATATACGCTAATTGGCATAAACTATACCGACGTAGTCTACAAAATAACTCGCCTCGTAACGATAACATTCTTTGTGCGTTAGATGTGGCAAGAAAGTCCGCTTAACGTACTCAGCAGCCATTAAAACTTACCAGTCTGAGCGGCAGCAAATGGCACAAAGTTCTCCTTCAGGTTTAACACTCGACTGTCCGGTATAGGTTCCAAGGAGACCACCGCCTACGCGGTGGCGACGGGCAAGAACCTGCCCCACGGCTGCCAGTCAAAAAACCTCTGTTTAACAACTGCAAATGGTACAAACTATTATTGACGACCTTCAAAGCCCTGTATGTGAATTATTCGCCCAATAACAAACCAATGATTATCATTTTGGCCTTTTGAATTTCAATGGCTTCAACAAAAATCAACAGTCGAACACTGATTAAACTCAGCATACCGCTGTATTTCATTATTCAATTTCAACATAAGTTGTTTTGAATCGCGCCATTCACCTTCAAAATTCAAGCTAATGACTTCCAAACGCTTCTCGGCACGGTGGGCTTTGCAGTCAATACGAGCGACAAACTCATTGCCATACATAATGGGTAGACAAAAATAACCGTACTGCCGCGTAGCTTTTGGCACATAACACTCAATTTTATAATCAAAGTTAAATAGAGCGTTTAGCCGTTCGCGGTGAATGAGCACATTGTCAAAGGGTGAGAGGATCTTAAGCTTTCTGTTTGCTCTTGGAGTAGCTTCAAGTGAACTTGCATTTGCAAAATAAAAAGGCGATTTTTCTGAAAGCGATTTTCCTAATTTTAAGGGTAAACGGGGATTATCTATTGGTGTTCCAGTCTGATCGAACACATGAACATCGCCGTAATCAATCCCTTCCTCAAGCACGCGAGTCAACGCATCTCGAATAGGTTTTCCTGTTTTCAAATGTGCTAGTTGCTTCCAAGTGATTACGCCATGAGAACGGAGATTCGTCGCCAATAGATAAGTTGCATACTCATCAAGACTGGGCATTCTTGTATCAATATCTGCTGGGAGGCAACGCTCAGCGATGTCGTAGGCCTTTTCCATACCTATACGCTCACACACCATTAAATCGCCCTGCATGAATAGCCTCTCAATGGCCAGCTTAGCTGGCCCCCAGTTCCACCAACCTCCTTTTGTCTTATCTCCCTTATCGAACTGTCGTGTTCGCAATGGCCCCTCGGCATGAACGCGAACAAGTACTTCATTCATCACTTGCTCATCGACATTGTTGTAGTAACGGTTCTCTCCCCGTCTTACCGACGCCATTTGAGGCAGAGCAAAGCGATAGTCTCGCATTGGTAGGTAAGAAGCTGCGTGCGACCAATATTCAAAAATTTGCTTGTTGGCAACGAGTTGATTGAGCTGCGTTGGTGCATAATCGGGTACTCGGTTCCAAAGCACGTGATGATGCGCGCGCTCTACTACTGATATGGTATCTATCTGCACGTAGCCAAGGTGTTCAATCGCATTCAGTGTGCCCGATAATTTGCTACCAAATTTGGGGCCACTTATAAGGCCTTGATTGCTTAATGTCAGGTTCCGGAGTGATTCACTCATTATTAAAATCAATCGCAGGATTTAATGCACGCTGAATACTAAGTGCCGGCGTTTCGACAACGTGGATTTGCTCATTGCAGATTCTATTTTTATCGCTCAGTGCCTTTTCAAGCTCGCCATTATCAAGCGTCGTTTTTATCAAGATGCCTTTCTTTGACGCTTTTACTTTCATTGCACTAGTTAGCAACTGCGCAGCCTTTTCCACAGTTTCACTGTTCTTTTGTATTTTGACCAATACTGGAGCACCTTGATAAAGCTCCTTCAAAATGGCATCAATGCCTTGGTTTCGTTGAACTGGGTTATATGCTGCACCAGCGAGACACATCAGGGCCTCAGCATTTGTATTCTTGTAGGCACTTCTTCCTTTTTCTAGCAAATGAGATTCTGTTTTTACAGGGTTTTGCAATCTGGAGTGAGCTAAGTCAATGGCATCCTGGGATTCATCAATACCAACAAATTGTCTGTTCATTAATTTTGACGCGACACAGGTAGTACCGCTGCCGCAGAAGGGATCAAGCACGAGGTCATTCTCGTTAGTGACAAGCTCAATAATCCGCTCAAGTAGCAGCAAGGGCTTTTGTGTTGGATAACCTACTCGTTCTTTAGCTTTCGGATTCAAATACGGAATATCCCAAACATCACTCAATGGCACGCCTTGCTTCACGTCTGCTTGTTGCGTATTGCCTTGTGCGTCTCGGGCATAAACCGACTTGTTGTGTTTGTCACGAGTGCGACGTTGTAAAATTTGGTCCAGGTTGGTTGCCTCAGAGTAAGGCATGAAAATCTTATTGAAAGTGAAATCTTTGGTTTTGCTGTAAAAGTAGATATTCTGATGGCTTGGCAACAAGCCTTTCTTCGCATTAGACCAACGTTTGTACTGCCAAATTATCTCTGATTGAAAATGCTCCGCACCAAACACATCATCAAGCACTCCTCGCACAATGTGATTAGCCATCTTGTCGCAATGCACGAAAATAGAGCCCGTATCTTTCAATAAAGAACGCATTTTAAGTAATCGCTTGTGCAGGAACTCAGCATAGCTTGATTCCTGCTTCCAAATATCGTCGAAGCTGAACTCTTTGGTGCGCTGGCGATTTTTGAGTTTGTGTTTACGCTCAGTAAAGAACGGCGGGTCTAAGTAAATTAAATCAACACTAGCCTCATCCAGCTCGTTCATTTTCCCTAAGCAGTCTCCGAGCAAGAGTTGCTTTTTATGTGTGCTCATTTTAGCTGCAATTCCCCGCCGGTCGAAAACGTGTAAAGCTGAAAGAAACAACATGTTACCTATGTGCCTTGTATACAAGCAAGCGTTTTAATCTCTTGTTTATGCCAATTGAACTCACTATGATAGTTTCCAATTTGGTGCAACTAACAAATTTAATAGCACCTCAATCAATAAGGTAGTTTTGCATGATTGACGACCCAAATAGCCCACCACAAGGTGGAAATCGACTTACTGCTTGGATTGGCAATTCATTGCTTAAAATCACTGGTTGGAAGTTTGAAGGTGAGCTACCTAATCATCCTAAATTGGTGATTGCCGTGGCGCCTCACACCTCGAATTGGGATTTTTTCTTAGGCGTTGCTGTGCTTTTCGCCTTACGCATCAAAATCCGTTTCTTGGGAAAGCACAGTATATTCGTGCCCGTTGTAAAGCAGTTGCTCGAACTGATTGGCGGAATACCTGTTGATCGTAAATCGGCACATGGCGTTGTCGGTGAGGTAGTGAAGCAATTCGATTCACAAGAAAAGATGATTTTGGCCGTAGCTCCGGAGGGCACTCGCTCGCCGAAGTTTCCATGGAAAACCGGCTTCTTAGCAATTGCTCATCAAGCCAAAGCACATGTTGCGTTAATCGGCTTTGACTTTGCGCGCAAGCGAGTGATTTTTGGGCCGGTATTTCAGAGTGAAGGTGACTTTGAGAAAGACATGAAGGTGGTGTATCAATTTTATGCAACCGTGCCCGCTAAATACCCTGAGAAAGTGGTGTTTCCGAATAATATTAAGCAGTGAATAGAGATACGAAAAGGGCTTCATATTGAAGCCCTTTCTATTAATATCATGTTGAGTATTGCTTAGTATTTGACTGAAATCGATTCACGTTTAGTCGATTTACGCTTTGTCGACTTACTCAAAACCCATTACTTTGTAGGATTTATCAAGAATTTCTCGCCCGTTTTCTTAGCGTTATATCGAGCGATGTTCGCAGGTTGCATCGCCTCTTCTAAACTGATCTCATCGCTAAAGTTTAAGGCGAATGTCGTATTAATTTCATCAGCGACTTTCTTGTGCATAGCGAGTACATCTTTTACGTCTAATTTACCCAAGAAACGCATCAACAACCACCCACCAATGCCCCAAGTCATACCATATGCACGATTTAGTACGCTAGGCGAGAAGTCTAAGTTACCGTAAATATAAACTTGCTTAAGTTCAGGCGAGCCATAGGTATTCAAGCCAGTCGCATCTTTACTACCAACCGCTTCCATTGCAGTGAGAATGTCACTCACCAGCGTTCCACCACCAATTGCATCGAAGGCTAAAGTAGCGCCTGTTGCATCAATGGCTTTATATAAATCTTTCTTGAAGCTCTCATCGCTTGAATTAAGTACATACTTAGCACCCAGACCTTTCAGAATATCCACTTGTTCCTGCTTTCGAACGATGTTGACTAAATCAATTCCTTCATTGATACAAATCTTGTTCAACATAATACCTAGGCTTGAAGCGGCAGCTGTATGCACAAGGGCTTTGTGCCCTTCTAATCGCATCGTCTCTACCATACTTAATGCGGTAAGAGGGTTAACAAACGACGATGCGGCTTGCTTAGCCGTAGTTCCTTCATTGTGAACCATACATGCTTGAATAGGCACGCAGCAATATTCCGCGAAACTAGCGCCGGTTAACACAGCAACAGTTTTACCAACAAGCGATTGAGCTTGCGGGCTATCGCCGGCGGCAACTACTGTTCCAGCGCCTTCATTTCCTACAGGAAGCGTTTGGTCTAAACGAGGCTTTATTCTCGGCAGCATAGTTTCATGCACAGGTGCCTTTAAGGTTTTACCATCGTCGGAGAAACTCGCTTCACGCAAATCAGCAGGACCAAACATTGGCCACATGTCGGATGGGTTAATTGGAGCTGCTTCCATTTTAACGATGATTTCATGCGGCTTAGGCGCAGGTACGTCAGTTTCTACGAGTGAGAATGATAATTCTCCATTAGATGAAATAGTACTGAAAAGCTGTTTAGATTTATTCATTTCGTTTCCTTTTAAAAGACGCACGGCCAACATTGATGTGCGAAAAAGTAACACGGAAAAACGGCATATACGAGTTCAAATAATTGTTATATGACTATCACCAAAATCAATTCAAATGCAAATAATTTATAACTCTACGTAATTCGTGAAGCACTTATACAATTGTGTTCCACTGAGCACTGAGGCGGAAGGAAAATGTAATATGGGGATAAGATCACAAGGAGCGATGACTGTTCTAACCGCCTGCTCATCGTCTAGGTTATCGATATTTAATACTCGTGCCATTACATCACCTTGCTTCACCTTTTGCCCCGGTTTGACGCAGTATTCCACCATGCCACCGAAATCTGTAAAGAGGGTTTTATAATTAGCGAGGCTAACACCTAAACGCTGCATGTTTGCCGGTTTAAATTGCTGCGTATCGAGCACACCTTTACAAGCTAAGTAACCTAAGATACCGAGTGCATCTTTTTCGCCTTCAGCAAAATCAATTACCTCTTGGCTGCCCATTTCTAAAGTAAAGGCTTCGACGCCAAAATCAAAACCTCGACCGAAGCGTTCCTCTAAACGGTCTTGTAGCGACCACCAAGTGCAGAAGCAGGCTTCATCTAGTGCGCCCGCAAAAACGTTAGGAATAAAGATACAGTGCGGAATGGAAAACTGATGAGCGGCTTGTTTGGCGTATTCTGGTATATACACATGACGCGTAGACACGGGGCCATTATGCAGATCAAGCACAATATCGGCGTTCACGGCCAATTTTTGCAATTTAAGATTGAGTTGCTGCGCTAATCCTAAACCCCAAGGCTGACTCAGTTTAGCTTCGATAGAAGACCGCAATAAACCGCGAAATTCTGATTTTATGTCATCAGAGGAAGTCGCTTGATCAACGGATGAAGCGAAGTCTCGCACTTGTTGCTCATCGTAAAAATAGCCACGATTCCAATTCGTTCCGTTAACCGGGTCGAATCGACCCATTGTATATTCACCCGCTTTTATGTTCGTGCCGACAGGGTTGCAGTTCGGTACGAGAATAATTTCGCCGTTAATTTGGGTCTTTTTTAGGGCTTGAAGTAGATGATAAATGACCACGTTGCCCTGCACTTCAGCTCCATGAATCGAGCTTTGAATATAGACAGTCGGACCAGGCCGCTTGTCTGATATTTTATAGATAGGCACATTTAAGCTTCGACCTGAGGCATTCTGTGCTACTGCAATGTGGTGCTTGGTAAGGCGTCGCGACTCTGCTTCCGGCATTCTCAATGTTCTCAATTTGCTTGTTAGAAAATTTACGTGTTTATTGCTTGGTAAACCCCACACCATCAGGATTATTACCTGTGGGATACTCTGCAATAATCTCTCGCGAACTAATATCAATAGCAACTATTTTGTTTTTTAAGTTTAAAGATAAAAAGGCAATATCGAACTGTGGATGAAGTGTTATACCCTGAGGGCCAGCTCCTTCTTCAAGCACTAAGCTTCCAATTTCCTTGAATGTTGTTGTATCAAAAAACCGCACTTGATGTAGACGAAAGTCCGGTACGATTGCTACCTTTTCATCATGCGAAAATAATATTCGATAGGGAAAGCTAAAGCCAGAAAACTGCGCTACAACTTTCTCGTTATTCGTATCAATCACGGTCACTAAGCCCTCTTTATTAGCGCCATACCATAAATACTTTCCATCTCCGCTAATATTGATTGCCTCTGGCATTTCCTCTGTGTCTATCTGCTTTACTAGGCTATTATTTTTTAGAGATATTTTTGAAATACTATTTGAACGAATGTTTGTTGTGAACGCATATTCTTCGTTATTACTTATCGCTAGCATGTGAGTCGTTTGTTGCTGGGTATTAACCGCCGATAACACTTCACCAGAATGAATATTAGCAATAACAAAGTGCTGACTCTTTCCTGAGGTGAACGCGACTCGCTCTTGGTCATTCAAAAATTTTATGCCATGAGGGCCCGGATACTGTTCAAGATTAATTGTTCTTGCTACTTTCTGCTGCGCTAAATCAAATACCGTTAAACTATCTCCGCCAACAAAATCAGTGCTAACCGCCCATTTTCCATCGCGACTAACAATGAGTTCATGAGGACCTTTCCCCGTTGGTAAAGTATTGGTAATTTTCTGTGTGGCCAGTTCGATAAAACTAATAGAGTTGTCTGACTTATTCACAACAACCAGAGTACCTTGCAATGTCGATGCTGTCTCTTTTTCCTGCGACATTGAAACCGGTGGGCACAATAAAAAACTCAAAGTCGCGATAAGCAAAATAGTAAAGCGTGATCCTTTCATTGGTGTGTCTCTTCTCTTGGTTGCTGATTTTTAACAACTGGCTGCGTGTTCAACTTAATAAGCGTTCAACTAAGTTAATGTATAACTAGTTAAGTTGTAGCTGGCTATGTTTTTTCCTGCCAAGTAATACGTTGTAAGCCTATAACAAGTTACAAAAATTGGCGAATAACAAAATGTAAGCAAGCTTGTTTATATCAGACAAGTTGTAAGTAGGCACTGATAACAAGCGCTCTATTTCCAGAAATATTGAGCTTGAAAGTTGAGGTTTTTGACATACGTCACAATAGGGCAACAAAAACTTAAAAAATAAAGAATAGTAGTTGGCAGTAAAGCCGTGATCATTTATGGTTTGAATATATTGGAATAAAAATAAAGATTGTGTGGGAATTGAGCAAAATAGGCCCTTTTCAACATATTCACCAAGTTCAGGAATACAAATAATGAAGCGAAGCAAGAGTGCCAAAGCACAGGTTAGTCAAAGTCGTCATTCAAAATCAATAGTAGTCCATTCAGTAATAGCCACTCTCGTTCTATTATCCTCAGTCGCGCAAGTGGGCCAGCTATCAGCTCAAGAGATTGAGAGAAAAGGTGTCGCACATCCATTTTTTCAAGCTGAGGATATATTCGAATTAGAGTACGCTACAGACCCACAGGTATCGCCAAACGGTAAAGACATTGTTTACGTTAGACGTTCCAATGACATTATGACAGATAGCACGCGTTCCAGTTTATGGATAGTCGATGCTAAAGGAGAGAAGCACCGCCCTATCGTATCTTCAAAAAAGAATCACTATTCTCCAAGATGGTCTCCAGACGGTAAACGCTTAGCTTTCGTTTCTAACTCCGAAGGTAAGCCTCAGCTTTATGTGCGTTGGATGGACACTGGCCAACTAGCCTTAATAACAAACATTGAATCATCACCTTCATCAATCACTTGGTCACCCGATGGCAAAAACATTGCGTTTACGATGAGCGTGAAGTCGGACGAAAAACCGTTTGAAGTTAAGATGCCCAACAAGCCAAAAGGGGCTGATTGGTCTGAATCTTTCCAATATATCAGCAAAACTAGGTACCAAGCTGACGGCAACGGCGTACTTGAGCCCGCGTATACGCACATATTCATAGTACCTGCGGAAGGTGGCACAGCAAGACAACTTACCTCGGGTAACTATCACCACTCTGGTGATTTGAGTTGGGCTGCAAATAACCAGCAAATCTATTTTTCTGCTAATCGCTCGGATAACTGGGAGTATGAGCCTGGTGAGTCTGATATCTACAGCGTAGACATGTCGGGAGAGTTCAAGCAACTGACCAAAATGGCTGGCAAAGAGGACGACCCAATTGTATCACCAAACGGTAAGTATATTGCCTACGCTAAACGTGATGATAAGAAACTCGCGTACAGAAATACCTATTTACATGTGATGGATGTTAACGGTAAAAACGACCGCAACCTGTCTGCAAGCGTGGATAACTCGGTATCCAACTTTCATTGGAGGGGCGATTCAGGGCTTTATTACCAACAAACACTAAGAGGCATTACGCAAGTTGACTATGTGTCTTTGTCTAGCACAAAACATAGCAATATTGCATCAGGTTTAGGCGGAACGACTTTAGGCCGACCATATACAAGCGGCACTTTCGATTATGCTGACGGTACCTTTGCATTCACGAAAGGTCGACACGATCGTCCTGCCGATATTTTTGTTCAGCAGGGTAAAAAGCAAAGGCAGGTGACTGAGCTCAATGAAGATTTACTTGGACATAAAACCTTAGGCGCAATTAAAGAAATAACCTACAAATCCGCCATTGATGGCGAGGAAATACACGGCTGGTATATTTTACCTCCGGACTATGACAGCTCGAAGAAGTATCCACTGATCACTGAAATTCACGGTGGCCCTCATTTGGCTTACGGCCCTCACTTCTCTGCTGAAATACAACGGATGGCATCTGAAGGTTACATTGTATTCTATGATAACCACAGAGGTAGCACGGGTTATGGCGAACGATTCGCGCTTCTATTACAGAATAAGTATTCTTCCAAATATGATTTTTCAGATCATATATCGGGTGTTGATGCACTCATTGAAAAAGGATTAGTAGATCCCGAAAAGCTTTATATTACTGGTGGTTCGGCGGGCGGCATTGCCACAGCCTATGCAATTGGTTTAACAGATCGATTTAAAGCCGCTGTTGTAGCCAAGCCAGTCATCAATTGGTTATCTAAAGTGCTTACTGCCGATAGTGGCATGCATCAAATTCAACATCAGTTTCCGGGTATGCCATGGGAAGAAGTTGAGCACTACTGGCAGCGTTCTCCACTTTCCTTAGTAGGCAATGTGAAAACGCCAACGATGCTAATCACCGGTATGGAAGACAAACGCACCCCAATGTCAGAAACCGAGCAATACTATCAAGCGTTGAAGTTGCTTAAGGTCGATACAGTTCTAGTTAAAGTACCCGGCTCTTCGCATGGTATTGCTGGAAGACCATCTCGATTAATTGGGAAAGTTGAAAACATCTTGGCGTGGTTTAAGAAATATCAATAAGCTAAAAGGGCGTTGCAAAACGCCCTTACTTTAACTTGATATGACAAGCTTATCTCTACCCGACTTTTTAGCTTTTAATAGGGCTTGATCTGCACGTTCATTCACAGTGAAAAAATCAAGCATTACAAAATATATTAAGATTATTCAGCAAATTTCTTCTTAAGATAGTCACTTTGTAAATGCTTTAATATATTCATTGGCTCACATTTACCACCGTCTTCATTGAAATCAATCGGCCCTACTTTTGTCGCGACTTCTATCGCACGTTCATTGAGTACTTTGTTTCGTTTACCAATACCCATCAACGCTGCTCCCATTGCTAAACGCAGACTTGGTGAAATAGTAGGATCAAATATTTTCTGATTAATATCTTCAATGCAACTTAGGAAGTATTCATCCGTCAGCGCTTTGTTGCGTTTGTTTTTGGATAGCTCGTACAGCAGTCCGTAACCGCAACTTCTTCTCGTTTCATGTTTTGTTTGCGTCCATTCATTCGCAAGCTCAAAGGCGAGT
The DNA here is from genome assembly GCF_047250385.1 of Glaciecola sp. MF2-115. Classification (NCBI taxonomy): domain Bacteria; kingdom Pseudomonadati; phylum Pseudomonadota; class Gammaproteobacteria; order Alteromonadales; family Alteromonadaceae; genus Glaciecola; species Glaciecola sp. MF2-115. The sequence continues at coordinate 207,768 of NZ_JBLBVM010000054.1, forward strand.
GGTGATTTTGCTAACGTTGCGTCGCACGAACTAAAAACATGGGATAACAAACCGGCATTCAGCTCTTCCACCTGCTTTTCCGCTTGTTGTTTAGTGATTTGTTTGGGGTCGTCAATAAGTAAGGCTATTGTTTTCAGATCGTAAATATCCGACTCCCATAGTTCGAGGGAAAGCTCACGATTACGGCCTATTTGTTTAGCAAATTTTCTTAGCTGCGTAAGCCCAATACCAAAACTTTTAAGGCCGCTTGGATTCGCCATTTTAGCCCAATGCTCAATACCGCGTTGGTTTTGATTATCGTTGAGCAGTTTTATTAATTCGGATTTTTTCATAGTCTTAAGAATAGACTTCAAAGAGCACAAAATCTAGTCGTTTAGTAAGTGATAAAATCTACACTGTCTTACTTAATATAGATTAATTCGGAGTGATAAAATAAAAAACTTCTTTGACGATCATTCGCTATACTTAAACTTTATAAATCTACCAATATTACATTCGAACATATAGATATGCGTAAATGGATATTAACTAGCTTTATCAACTAATAGCAAAAAGGTAACTCAACATGGCGAAAGTGACAGGCTTAGGCGGTATTTTTTATGTCGTAGAAGATCCCGCTAGCACACGTGAATGGTATAAGGAAAAACTAGGCATTGATGGCGAATATGGGCCTCAACTTAATTGGTCGCTAGAAAAAGGTGAAAAGCCCTACTCTCTCATTAGTCATTTTAAAGACAATAACTACTTAAAACCCAGCTCGGCCAACTTCATGATCAATTTACGAGTAGACGACTTAGATGAATTCGTTGAACTGCTGAAAAGCAGAGATGTCGATATTATTGATGTGGTTGATGAAGGTTACGGAAAATTTGCCTGGTTACTCGATCCTAATGGCATCAAAATCGAGTTATGGCAGCAGATGGAAGCGCCTTAGACTCTAAAGAGGCGCTCAGCCTGCGTCACTAAACCTGATGTTACGCTACCAAAGTGATCACCAATGACAATTTCGAAATTGGGGAAAATAGACTTAATCCAATTTTGAATAACGGGCGACATCGCTGTGCCCCCCGTCACATATAGCACATCGGGTTCAGTCCCAGCTAAGTTAATAGCCTCCTTTAATAGATGCTCAAATTTATTGAGTTCATCGGCGATCGCATCACTCAAATCTGTTCGTTGAACGGGTATGTGCAAATCATTTTCAATGTAATCGAGCGATAGATCGATACTCGTTTTATCTGACAACAATATCTTTGCTAGCTCGGCACTGCGACTAACTCTAAGTCCTAACTTTTCATCCCTTAGTGTTTTTAGTCGGCGTAAGTTTTTATCCTTGCTTAACCTACAATATTCAGTCAATTCCTTGCCTGTTCTCGGTAGGTTGAAATCTTTTTGAGCGGCAACGTCATTCACGCTCACCGCTTGCCTAAACAAGTTATTAGGGACTGGAAGACCGTTGCTTAACATCGCATTTTTACCGAAGTGTGGCATCAAGGACATCAGCGCTAGCTTGTTATCTAAATCAATACCACCAATCCTTTGTCCGGTGTGACTTAGAATGCAGCTCTCTCTGTCTTGAATATGACGATAGCCTGGTCCTAGCTTGATCATCGAACAGTCAGTGGTTCCCCCACCTAAATCGAGAACCAACACCACTTTGTCTTCACTAAGTTGTCTTTCATAGTCATAAGCTGCGGCCACCGGTTCCATCAAAAACTCGACTTGTTTAAAGCCAACATTGGCAGCTGCATTGCCAATAATATCAAGCGCTTGTTGATTGCCATCTTGACCTAATAATCCATGAAAGTTAACTGGTCTCCCAATCACGATATCTGCTAGTTCGTTTTGTTCAATGAATTCAACTTCGCCCTTAATAAACGCCAGCATCTTTTCGACGATAATGGTAAACACCGCTCGTTGAGTGGCATTAATGTCTGCGCCTAGAAAAGACTTCGGTGATTTAATGTAAAAGCCACTTTCAGGAACTGCAATATGGCTTAACTCAGCCTCCTCTCCAAAGATGATCTCTCCGCCTAAACGCAAAGCTTCTGCCATGTTATTAACGGTTTGACTGATGCTTGATGTTTGCCTGTGTTCTTTTCTGAGTTGATGTCGGGCCGAACTAATAATAGCCTCATGGTTAGTAATACTGCCGTTTTTCAATTGAATTTGCTTGATTTGGGCAACCCTTGCCGCGATCTCAGAATCTAACAGTTGAGCAGGAGGCATGATTTCGTTTTGAACGAAAAGAGCAGAAGGCATCCTATTTTTGCCATTGTCTAGAGGGACTAATTTCGGCTGTTGCTCCTTCATTACACCGATGGAACAATTCGACGTACCGAAATCAAGACCTGCAAACATATACTCTTGTCCTTTTTTAAAGTGATGAATAGATAAATAACGCGGGGTAGTATAAAGATATATACAAAAAAATCCCGCGCTAATGTACGAGATTCTTAGCTAGAGCTTAATTTAATAAAAAATTTTTAGAAGCTAGCGCTTACATTTATAAATGCACTTACGGCCAGTTAAATCATATACAGTACCTAGTGGATTACATTTGTGAAATTAGAGTTTACTTCAGGTAGCACGGGTCGTCTGGTAAACACCAGTAATCGCTTTAGACTTTTAGTATCACGCTCGTTATATTAGTAAAAATCACATCCATTGAAGCATATTCTGGCGGTACTTAATGTTGAAACTAATTTTGTTTGTCGCTTTAGTTAGCGTGTTCTTACAAGCACAGGCGAATCAAAACCTAAGATTCGAATCAACGCACGAAATAAAGTCAAAAGTACTAGAGGAACAACGCACATATTATGTGTATTTGCCTCCTTCATATCACTCTTCGAACAATCGCTACCCTGTTATTTATGTACTTGATGGTGACATGCATCGCTTCAAAGCGATTAGCGGTATGCTCGAGGGTTTAAGCACGGATACGCTTGAGAAGCAGGTTCAAGAGGCAATTGTTGTCGCCATCCCTAACAGCGAGAATGCCATTAGAGAGCGCGATCTAACGCCAACAAACATTAAGCAATGGACGTTTAAAGATAAAGTTTTGCAGGAGTTTGATGGTGATATTGGTAACGCTAACAAGTATATCTCGTTTTTTTCGAACGAACTTATTCCTGAAATCAATAAAACATATCGAACTTCAAGCAAACGCGTTTTGATTGGCGAATCGTTTGGTGGCTTGTTTGCGGCATATGCATTGATTTCTGAACCGTCGACTTTCAGTGATTATTTGATCATTGATCCGACCTCTTTGTGGGACAATAACTACTTAAACAAAGCAATAGCCAAAGCAAGATTTTCTAGTTTAGAACTTAGTGCCGACGTATTTATTGGCTTTGCTAATAATGCCGCTCTCGGTGATATTGGTTTGACTAACCTCGCTTGGGGTAGAGAGTTTTATACCAATCTGAGCATGAATAAATCGGAACAATTTAATGTCAAAGAGCAGTACTTTGAGCAAGAAACTCATGGTACGGTGGCATTATTAAGTTGGTATCATGGCTTGCGATATCTACTAGCAAGTAACGACAACTAAGTTGTGCAATTGGGACATGACCGACAATTATAAGTCGGGAGACTCCGCTAGGTAAGTCTCCCGTATCTTAGATTTCGATATAAAGTGCACATCAACTACCACACTTTTTTATTTTGAACCAAAAGCTAGTGCCAGAGCACTTAAGGCTTGGGCTCTCTCTTCTATCATTTTAGCCTCAGAATATACAGTTTCGCTTTGAGCAAGGTTCTCATTCGCGGCATCATTTATGCTGGCAATGTTCATTGTTATTTCTTTAGAAACCATACTTTGCTCTTCAGACGCCGCCGATATTTGTATAGTCAAATTGGCTATGACTGAAACATCGTCATACACCTTAAAGACGATATCTCGTGTCGATGTCGTTTCATTTACACAAGCATCAGCGGCCTCCTTACCTTTAGCCATAGAATTCGACCAAGTCAGTAAGGTCGATTGCATTTCACCAACTGATTTTTGTATTTGTTCTGTCGCTGAATGAGTACGACTCGATAATGCTCGAACTTCATCTGCTACAACCGAGAATCCTCTTCCTTGCTCTCCAGCCCTCGCCGCTTCTATTGCCGCATTCAGTGCTAGTAAATTTGTTTGATCTGCAATACCCTGAATTTCCTGCATGATAGATCCAATACGCTCAGCTTCCGTTACTAGTCCATTCGCAGTCTCTGCCGAACTAGACACATCAACCGCTAGATCAGCAACTCGCTCCATTGTTTTCGCCATTGAATCCGTTGCGATACGACAATCCTTATGCACAGAATCTACCTTTTCAGATGTGTTGACTGTATTGATCGCTACTTCAGCTATCGACGCTGACATTTCTTCCATCGCCGAACTGACTTGCAATAACTCATTAACCTCAGTTTCGACACCATTCTTTGAAGCCGCAGAGGTTTGTTTAAGTGATGTTACTCTTCCTGTTAGTGATTTCGTGCTATCCGTAATACGACCCAATATAGTTTTGACATTTCCCTCGAGTATTTTAGAGTTAAAGTCAAAAACGCTAAGAGCGCCTCTCCCGCTGAATATATACCTAGAGATACTGTCATATGACTGACGAATTTGCTTAACATTTTCGCCCAGGCTAATAAGTTCTTGCTTGAAGAATAAATACGGTAAAAATACAATCAGCAAAGCAAAAAATGGCTGCCAAAAAGAGAGCCCCGCAAGACCTAAACCAAGTCCGATATTAATTGAATGACGAAGGGTAAAGTTGAAAGCAAAATCATCGTTTCGGTGATTTTTTTCATTGAGTTGTTTGTAAATTTTTTCAGCTTGCTTGCGGTACTCTGGCTTCAAAACAGTCCGCACAGATTGATAGCCCGTTAGCTTATTATTTTCAAACACAGGTGTTACAAAAGCATCGACCCAATAATAGCGACCGTCTGTGCACCTATTTTTTACTGCCCCTCTCCAAGCTTGACGCGCTTTAAGCTTTTTCCATAAATCAGCAAAGGCTTCTTTAGGCATGTCAGGGTGGCGCACTACATTGTGATGTTGACCGATTAGGTCGGATTTTTCGAAACCTGCGACTCTGCAGAATTCAGAGTTAGCATACGTAATGACACCTTGTGTATCAGTTACCGACACTAATTCTTCATGCTCACCAAATGTAACTTCCTCATCTATTATGTGCTGATTTTTTTTGCTCATAAATTAGGATACCTATGTAATTTTATGTGAATTTTGATAGTGGTGAATACGCTTTATTTTATTAACACCCGTTTATCTGTATCTGTTTTAGTCTAGACTTCTTGAGTGAAATTTGAGCATTTATTTTAATAATTTCAATAAAAAAACAAAAAGAGCCCCCTCGGTTCACTAGTAGCTAGTAAATTACTCAGTGAAATTAATAAGCACCTTCAGCATAAGTTAATTCATAACTGTGACTATAAATCTCTAGGATATTACCAAATGGGTCTTCCATATAAATCATACGATAAGGCTTTTCTCCTGGGTAATAGTATCTAGGTGCCTTCATGCGTTTTTTGCCGCCGGCAGCTACAATTTTCTCTGCAAGTTCCTCTAAGTTAGGATCTTGCACGCAAAAGTGGAAAACTCCTGTTTTCCAATATTCAAAATTGTCTTCAGGATCCTTTTGATTACTGAATTCGAAAATTTCAACACCCACTCTGTCTCCCGTCGATAAATGCGCGATCCGAAAGTGCTTCCAGCCTTTACCGAAAACATCCGTGCACATTTCACCAATTGCTGAATCATCTTCCACAATTTCAGTAGGTTTCATAATTAAATACCAACCAAGTACTTCTGTATAGAAACGCACTGCAGCTTCTAAATCGGGAACGGAAATACCTATATGTGAAAATGTTCTTGGGTATGCCTTGCTCATAAAATTATCCTCATATTGTTTAGTGGCGCTTACTATAACGCCCATGATAAAGTATAAAAAATTATGTTTAATTATGAATTTAAGTATTTTTTGTAATGATAAATCAAACTTGGTTAAAAACCTTTTGTACACTCGTTGAAACCGAGCATTTCACGCGAACGGCTCACAAACTATTTATGACTCAGTCTGGTGTCAGCCAGCATATTAAAAAACTAGAGCAGCAACTGGACCACCAATTGATCGTGAGGGAAGGGAAATCGTTCTCCTTAACGCCAACAGGACGGCAGCTATATACAAAAGGCCTTGAGTTATTGCGCTCTGGCGAAGAGCTGAGCGCTTTGATAAAGCAAGACAATGCATTTGTAGGAAACATAAAGATAGCTTCTCCCGGTAGTATTGGCTTATCCCTCTACCCCCATTTAATGAGCCTTCAAGAGAAGCATTCTAAGTTAAGCATTGATTTTACTTTTGCGCCAAATAAATCGATTGAACGCAGTTTAGTGGACGGTGAAGTTGATGTTGGACTAATAACAATGCTATTCAATAACCCTAAATTACGCACAGAAAAGCTAGCAGAAGAGCCACTAGTTCTGGTGACATCCAGTGAAGTCAAAATTATTAATTGGCAAATACTACAGGACATAGGATTTGTTTCGCATCCAGATGCCGCTCATCATGCCAGCTTATTACTCAGCGAAAATTTTTCCGCGTTTAGTCACGTTGATCAGTTTAAACACCGTGGTTTTTCAAATCAGATTAGCTTAATTTTAGAGCCTGTTAGCAGAGGGGTTGGTTTTACCGTCTTGCCACTAAATGCAGCGAAGTCCTATCAAAAGCAGGGTTCGATAAATATTCACAGACTTCAAAATACCGTATGTGAAACTCTCTATTTATGTGAAAATAAGCAAGTCGTTTCATCAAACCGAGTAAAATTAATTAAATCCACAATCAAAGACTTCTTACGAAAAGTAGGTGCGGCTTAGAGTTTTTACACAAGATATTTCACTAATTTAAATATACTATAGCCGCAGATTTTTATGTTAGAAGTCATCAAAACGGTGGTATGCAAACACACCCGTTTTACCATATTTAAACACTTAGGAAGCACCTTTTGATCCCAGTTGAATTAATACTATTGGCACTCAGCCCCATTTTCGTTGTATGTGTTGTATTGGAATTCGTTAAGGCTAGACAATATTTCAATATTAAAGATAGCGTGAATAATGCCGTGCTAGCTGCGCTTCACCAGGGCTCAGATGCGATTGCTTTGCTCCTGCTAATGCCATTTTTCATTTGGCTTCATCAGTTTGCATTCTTCAACATTGAACTGAGTATTTGGACGCTTTTGCTTGGTTTTCTTATTCAAGATTTTCTTTATTATTGGTTTCATCGAGCGTCACATACCATTCATTGGTTTTGGCTCGCACATGTGGTGCATCACAGCTCGCCCTTTATGAACTTCACGACGGCCTTTAGACAAAGTATTTTTTACCCTATTGTTGGCATGTGGCTGTTTTGGATGCCGATGATCATTATTGGTTTTTCTCCCAGCATTGTCTTTTTGATTGTTGCGCTAAACTTAGGCTACCAATTTTTTGTGCACACACAGACCATCCGCAAATTAGGCTGGCTTGAAAAGATATTTAATACGCCTACACATCACCGAATTCATCACGCAATTAATCCGCCGTACATTAATAAGAATTATGCTGGCGTGCTAATAGTGTGGGACAAATTATTCGGCACATTTGTTGAAGAAGATCCGAAATTAACGATTGAGTATGGCATTGTAGGTGAGATGCCAAAGGCCAACCCGATAAGCGCCAATTGTCATCAATTTGTGAAGATGTTCAAGGCCCTCAGACAAGCCAGTGGATTGAAAGCGAAGTTGAAAGTCGTTTTCTCTGATCCGACTCATAGTGAGCAATTGTAATCCGCGTTTACCCTTAAATATTCTATCGGCTTTGAAGATCCTAGGTCGCCTGATAGTATGAGTTGATTATTTTAAACATAAGATCATTAGCGAAGTTATTAAGATGCAGAAAACACTAGTACTGACCGGTGGCAGTTCAGGGATAGGGCTTGCTATAGCCGCAAAATTTGAGGCCAATGATTATCGAGTTATTAATCTCGATATTCAGTCAGGTAAACATGGCGAGTATATTCATTGCGATGTCACTGACCACGCGCAGGTCAGCAGTACCATAGCAAGCATCGCTACAAATAACCCGATAAACGTGCTTATCTGTAACGCGGGTAAGCATGTTTCGGCGAATATTGAGGAAACAAGTGAAGCTGAACTTTTGGCGCTTTTCAATTTGAATGTGAAAGGGGCCTTCTCCGCCACACAAGCCGCTTTACCTTCAATGAAGCTCAATGGCGGGGCGATACTTTATATCGCGTCTGAACAAGCCTTAGTGGCCAAAACTAACTCCTTCGCCTACAACTTAAGTAAACACGCATTGGCATCAATGGCTAAAACAACTGCCCTGGACTATGCGAAGTTCAATATCCGCGCGAATGCTTTATGTCCAGGTACCATAGAAACGCCCCTTTATCACAATGCGATTGATCGGTATTGCAAGCAAAGCGGTGCGGACAAAGCAACCGTACACGCTGAGGAAGCTGCAGCTCAGCCCCTTGGCCGCATAGGTCAACCTGAAGAAGTGGCCGCAATGGCATATTTTTTAGCGTCTGATGAAGCAAGCTTCGTTACTGGCAGTCTGCAGGTAATGGACGGCGGCTATACCGCGGGCTAAAAAAGCAAATAGGGAGAATCATAAAGGTGAGCAAAGTCCGTATTATCGATCCCCACCTACACCTTTTCGACCTGCAACACGGCGAGTACCACTGGTTAAAGCCTGAGAACCCGCCTTTATGGCCTGATAAACATGTCATTCGTAAAACCAATAGCGATAAGTATCTGCAAAAGCAATCATCCTTCGAACTTGCCGCTTATGTGCATATTGAAGCGGGTTTCGATAATCAGTCTGGCGAGCGAGAGATTGCGAACATTGAAGCTCGAGCGAGCCTGCCCCACCGCTCAGTAGGGTTTATTGATATCACTCTTGATCCCGAAGTGTTTATGATCCAGCTCCGAACTCAAGCGCAACACAAAAGTACCATAGGCGTTAGACATATCTTTGAAGATACCGAATTACCTGAAAAAAGTACCGTTATCACGCTGTTAGAGAATATTAATTCTTTTATAAATTTAACGCTTCTAGCGAAGCATAACGGCGTATTCGAGCTACAATTTGATATGAATAACCCAGAGCTAGTGGTTCAGGTTTTTACATTCTTTCAGCGCATTCCAAACTTACAACTAGTAATCAATCACGCTGGTTTCGCACCAACTGCTTATGAATTGCGGAAAACAGAAGATTCTGATCGGCTAAGCTCAGCCTTTATGGATTGGAAAGCCAACACTCAATTACTAGCTAGACTGCCTAGGATTGCGGTGAAATGCTCAGGCTTTGAGATGATGGCACGAGATTACTCTGTAGAGCACATTCAAGCAGTTATAAGTCACTGTATCGACGCCTTTGGTTACGAGAACGTGATGCTGGCGAGTAACTTTCCTTTGTGCGAGCTGTCTTTATCCTATGAAGCGTATTGGCTGCAGCTTTTCTCTATTGTCGAGTCATTAACTTCAAATGGTAACTGCTTACCTGAGCATAAAAAAGCGTTGTACTATGACAACGCTTATCGTATTTACCAGTTTGATAGAATCAGCTGAGTAGCCAATTAAAGCTTATTTTACAGTCACATGAGGTGAGCGTTTCACCAGATCATCATTTAACTCTATGCCGATACCGGGTAAGTCTGGTACTTTGAACTTGCCGTTAACTGGTTGATAATCTTGAATACATAACTCACGATTCCAAGACTTAATCGCATATGTGTGGTGTTCATGAATTAGGAAGTTTGGAATGGCCGCTTCTAATTGCAAAGACGCCGCCGTCGCAACAGGCCCGCCGCAAACATGGGCTTGCACTCGAATATCGTATACATCTGCATAGTCACACACTTTCTTAGCTTCAGTGAATCCGCCACATAAACCAACGTCCGGTTGCAGGACGTCGATGCTTTGGTCCTCGAAATACGGTCGGCAATCCCAGCGATGATATAAACGTTCTCCACCGGCAATAGGCACTTTCACGTTCTCCGATACTTTTTTATGCACCGCTGAATTGAGGTAATTAACAGGCTCCTCGAACATCATGCAACCCACTTCTTCAACGATTGCACCCATTTGAATCGCAGAGGCGCATCCCATTAGGGAGTGTGCTTCAAAGATAATATCAACCTCATCACCCACTTCTTGGCGAATAGCACGCAAGCGATCGCCAAATAGCTTCATTTGTTTTGGTGTGAATAATTTGGTGCGATCGTAACTAGAATCACCATTCTCATCGTAAACGATAGGGTCAACTTTCACCGCGTCATAGCCTTCTGCCATGGCTTTGCTAGCTGCGCGTGCATAGTCTTCAGGCGTCAGCATTTTAATGCAATCTTGGCTCCAATCGAATTGCAGTTGGCTGGCGTAAGTACGCAAATTGTCGTTTGTTTTGCCCCCAAGCAGCTGATAGACAGGCACATTCAATGCTTTACCCTTTATGTCCCACAAAGCTGTATCAATGGCGCTCATCGCCGCGTACAAGACTGGACCGCCACCTAAACCCCAAAAGCTTTCACGCAACATGCGCGACCACAGCAGTTCAGTTTTAAAAGGGTCAAAGCCGATGAGCACCGCTTCCGCTATTTCTTTGATCATCGCTGCAGCGGCACTGTGCCCCCAATCATAAGCTAAACCTGCCTCGCCTACCCCATGAATGCCTTCGTCGGTATGAACGCGCACGAAAATTGGGTTCCAAGGTGGACGTTCCGGGCAATGAATATCAAAAATTTCTACATGGGTAATTTTCATTCTTAACTCTCTGTTCTCATATATTTCGTAAAGACAATGTGATGCATCGATAACGGTATGCTTCGATAACGGTATGATTCTATTTAAAGATCAAAATCAGGATAAGCACGTTTCACTCTTCGCATCATTGCTGGCCAGGCTTTTTGACCACCTGTTAAACCCGTGTGCACTATGTTTGCTTGCGCTTTAATACCATCAATAATGCTTTGGTTTACGGTAGTCAGTTGGTTGTTGGTGTTCTGCATTTTTACTTGTACTTCACATGCTCGAAGTAAGTCATACATATGCATAAACGCATCACCAATGGTGTTGCCCATGGTCAAAGCGCCATGATTTCTCAATAGCATGAAATTGGCATTCCCTAAGTTATTTTGCAGACGTTTAATCTCATCAGGGTTAACAGCCAGACCTTCATAGTCGTGGTAACTCATACTAGCCAAGGCAAAAGCCGAATATTGGCTGTATGGTTGGAGACCATCTTTATAACTAGCAACTGCAATTGCATCGGTGTGATGAAGGTGTAATGCACATTGGGCTTCTGGACGAGCAATATGCACAGCGCTATGAATGGTAAAGCCTGCAGGATTGATAGAGAACGAAGATTCTTTATCAATTACATTACCTTCAATATCAATTTTTACTAAATTTGATGCAGTCACTTCCTCAAATGCTAAACCAAATGCATTTATCAGCAAATCTTCAGTGCCTGGAATACGAGCCGAAACGTGAGTGTGAATTAAATCGTCCCATCCATGCATAACGAGTAGTCGATAACAGGCTGCTAATTCGACGCGAGTTTGCCACTCTTCGGCTGGCACTTTGCCTTTTAAATCTATATGAGGAATTTCGTACATAAGCCTTTTCAATCAACTCAATTAGGTTTGAAGATATAACAAAGATGATAGCACGCGGTAAAAACTTGGGAACAGAACTTTGTGAGATATGATATTCAAGTGCTTTAAAGAGAGGAATAGAGAGCTTAAAGGCATATTGAGAATTTGAAGATTGTGGAATTAATGAAACAGGCGTATCTACGCCTGTTTCTGGGTACTAAGTTTTATTGTTACATTGTTGCAAATATCGCTGTACCAATGCTGAGCACGATACCCAGCACAAAGAACACTAAGTAAATAACCATCAAAATACCAATAAACTTCCAAAATGACTTTTGGTAAGTCAATGCCTGAGTTAGTTCGGCCATGCTACGCGTTTTATTTGCTACGCCGATTGCTTTTGAATATTTGTATAAGTAAAAAGGTGGAATGAATGCAATCAGCGCAAATACTAAATAAAGTAAGCCCATACCGATGCCAAAGCCAGCACCTATGCCCGCTCCGTTTGCACCCCCCATCAGTGCAGCCCCCATACCGAACATCATCGCAAGTCCACCGAGTACCATGAAAGCACATGAGATGAATCCCAAAATAGCGCAAAGGCTTACCCAGGGTTTGGTTTGTAGCAAAGGTGCGATAAGGTCATCGAAGGATTGCTGCTCTGGCGTCATAGTTGTGTTTTCTATCGTGTCCGTAGTCATATTATTATTTCCTTTTTATAGATGTTTTTATTTTCATAAACGTTAAGCTTCTGAGCATATTATCTTAGTTTGTTATTCTTGCGCAAATTAAGCAAATAGCGAGTGAACAGTATCTTTTCATTGTTTGCTCTTTCATAAAAAAAGGGTCTGCAAAGCAGACCCCTTTCTGAATTTACCTAAGCTCGCCGCATTATTGTGTTTGCAACGAGACTAACTTTTTTATAACTCTTCAATACCCATGTTGTACAACACAAAACCATAGATATCAGCATACTGTTCTATTGTTTTGCTAATTGGCGTTCCCGCACCATGACCTGCATCGGTCTCGATACGGATAAGCGTTGGGTTATTACCTTCTTGGAACTCTTGTAGTACCGCAGCAAACTTGAATGAATGCGCAGGAACAACGCGATCATCATGGTCAGCTGTCGTCACCATCGTCGCTGGATATTCAACGCCTGACTTCACGTTATGTACTGGCGAATAGCCTTTCAAGTATTCAAACATTTCTTCGCTTTGCTCAGAAGTACCATAGTCATATGCCCATCCTGCGCCTGCGGTGAATGTGTGATAACGCAACATGTCCAAGACACCCACTGCTGGCAAGGCAACTTTAGCTAGATCAGGGCGTTGCGTCATAACCGCGGCCACTAATAAGCCACCGTTTGAGCCGCCACGTAATGCCAAATAGTCACTGCTAGTGTACTTATTATCAATGAGGTATTCGGCCGCAGCAATAAAGTCGTCGAACACATTTTGCTTTTGCATCTGTGTACCGGCTTTATGCCATGCTTTACCATATTCACCGCCACCACGGATATTAGGTACTGCATATATACCACCTAGTTCAAGCCACGCAGCAACCGTGGAGCTAAAGCTTGGTGTTAGGCTAACGTTGAAACCACCATAGCCATATAGCATGGTTGGGTTTGTACCATCCAACTTAGTGTCTTTATGATGCGTAATGATCATGGGTACTTTTGTTCCGTCTTTCGACGCATAGAATACTTGCTTGGAAACAAACTTAGAGCCATCAAACTTCGATGCAGGTTTGTTGAACAAGGTCGACTTGCCGCTTTCAATATCAAGCGCATAAATCGTTGTTGGTGTGGTGTAGTTGCTAAAGGTGTAATAGCTGGTTTTTGCATCAAACTTCGCACTACTCATACCTGCTGAACCAATGTCTGGCATCTCGATAGTACGCAGCTGTTCGCCTTCAAGGTTGTATTGATACACCTTTGAAATAGCGTCGACCATGTATTCTGCAAAAATGTAGCCACCCGCAGTGCTTGGCGACAATACATTTTTGGTTTCAGGAATGAGATCTTTCCAGTTTTCAACACTTGGAGATTTCGCATCGACCATCACGATTTTTCTGTTTGGCGCATTATGGTTGGTAACCAAATACAACATATCGCCTTTACTCGTGAGCATAGACACATCATTTTCAATAGTGTCTATCAGTGTTTTCCAGCCAGCGTTAGGCTGCGATAAGTCTTTTAAGTATGCTCGGTTGCCTGAAGTAGAGTTGGCAGCTGAAACAAGTAAGAAACGATCATCTTCGCTTACTTGAGCACCCACATAACGATGTTTCTCAGCATCCGTGTGGCCATAAACTTTCAAGTCATCAGCTTGTGTTGTACCAATCTTGTGATAGTACAATTTATGCTGATCTGTTTTTTGACTTAGCTCTGAACCTTCTGGCTTATCGTAACTAGAATAATAAATCCCTTCGTTTTTGTACCATGACAAACCGCTAAATTTAACATTCTCTAATTTGTCGGCTAGTAGCTCTTTGGTGTCGGTATTCATCACATAAACTTGACGCCAATCACTGCCGCCAGTCGAGGTCTGATAAGCAGCTAAGGAGCCGTCAGCAGAGAACGACAATCCGGCTAATGAAACCGTACCATCTTCACTAAATTTATTAGGGTCGATGAAAATTTCTGGCTCACCGCCGTCTTTTGAACGATATACAATGCTCTGGTTTTGCAAGCCATCATTTTTGTAGAAGTAAGTATATTCACCTTCTTTAAAAGGAGCAGACACTCTTTCATAGTCGAGTAAGTCTCTCACGACCTCAGCAATTTTTTCTTTGTATGGAATGTTAGCTAAGTAGGCTTGTGTTGTTGCATTTTGGCTTTTTACCCAAGCTTCTGTCTCTTCGCTACGATCGTCTTCCAACCAACGGTAAGGATCAGCCACTTGCTGACCGAAATAAGTATCGACCACTTCGCCTTTGGCTGTAATCGGATAATCAATGCTGACTACCTGTTTCTTTTTACTCGCTGTTTCAGCCACTGCTGCCTCCTCTGAACTTGGCTGACAAGCCATTAATCCACCGGCTATTGTTAATGCCAATAACGCTTTTGCTGTTGTTTTCATGTCGCTCCTCTTGTCTTTGTTTTTATTCTAATTGTAGTTAAGGGAATATCAGTTTTATGCCTAAATACCTGTTCAGGCCTCGTTAGCTATTTGTGTAAGGGCTTGTTGAAAAACTTCAACAGGCTGGCCACCACTAATTAAGTGTTTATTATTAACTATTACCGCTGGTACCGATTGCACACCGGCGCTTTGGTAGTGATGTTGTAATTTACGAACATCATCTTCAAATTGATCTGAATCTAGTACTTTTTTTGCTTCGTCACTATCCAAACCAACACTTTTAGCTGTTTGAATTAACTGGGCATGATCACTCGGGTCGCCACTTTCTTTAAAGTACAAGTCGAACAATGCTAGTTTTAATTCAGTTTGCTTGCTCAGAGACTTCGCCCAATGCAGTAAACGATGTGCGTCGAAGGTATTGTAAATACGACCGCCACCGCGGTTGCCAAATTCATAACCAACACTCAAACCACGTTGCTTTATTGCCTCGCGGTTTTGATCAGCCTGTTGCTGTGAAATCTGGTACTTCTGCGTTAGATGCTCATTGATTTCTTGCCCCTCTGGCGGCATTTGAGGGTTTAACTCAAAAGGCTGCCATTCAATGCTTGCCGTAATTTCGGGCGAAATATTAGCCAAAGCTGTTTGTAAGGCTTTGTATCCGATAATACACCAAGGACACGAAACGTCAGATACAATATCAATTTTTAATTCAGTCGCCATTCTTATTTACCCTGTTGAACTGTGAATCGAGGGCGGTAGTAGCAAACATCTAAGTTTCCAGTTCCTTTATAATGAAAGAAGTCATTGTCTAAGGTGCGAGCACCTTGCAATCGTGCTTGAAAATCCTCACTGTCAACATAGTTACGCGTAAAATTCATTTGTTGCTCATTTGTAAGCTGGCTGCCAGTCCTTACTTTCAGAATTTTACTGCGTTTAGTTAAGTCTTCTATTACACCACCACCCACATTTGGATTGCCACGCTGCATAGCTTGCACTTTATCCATGCCATATATGACCTGGGCAAACACCGACATATTTCGATCTAAATGACGAGGAGCCTGACCAATCACGATATAAAATTCTGTGGAGCCTGAATCTGCTTCATTATTCCTAGCCATCGCTACTGCACCAGGACAATGCAATAACCATTCTTGCTTGTCTGTCACATTGCGCCCTGCCGGAAAGCCCTGAATGAAACCTGTTTGCTGCGCTAAAAGTGCTGGCGATTGAACGGTAATGAAATCAGAGTTGTTTGTAAAAGGGCGAGTAAACTCTGGCGCCAAATTCGCACGATGCTTAGCAGGCTTCTTTTCAGTCACATCACCACCTTGAGCAACAAATCCATCTATGACTCGGTAGAAGTCTAATCCATCATAAAACCCTTCCTCTACTAGGCCCTTAAATTGCGCGACACTTTTTGGTGCTATGAAGGGAGCTAGCTCCATCACTATCAAGCCCGTATCAGCATATAGGTAAATTAAATTCTCTTGTTTCACCTGATACTTAGCCTGTGTTTTCTCTGCATCTTCAGAATAGGCATTGAAGGCTACGGTAAAAAGCGAACTTAAAAAAGCAGCCGCCATGAGGCTTGTTCGTGTGGTTTTCCAGCGCATATATATTCCCTTTAAGTTGGGTTGTTATCAACGAATAATAGATAAAAACTCTTTGAATTTCGAGTCCTTACAATTTTTCATTAATTCGAATAAGCACATTTCGGCACTTGTAATGCTCACTCCCTGTGCTTGTAATTTATTGATTGCGACTTGCCTATTAGACTCTTCTCTAGAGCTTACGCAATCGCTCACCAATTCCACTGATTTCCCCATAGCCTTTAAACCCATCACCGTTTGATATACGCAAACATGTGCTTCAATACCGCAAACTAAATAATGCTCAAGATCTATTTTGTTCAGCTCATCAACAAAATGCGGTTCAGCACAAGCATTGAAAGCGAACTTTGTGATACATGGGTAAGAGGCCAGTAAGGGCTGTAACTCTGAGTCAGTTTTGCCTAGTTTTTCAGGATTCTGTTCAACAACAATGATGGGGATCTCTAAAAGTGAACAAGCTTTTATGAGCTTGGATACATTTGCAAACATCGCATCACTGTTATGCACCAGGCGTGAAAGTTTGCCCTGAATGTCGACAACGATTAAACCAGTATTTGTTCTTTTTAACACTTTATTTAATCCTTATGAGGTCAAGCAAAAAGAGTTAATAATTGAGCCTGCAGATGAATAAGCTGATTTAAAGCTTAGTGGAAAATATGAGACTTGTACATCCATTACGCTTGTTAGAAGATAGCTAACAAATGTGAAACGAATAGCGATAACAACTGAACCATGACTGCCTATTTTGCAAATGCACTTTTTGATGGTGAATCGATACATCAATCCGTTTTTTTTCAGCTTGAAAATGGTTTTATCACGTCAATAGAAACGAATGTTGAACTTGATGCTTTGCAAAAAGGCACGACTCATCTGGACGGTTTAGTGAGCGCAGGATTCATTGATACACAAGTGAATGGCGGTGGTGGCGTTTTGTTTAATCATGAACAAAGCGTCGATGCCTTAGCTGAGATGGCGGCCGGTCATGCACAGTTTGGCACTACATCTATGCTTCCTACATTAATAACAGACAGCATGCAGAAAATGGATTCTGCGGCAAATGCTGTTGCTCTTGCGATCGCTCAGGATATTTCAAGTATTGTCGGTATCCATTTTGAAGGGCCACACATTAGTTTGCCGAAGAAAGGAATACATTCTGCACAACATGTGCGTTCCATTTCAGATGCGGAACTGCAAACATTTACTCGTAAAGACATTGGTAAAGTACTTATCACTGTTGCGCCAGAGAATTTACCCACCGACATTATTTCGGAATTGGTTCAAAATGGCGTAATCGTCTCCCTTGGTCATTCAGCGGCAAGCTTAGAAACCACAATGCAAGCCATTGATGCCGGAGCACGCGGCTTCACGCATTTGTTCAATGCAATGTCCGGACTCACCGCTCGCGAACCAGGCTTGATTGCCGCGGCATTAAATGATGTACGCGTAAGCTCTGGCTTGATAGCAGATATGCACCATGTTGCACCTTACAATTGCTTGTTAGCCTACAAATGTATTGGTCCCGAACGATTAATGCTCGTCACCGATGCCATGGCACATGTAGGATCTGATATCAGCACCTTACCTTGGCTCGATTCAACAATCACACGTCACGATAGCAAGTTAACACTCAATGACGGTAGT
This sequence comes from Glaciecola sp. MF2-115, assembly GCF_047250385.1. Classification (NCBI taxonomy): domain Bacteria; kingdom Pseudomonadati; phylum Pseudomonadota; class Gammaproteobacteria; order Alteromonadales; family Alteromonadaceae; genus Glaciecola; species Glaciecola sp. MF2-115. The sequence goes on from NZ_JBLBVM010000054.1 coordinate 225,768, forward strand.
TTGGCTGGCTCTTGTTTAGATATGGCAAGCGCGGTTCGTAATATGTATGGCTGTATTGCTGATGCGAAAACTGCTGAGGTGTCAATAGCTGAGGCGCTAACGGCTGAGACACAAATAACTGACACCAAAACAGCTCAGTCGAAAATGAATGAGGCGACAATAAATGAGGCGAAAGAAACTGCTTTGAAGAATACCCTAAACATGGCGAGCAAAGTGCCAGCGAGGTTTTTGGGCTTAAACAATGTCGGCACTTTAAGAGTTGGCCAACAAGCAGATTTTGTTCTGCTTGATGACCAACTTTCAGTGGAGGCTAGTTGGCGTAAGGGACTACTTCTCCCCTAGCCATTCCACTCTAAACAAGTCACGTCGCTTATCCAGATAGTTGCGCACCGAACCTTCATTTTGAAGCTTTGTGAGCTTATCAAAATCAAGATCGACAATTAGCATCATCTCTGTATTTGGCGTAGTTTCAGAAACGATAGCATCATGTGGGAAAGCAAAGTCAGACGGCGAGAAAACTGCCGTTTGAGCATACTGAATATCCACGTTATCAACCTGCGGTAAGTTACCTACACTACCTGCAATTGCAACGTAACATTCGTTCTCTATTGCTCTGGCTTGAGCACAACGACGCACACGCAAGTAACCATTTTGAGTGTCTGTCCAGAAGGGCACAAACAGCACCTGTATCTCTTGTTCTGACAGCAAACGAGCCAGCTCAGGAAACTCAACGTCGTAACAAATCAGTATGCCAATTTTACCAAAATCGGTATCAAAGGATTGCAATTTATTACCGCCCTTCATGATCCATTCTTTCTTCTCATGAGGCGTTAGCTGGAGTTTATACTGGCTTTCAATTTGACCATCGCGGTGACATAGATACGACACGTTAAACAGCTCTTCACCTTCCACAACTGGCATCGAACCAGCGATGATATTGATATTGTAGGAAACCGACAAACGTGAAATTGCCGTAAGAATCTCTTCTGTATACTCTGCTAAATGCCATATTGCATCAATAGAGCTTTCACCATCACTCAAACCCATGAGTGGTGCGTTGAAGAATTCAGGGAATAAAGCAACATCGCACTTGTAGTCGGACAAGGCATCCACAAAATACTCTACTTGCTGGAGCAAGCCTTCAACATTCTCAAAGTAGCGCATTTGCCATTGCACGCAACCTATTCTTGCCGTTGAGCGCTTACCACCAATTAAACTTGGTTTTTCAGCATCGTAATACATGTTGTGCCATTGCAACAAAGTAGCGTAACCCAAAGAGTCTTTATCTTCGGGTAAATAGGCTTTCATCACTTGTTTCACGTCAAAACCATTAGACAATTGAAAAGTGAGGATCGGATCCACAAGATCCTTAGATTTCACTTGTTCAATATACTCATACGGCGTGAGCTCATGTGCGTGCTTTATATAATTAGGAATACGACCACCGGCCATAATCGAACGCAAATTCAGGTTTCGCACAAGCTCTTTACGCGCTTCATATAGGCGTCGACCTAAGCGCAAACCGCGGTATTCTTTAGATACAAACACGTCTACACCATACAGCACATCGCCATTTGGATCGTGCGTGGTGATGTAAGCATCACCGGTAATTTCTTCGTAGGTGTGCTTGTCACCAAACTGTTCGTAGTCAACTATCACCGACATGGCAACAGCCACTACCTTACCTTTATCTTCGATACAGATTTGGCCATCGGGAAAAGTCGAAATTTGTGCTTTGAATTGTTTGAACGGCAGTGCACCACCGACACGTTGATATATCGACTCTTGAAGCTCTCGAATATCATCGTAATCATCTAAGCGACATTGCCTGAGCTCTAATAAGTGCTCACCTTCTTCATTCGAATTTACAGTTTCTTTAATTGGCATGCATTCCTCAAAAACGTAATTACATTTACACCGAATTTCGTAGTCTAGCAGGAATTTGAAGTTTGAATAGTCGAAGTGTAAAGCCACCTAAGTTTAGCTCGAGAAAAAGCATCTTACTTAGGTGACTAAAGTAGGTGTTTTGTATCAAGTCGATGCTATAAAACCACCGGCTTTCTTACGACAACATCGATTACCGCGTAGTCGAGCACCTCAAAAGAAGCTGCATCAAAAGGAGGTACACCATACATGCCCACATTGTTACTAAAGCCATAACCGTCTTGTGGTAAACCTGCGGCATTTATATCCATTTTACCGTTGCTATTGATGTCATGTAGTACTTTAAGTGCATAAGTTCCCTCAGCGAGGTCAGTGAAGCTGATGCTCACCGTATCACCAATTGCCTCTACAGTTGTGTACTGAACAGGCTTTCCTTCGTTGTTGTATGCTTCAGCATTATCATAGATTGCGACCATAAGCTGACCAACTGGGCGATCGATTTGCGTGAAGTTAACATCTAAGTTACCTGCTTGTGCGCCGATTGCAGTAAGCGAGCAAAGTGCTAAAGTTGAAGTAGCGATAATGTTTTTAAGTAAGTTTGTTGAAGTTTTCATTTTGTCGTTTCCTGTATTTAGTTGACAGGATTAGAATAGCGCGCCGCGCAAATCAAGGAATGTGCCATAGGTACTTTTATTTAGTATGACTTTTGGCCTACTGCAATAAAGGCCTAAGTGAAATGTTTGTTAGTCGCATTTAACGACGCTGATGTCTGCCTTAATTTCTTCTGGCTTGAACCATGTAATGGTTTTGACAGGTTCGTTCATTTCAAATACGTAAGGTGTTGTTGAGGCTTTCATCGTGTCTGTTGATTTACGCAGAGGATGTGCCGTCTTGTCACAATAGAGATAAAACTCGGTCTGCTGCAAATTACGCTCTTGGTGTGCTTCCTTGCCCTTGAACAATCCACAAAACAATTCAGTATCGCCATTCGTTTGATTAACAGAATCGGTAAATTCACCTGAAGGAAGAATTAATTCATAACTTACGTCGCCGTTACTATCCTTATTGGGGCTGAGTGAATAACTGCGTCCACTAGGGGTTTTGATCACAACCGTTGTTGCTTTTCCTTCTTTATCGAAGGGGTGGCTGGAATCGTTCCAATAAACCAACGAATGACAAGTTTTGCCATTGTACTCATACGACGAGGTTCCGGAATAAAGGTGACTTGTACAGCCAGAAACTAAAACAATTAAGCCCAGTGTTAGTGTATTTTTCATCATCATTCCTTAAACCATCATATCCAATAGACCATCACCAACAACCGCGCTATCCCAATATGCGGTATGCGCCATAAGCCAATTTTTCCCTGTATCAACAGGATAGTCTTTAATAAACCAGCCAAAGTCTGAGCCTGTCTGTTTGTACTTTTCGGCTATATTAAAATCACGCAGCTTAGTGCCCAGAATATCACCTGAAACCACTGGGTCTGTCACATCGAAGTAATTAAGCCAACGCAAGCTGTAGTCACCCGTACCTAATTTACTGGCGTGACTTCTACCCGTCTTTTTAAACATTTTTAAGCCCAAGGGTGAACCAATCGTAACCAAGCCTTGCACCGGCCATGTGAGCGGATTATCACGTTCAAACAAATCGCTGCTTTCAATGAGCTCGTTTATAACATCAAAAGCATATACGCTGCCTAGACTATGGGCGACGATGTATAAGGGGTTTCCGGCTTCATAGTAGGACATAATCTGCTCACGCAGTCCTTGCCTGATTTCATTGGCGGTGGAATTCTTAGATAGTGAAATTGCCACATCGCCAACAATATCGATGACTGCTGGCGCGACAACAGCCCCCACTCCAGTGCTTAGTAATAAGAGCGACAAGCTTTTAAGTCTTTGTAGGCATGCGTCCGATAAGTTTTCATATCGGTATAAATCGACATCAAACTCAAAGTCTAGGTGGTTTAGCCTAGATTCAATTGAACGACGGATCATTTTATCTTGCTGCTGAGAGTCATCATCGGCCAATTGAACGCCGTGGACAACTAAAATAACTCTCTTATTATCTGGGGATACCGGCACCTTTTATTCCCTTGTGAAAAATGCTTGTATAGAAACAGTAGTCAAAGTGAGCAATAAATCAACAATATTTCATTAATAAATATGAAGGTACAAAATTAGTATTAGTAGAATTAGTTGCGGTAAAGCCTAACTTCCAGGGCTAGGCACCTTGTTTTTATTTACGTTTTTGGCATTTTCAATGTCGTCGGCGAACACTTCATCTTCTTTTGTGGCCTCTAAGCCATTTTGCGCAGAACCGTGTCTAGGCGCATAGGATAGTCGAGTAAGTAATGAAAAGTGATCAGAGCCTATTGATGGCAAACGCTGAATAGATTGAACTGTAAAGTGTTCACTATGAAATAAATGATCGAGTGGCCAGCGCATAAAAGGAAAGCCCACATGGTAAGTGTTGTACATGCCTCGACCTATGCGCGGATCCAACAAGCCACTGAGCTTTCGAAACAATCTTGTTGTACGAGACCAAGCCACATCATTAAGATCACCCGTTACGATTGTAGCTTGCTCACTATCAGCAACACTACGAGCCACTATTATGAGCTCCGCATCTCGCTCTTTTGATTCCGTATTCTCTGTTGGGCTAGGCGGTGCTGGATGCAAGAAATGAACGCGAACCCAATCGCCCGTGCGCAATTTTAAAAGGGCGTGCATAGACGGTACATTTTCTTCTACAAGAAATGATACTTCAACGTCATCCAATGGAAGCCGAGAGTACACGTGCATGCCATATAAATTATCGAGGGGACAGCTAATAGTATGCGGCATCTTATCTTTAAGTACATCGAGTTGCTCCTGCCACCATAAATCAGACTCTAGCGTCACAAGTACGTCTGGCTGATGCTCATGCATTAGCTTTATCAGTTTGTCAGCACCGCGATTGGGTGTAAGCACATTCGCTGTAATGAAACTAAGCTGGCGCTCAGACTGATTATCTTTAGCCGCTAGCACTTCGACGGGCCAAAGCCTTGTATACGGCAATATCCACCATGAATGGTAGCAAGCACACAGAAAAACTATCGAGCTTAGTAACCAAGCTGTCGCTTCATTGAAATCTAAGAAAAGGTATTGCAACACTAAGAGTAGAATCGCAAATACGGCAAGTTGAAAACGTGGGAAATCGAAGCCACGCACAAGCCAATGTGAGTTGCGCAATAAGGGTAACAGCGTCGCACTTAGTATAATAAGACTCAGGAGAGACAGTACGATCAGCATAGTTCGCCCACTGAGTGAGTAAAGGACACGCCTATACTATTTTTCATAATGATGCGCTCCCATCACAGATGTGACCAATGCTCGTCGCACTTTAACCAACATATGTGGGATCAAAATGGTGATTGGCATTTTCAATAGGTGGCCTCGAATATACATAATAAAGCGTGCAAAATTATTCCATGAGTTAAATACAATATCATGAGATGGCATGATTGCTCGATATAAAATCTTCCTCACAAAAAATTCAGTGATGAAAGAAAGCTTAGGACTTTTAAGCTGATATTGCTGTACGCTGTTAGTGTGAAAAACCAAGTCTCGCACACTAAGGGCATAATACACTTCTTTATAGAAACCCATCGATTCAGACAACTTTATAATTCCGTCTAAGCCTTCTGAGGCTTCTAATTGCTCGATAAGTAAATGAATATCCAGCACATCCCTAAAGCTCTTGCTGAAATCTTCATTAAAAAATAAGTGAATAATACAATGCAACACTAAAAGATTGGGTGGTAGCGCCCAGCTTCCGTCTTTTGTAACTTGTACATTTGAGAACAGTGATTCTTCATCGATATCAATTCCAGAGACGGGTGGTAATAGAGTGAAATGTATATCTAAACTGGTGCCTCTGTAGACGTGCTTGTAGGGCGGCAATTCATGTGCCCATTTGCGATAGTATTGTTGGTCATAATCGTCGAGCTTTGATTCTGCCCAATCATTTTTTTGTAACACCGCTTCAACAGCATTGAGTTGGGACTTTTTCACTAGAATATCGATATCGGACATCACACGCCCAAAGTGATTAATATCCTCTCGCAACACATAGGCAGCGCCTTTTAAAAAGACCGGTTGAATATCGGCTTTCGCCAAAACAAGATTAAGCGCTTGTGATTCGTTGCGTACTTGATGAGCTTGCCTGTCCGCATAGATTTTTGCAGACTCTATGTGTTTAAGTGCAAAAGGCGGAATGCTTTCTAGTAAGGAATTGCGCTCCAGCAAATAGTAGAACGTTGCCAGTAAATCGGCACCGCGAAGGATCCTGATGAAGCTTTGCCAGTGTGACGAGTCGAACTCTTTAACTTGCTTTGGCTCAGAAAACACTTCAAATACGGTATAGATACTGATTGCATTTTTCATGTTTCAATCACACTCAGTAAGAACTTTTCTAAGCCTTCATAAGAGGAGTAACTTGCAGTGTAAAAATCACTGTTTTCTACTACTTTTTGTAAAGTTGAGAAGCCGCTTTCGCCTAGGACGCTGTAATTAAAAGAGTGATGGATTAATTTTGCGAAGCCTTCAACCTGACTAACTTGCTCAACAACTAAGTCATTTTCAGCTTTGTATTTAGGAAACACGACCGCTACTATTGTAGCCTTTTTGAGAAGCTCAAACTCCGCCCTGCTATGCAATTTTACATGCGCGATGTCGCCCTTGTGAGTGCCAATTGTTGTCGGTGAAAAAGTCGCATTTGGCGAGCTTTGTTTAATGACATCGATTGACCTATTCTTAAGAGAGGCAGCTCTATGCATAGGTTGAACAGAGTTAGTGCCGAGTGGAATAATAGCCATCTCGTCTGAAAAAAGCTCCCAGCCATGCAATCCAAAATGAGTCGCTAGTGTACTTTTTCCAGATCCTGGAGTGGCAGGGAAGATAATTGCTTTACCATTTTTAACTAACACGGAAGAATGAATGAGTAATTTCGAATAATCTAAAGACGCAATACACCAATTCATGCCCCATTCAATTGAAGGCATTAAGAGCTTAGGATTAACTGGATTGAAAGGTCTTTGATTATCAACGTAAATACACACTTGAGGTTTTATGAAGCGGCGCCAGAAAGATGTGTACTTAATGGTTAATGTAAAATCGACGGGGGCGTCCACTGAGTAGTTAACGCTCTCATCATACATATCGACAAGATAGTCGACGATAAAAGATGGGCAGTTTTCAAAACAAAAGCGGTAAGGCCCGACGTCAACAATTGGATTCAAACTGTTTCCAACATAATATTCTTATTCATTAATTCCAGCCTCAAATCATTAATTAAAGTATCAGCCTCTGGCACAGAGCTGAAAAAATCACAATTCAAAGAGCCTTTAGAACTAACAATTAACGGGTATTGACGTAAGTCAGATTGGATAAAAACTGTGGAATAATCGCTCTTATCGAATGCAATTATTCCACTTAGGTCTGGCGGTACAAAAACTAAATGGTTGTTAGAAAGTTGATGCACCTTTAATGCCTGCGCCTATTATGAGCATGAACCATTTTGAGGGATCGACATGTGAGTAACTCCGTCGTTAAATGACGATTTCAATGAGTCAAAGTTTGTCGGCTCCATGTTGTTATTTGTGACATAAAGTACACCCCAAATATGTTCAATTAGTTCATCAGCTCCACTAAACTCGGGAGGAATGTTATAAAAACCAAAACGAGCGTTTAAGTAAACTGCAGCCAAGTTCCAAATGCCTCCAGGATTTGCTAGCGCATTGCCTAGGTGCAACTCTTTAAATGGAATAGAGCCTTTACCATCGGATAACATGATGGTCGTATTTTTGATATATGAATTCAAATAACAAAAATTATGATTTAGTGCACCATCGCTTGCAGTTTTATACGCGGAAAACATAGCTTTGATTTTATTTCTACCCTTGTTAGTGGGTTGAGGAGCAATAAATTTGGCCCAACTGCCCGGAGAACGACCATTAGACAATACAGGCATCACACACGTTGTAGTTGACGTCGAACCACCTGAAATACCAGACGCATTACAAGCACCCCAAACAGATTGAGCTGGCATCGATGAAGCCACTAAGCCTATCGCAGATTTCTTAAGAAAACTCCTACGTACGCTTGTTTTAGTAATTTCAGAAACTTGTGATTCCGTTTCTTTTGATTTATCGATACTCATAAAAAGTTTTCCCTAAAAATGGATATTCTCCATACATTGCAAAAATCATTCCAAAAACTAAGTCATTGAAATTTTTGCAATAAAATTATACCGGTACTCGTAAATGTAAAATAACCCGACAATCGATAACGCATGAATTGAGTAAGAAAAATTAGATGCTACACCAAAGCGTTATTAGATTTATCAGCCTTACTATCGAAGCAAGTGACTTTCGAAGTGATTTACATGCATAGAATAATGAGGAAAGGTTATACGATAACGCTGAATTATTCAACTAAATTCATTCTGCATAAATCTAGAAATCAGGGCATAGATGACTATTGGAAAACCTTGAAAAGCCCCATAGATTGCGCCCATAAGATTAACTATTTAAGCTTTAGTTTGTTAAAAACGTTTTCACAACATCCTTGTAATTACGACTGACTTTTATTTTGTCGTATTCGCCCATCATCAAGAAAAACTCACCCTTTGTATGAGGAATAACTTTGTCTATAAAATTGAGGTTTACGATGGTTGAGCGATGCACTCGCTTGAACACATCCTCATCTAAATATTCTAGCATTTCCTTTAATGTACAACGTTTAACATGCGTCTCACCCAAAGCATGCACACAAACATAGTCACCCGCAGCATCAATCCACTCAATATCATGTTGCTTTAGCAAATGAATTTCGTCTCGTTCTTTAATAACAATCTTTCTGTTTTTTAATTGTAGGTCTTCTTCTTGACCCGCGTTTGTATTCTCTGTTGAATCGTCATCCTGCGGATATGAATCATTCGCCTGCCAAGTAACTGTTTTATTCTGCTTCTTATCCATTTGCGCGATAGCTTCAATGACGTCACTTTTATTGTTTGATGTTTCATTTGTCATGACTTGCATGCGCTGAGCTGCTCGACCGATGGCACGTTCAATACGCACATCATCAATGGGTTTTAGTACATAATCCACGGCATTTGCATCAAAAGCCTCAAGCGCATATTGCTCATAAGCAGTAGCAAAGATAATAAGAGGCATCGCGTCATTTTGTAGGTTCTTGACCACCTCCAGCCCTGTTATTCCTGGCATTTGAATGTCTAAAAAAAGTAAATCAGGTTTTAATTCTATTACAGCTTCAATAGCCTCACGACCATTTGAACACTGTGCAATAATGTCAATATTTGGTAGTTTGTTTAACTTGGCCGCTAGCAACTTCAATGCTAAAGGCTCGTCGTCTACAATTATCGTTTTTATTTTAGTCATATGTTTTTTTATCTTACTTCCGTTCAGTCATGTAAGCGCTCAATATAGACTTACTATCAAGTTTTTAACCAGCCTCTTTTCACTTTAAGCTGACAACTCGAATGGCATATTGATGCGGCTAATTCGCCCACCTTCAATCCCTTTCATCGCATTGAATTGGTAATCATTTTCGTATAGTACGGCTAACCTTTGCTCTATGTTTACTAAACCAACCCCAGTGCTACTATCTTGCTTAGACACTTTTTCTTTTCGTTTATTTTCAGCGCCCGTATCTGAAATTTCGATAATGAGCCGCTTATGCTTGATTTTCGCGCGCAGGCTGATGGTGCCACCAGCCTCACTTTTTGAAATAGCGTGCTTCATAGAATTTTCAATAATTGGCTGTAAAAGCAGACTCGGAACTAACGCTTCTTTAGCATCGTCATCCACCATAAAATCGAGGTTTAATCGATCCGCAAATCTGGTTTTCTCAATTTCTAGATACAAGTTTAAAGCTGCAATTTCATCGGCTAAGGTCACTTTTGTATCGGGGTCATTGTCTAGGGAATGGCGTAAAAACTGACTCAATTGCACAGTCATCGTTTGCGCTTTCTCAGATTCTTCAATTTCAATGAGTGAATTAATAGCGTTGAGAGTGTTGCATAGAAAATGCGGATTAAGTTGGTATCGAAGCATTTTTAATTTCGCATCTCGTGCCACACTTTGTGCCTCAATGCGTTTGATATGTTCTTTTCGTGTAGCAGCTTCTGCAACTAGCATGGTTTCGTGTTCCGATTGAAGTAGCTCATAATAGCGAATACCGTGAAACAAGCCGGTCCAACACAAAAAGATAAAGATACTTGCGAAATACCAACCGCCAAACTCGTCCCACAATTCGCCTGCTGGGGTAAGCCATGACAAGGCTTGCATGCGAAAAATAGTCCACACAAAGGCGACAAAGAAAACCATTAGCATGCCGATGGTTAATCGATAAGTTATCGATTTTTCCCATATCCTATCAAAAGTGCGATATAGCAAAATTGAAAACAGCAGGCCCAATAATCCTTGCAACACGGTATGAGTGATATTTCCAAACGTAAACTCGTTATACCAAAGAGTTAAGGTAATGAAACTAACGACGCTAACAAACAACCAAAAGCTCGCCTGCCAGAACCAAAAGCGATGGGACGCATCGTGCTTGATCGCCGTTTTTATTGACTGGTTGAAAGTCCTGATCATGCCCTAACTAATTTACTTAATATTAACATTTGTCTAGTTTACACATCCTATCTATTCATATCTATGTATATGCTGATTTAAGAGTTAATAGACGTAAAAACTCTAGAATCAAAAATAGAGTTATTTGCGATGTTGAGGAGGAAAGCTACCTCAAAAATAGTCCGTTTTACCTTATTTCACTGGACGCTAACAATTCCAACGCTAATGTAGTCAGTCGTCAAAAGCACAGCCATGCAAAGTCGAATTTGGCATGTCGAGACAACATAAAATAAGAGTACGAGTATGACAACCAGCCCGATAGAAACAAAAGCAATGCAACTGTTAAGCAAAATGACCTTAGATGAAAAGCTTGGTCAATTATCTCAAACCTGCGGAGCTGGCGGACATATACCGCAATATCTTGTTGAAGGAATACAAAAAGGCCGAGTCAGTTCTGTCATTAACGAAGTAGACCTTGCAACAGTTAACGAACTTCAAAGGATCGCCAAAGAGGAAAGTCGCTTAGGCATTCCATTGCTCATTGGGCGTGATGTTATTCATGGATTTAAAACGATTTTCCCCATTCCATTGGGGCAAGCAGCAGCTTGGTCGCCAGAGCTGGTAGAGAAAGGGGCACGAATTGCAGCCCTCGAATCTGCTAGAGCTGGCGTAAATTGGACCTTCGCGCCAATGATAGATATTGCTCGCGATCCTCGCTGGGGACGCATAGCAGAAAGCCTCGGCGAAGATCCTTTCCTATGTTCGCAGCTTGGCGTAGCGATGGTAAAAGGATTTCAATCTGATGATTTATCAACAAACGGCGCTATTGCCGCTTGTGCAAAGCATTTCGTGGGTTATGGCGCGAGTGAAAGTGGCCGTGACTACAACACTACCAACATACCTGAAAATGAACTTAGAAATGTGCACTTACAGCCCTTCTATTTCGCTGCAAAAAGTGGTGTCGCCTCGTTTATGTCGTCGTTTAGCGACTTGAATGGCGTGCCTGCCAGTGGCAATCAATGGTTGTTAAAGCAAATACTGCGCGACGAATGGCAATATAAAGGTCTGGTTGTTAGCGATTGGGAATCGATTAAGGAATTAAAAGTTCACGGGCTGTCAGCAAGTGACAAAGACTCCGCTCGTTTAGCCGCAAAAGCAGGTATTGATATAGAGATGCAAAGCACCTGTTACATCGATAATATGAAGGCTCTGATTGATGAGAGTAAAATTCAAGAATCCGAAATTGACAGTTTGGTATTGAACGTACTTCAGACCAAGTTCGCCTTGGGTTTGTTCGATCAGGCTTATACTGATCTATCAACGTTACCTGCCTACCTAAACCATGAACATTTAAGCGCTGCAAAAGAAGCTGCGCAAAAAAGTTGTGTCCTTTTACAAAATCAAAGCAGAAATGGAGCTTCGCCAATATTACCTTTGAATAAAAATGACACTAAGCGTATAGCCGTAATCGGGCCCTTAGCAAACGATGGATATGAACAATTAGGCACTTGGGTTTTTGATGGCGAGGAACAGCACAGCATAAGCTGCTTAAGTGGCTTGAAAGAAATTGTAAATGAAGGTACTGAGATAAAATTTGAACCTGTTTTTGCAAGCTCAAGAGATAAAGACACTCAACAGTTTGAGAAAGCGCTATCCATAACGGAACAAGCTGACGTTGCGATCCTATTTTTAGGCGAAGAATCGATTTTGTCGGGTGAAGCACACTGCCGTTCGAATATCGATTTGCCCGGCGCACAGAATGAGTTAATTGAGTATTTGTCGCAATCTAGTACCCCAATCGTGTTAGTCATTCTTGCGGGGCGACCATTGACTATTCAACCCATAGTGAACAAAATCGATAGTATTTTATATGCTTGGCATCCCGGCACGATGGGCGGCATAGCCATTGCCGAAATATTATTTGGCGACGCTTGTCCTTCAGGCAAACTACCCGTTACTTTTCCACGAGTTGTTGGTCAAGTGCCTATTTATTACGCGCAGAAAAATAGTGGTCGGCCTGCTGCTGAATGGAGCTATGTGCATATTGACGACGTGCCTCAGCGTGCACCGCAAACATCCTTAGGAATGGCTGCAACTCACCTAGACACACATTTCACACCTTTGTACTCTTTTGGCTTTGGTTTGTCCTATGCTGAGTTTGCATATCATGATGTAAATATTAGCGACAATAAAATTGTCATTGGTGAATCGTTCTCGGTTACCTTAAAAGTGGAAAACAAGAGTGAGATTGACGCAGATGAAATTGTGCAACTCTATATTCGCGATTTGGTCGGCTCAGTAACGCGGCCCGTCAAGGAACTCAAAGGGTTTCAACGAGTTTATGTGAAAGCTAAGTCTATCGTAAACGTTAATTTTGAGTTGCATACCGATGATCTGGCTTTTTACGATATAAACAACAAGTTGAATGTTGAAGCAGGTGACTTTTTGTTAGGAGTTGGAAAGGATAGTTCGCTTGAGTTGAATGTGGCTTTTGAGCTAATAAATTGAACTGAAGTATTTTTAATACTTAGCTTTACAGTCATCGCTATTTTTGGAGTAAAAATCGTCAACTTTCTTTACAAAAAATTAACAAGATGACTGCGTAGGTGACTATTCCCCTGATTTTGTTGTAGTTTATTTTAGGTCTACATTTTGCATATTACCTCTGATGTACAAGATTAGAAATAAAATTTAAAAGATCGCTTTAGAAGGAATTAGGAAATGAAATTTTTGAAATTATCGGTTTTTCTCTGCGTAGCTTTGTTGCTCAACCCAGTGCAGGTTATGGCAACGATTATTACGTTTGATGATATTGACCCTGTATTTGTAGTACCAGAAGACTATGGAAGTAACATCTCTGTGGCAACTGGTTCGTTTCTGGAAGGGAACGGTTTTACGCCAAATGTCGCTGTTAGCTATTTGCGGGATAGTACAGCGCAAAATTTTTCTGTTTGGGATGGATACAGCACACTAGATAACGCTTTGGGTCACAATAGTTTTGCAGTTCCAGGAGAAATGATTCTTACTCCCGACGCCGGATTTGTCGTGCGACTAAATGAATTTGATTTTGCTGCTTGGTCAGGTGAATATAACGCGAGGATTACCATATTTAGTGGTCCATCAAATATTTTATTCGACTCTGGGAATTTCATTTTAAATGAAAACCAAGGTGTTCAAAATTACACTTTCTCAACGCCTTTAGAGTCTACGAATACAATTCGGATTAGATTTGAAAATTTTGGCGATTTAGCAATTGATAATATAAATTTTGATCAAAGAAGAGTTGCCGTTCCGGAACCAAGTTCTTTGGCGCTTTTGGCACTAGGCTTTTTGACCTTCAGAAGACTTAAAAGCAAGCGTGGTTCAAAAGGAAGTTAAGCCATTTTGTAACTTATTGGATTAGGCGGTATTAAGTTATAAAGTTCAGTCGCTTAACAATTCTGTTTTCAGATTTTTTGACTTCCTTGTATAACGAAAGCCTAGCTTTCGACCTCATAAAAAAAGCACAACCGGTTTCCCTGTTGTGCTTTTTATTGTCAATGCTTAGTTACTTAGTTTAACGCGTCTCTTAGTTCGCACTAAAAGTAATGTTATCAAAGTAATTCACCGTTTCGGCATCTCTAGCGTTAAAGTCTGGGAAAACAATCACATTGGTAATGTTAACTGTTTCCGCTGTTCCAATATAGCTTGAGAAATCGAATGTTAACTCTTCCCATTGGTTGATTTGCGTGTTGGCCACTTTCAACTCTGGTTGCGCTGCTGCACCAACGGAGAACTTGATACCGACATCACTAATGACCGATTTCCACACCATAATTCTCACAATTTTGTTGCTTGAATCTAATGTAAAAGTAGGGCCTGAACTCGTTTCTGTGCCAGCAAAAGGTTGACCATCCACTCGAGCAGTAAATTTAGCTACGGTTGCTGAATCATTGACACCGGAAGAATCTGGATTAGCAATAATTTCTAATGCTGGATTATCACCATTTTCAAAAACGGCCCACACATAACCAGCGTTACCAGCACCACCCTCTTCAAAATCAATATTCAGCTGTGTATTTACAGGCGTTTCTACTGCTCCCGTCGATAACACTTTAAAATTGTCGATGCGGAATATAGCACCGTCACCTGGGCCAAACGCTGGGAAAACCATAAACAAATCGATAAGGTTTACGTCTAAACCAGCATCTGCCAAATCAGAGATATTGAAAGTATATGTCTGCCATGTATCAAGCACTGGTGCCGCATGTCCTTCTTGGCTGCTGGACAAATTCACTTCTGCAAATGTCGCTGCTGCGTTGCTTTCAACTTTTAATAACCAGTTAGTTGGTCCTGCGGTCGCTTGTTGAACCAGTTTCAAATCGAAAGTAATTACACCTTCATCTGCAATAGCTGAAGCATTGAAGGGTTGGCCATCAACTGCACCATCAGCATCGCGGGCAGTGTAACCAACAACTGTGCCACCAATAATGGTAAATTCGGTGACTTGGTCATGCTCTGCATCGTCAGTTTCAATCGTAATCGTTGAACCACCACAGCAGTCCCAAGGTGCCCATGCAGGTACGATGGCATTTTCAAAGATAACAAGATCAGAATCTGCTGGCGGTGGTGGCTCTACTGTATTAGCCCCATCTGGAAACACTTTTACATTGTCGATTCTAAAAATAGCACCATCACCCGGACCAAAGGCAGGGAAAACCATCACCAGGTCGATGGCGCTTACGTCTAAACCAGCTGTCGCAAGATCGGCAATATTAAATGTATAAGTCAACCATGTATCAAGCACAGGTGCTTCATGCCCTTCTTGGCTAGAAGATAAGCTAACTTCACCATTCGTTGCAGCACCATCACTTTCTACTTTCAACAACCAATCAACTTGACCACCAGTAGGCAGTTGAGTCATTTTCAACTCAAAAGATAATGTTCCGTCAGCAGCAATAGCTGATGCATCAAATGGCATGCCACCTACTGCGCCATCAGCCTCTCGTGCTGTAAAGCCAACAACCGTTCCGCCATTAATAACAAACTCAGTGACTTGATCATGCTCAGCATCATCTGTTTCAATTGTTGGTGTTGTTCCACCACAACAATCCCATGCAGCCCACGCTGGCAATGCGGTATTTTCAAAAATAGTGAGTACAGGGGCAGATGCTTCAGTAACCACAATCGTGAACGCATCAGAAACTGAGTCAGTACCATCTGACACTGACAGTTCAACTGGATAGCTATCTGCTGCATCAGGAGTACCACTTAGAATACCCGTTGAGGTGTCAAAAGCGCCCCAAGTTGGCAAAGTAACTGAAGAGTAAGTTAGGTCATCACCATCTTCGTCAGTCGCCGTTAAGGTATAGGTATAAGATGTTCCCACCGTCGCCATCGTAATCGCATTACTGGTAATTACTGGCGCATTGTTTTCTGATACGACTGCTGCAACTGTAATCGTAAAGTTTTGACTAACAGAGTCTTCACCATCTGACACACTTAGCTCAACATCGTGATCGCCAACATCTGCTGTTGCAGGAGTACCGCTTAAAACACCAGTGCTCGCTACGAATGTCAACCAATCTGGTGAAGTCGTGGCTGACATCGTGAGAGTGTCACCGTCTTCATCTGTTGCGGTTAATGTATAAGAGTACTCGCTACCTTCAGTCGCTGCAGTTGGCGCCACTGAAGTAATTAGCGGTGCAACATTAGGAATTGCTGTCACTTCAACGGTGAATGATTGTGTTTGTGTATCGGTACCGTCTGACACGGTTAGAGTCACAGCATGATCACCGACATCATCTTCACTTGGCGTTCCACTCAGCACGCCGGTACTTGCCTCAAACGATAACCAAGCTGGTAGGCTAGTCGCCGCTAAAGTAAGTGTATCGCCGTCGGCATCCGTGGCTGCAAGTGTATAGGAGTAATCTTGCCCTTCTTCAACCGTTAGAACCGCAGTACTACTAATAACAGGTGCATTATTCGCGGGCGGTGTTTCTGGTGGAGCAGGATCATCATCGTCTGAACCACATGCGCTCATTCCCATTACGAGCCCTACAATGAGTGCTAGTTTTTTTATTCGGTGTTGCTGTGAATTGTATTTCATTTTTTTATCCTTGATAAGCGTATCTGACTATTCAATGCGCTCGTTGACTCAACCGTGAGTGTTACATTTGTTTTACTTTATATTTACATTTCACCTTATAGATGAAGAAAAAGTGAGCAACTTAAAAGCGACTAAACGAACTTAAAAGAGGTTTAAATGGATAGGCCCGCGTCTTTCATGCGAAGGCAAGAATCTGCTTCATACATCGCACGATGTTTTTAATATTCGATGATGATTTGGGAGATTACTGCCTTCGCAGTAACGACGGGTAGGATGAGATCGTGTCTTAGTTGCGAAGGTTAAAATCTGCTTCATTCATCGCAGGATGTTTTTAATTTTCGATGATGTTTTGGGAGATTACTGCCTTCGCAGTAACGACGGGTAGGATGAGATCGTGTCTTAGTTGCGAAGGTGAGGATCTGCTTCATACAGCGGATGCATTGATGCACCCGCAGCACTATTGTGAAGATTTTATTGCTGTATTAAACAATGAATTTTGCGGCTACGTAAAACTCACTTCTCAGCGTAAAGTTGACTTCTACTGATCGAAACATCAATTCGAACAATATTCCCTGAACGCGAAAACAGCATCTTACTGAAGCTTGAATCAAGTTCATTGCTTAACACGCTATGGTTTTGGCCATCAACAGTAGTAATTGTGATGCTTGTATCCTCGTCATTCGTTAAGGAATAAACGATCGGCACTTGGCACCAGGTAAAGGCAAGGCGTTCACTTTCGAGCTCAATGCTCTGCCAAGTATCACTAACATCAAGGTATCGGAACTCATTGGCTTCGGTTGTGAACTCTTGAGCTCTCAACAAGAATGGATCGAAGCTAACCCTACCGTCAGAGACAAAGCAACCAAGCTCTCCCATACGAGTTATTAGCTCTTCTTTAACTTGACCTGTCATACCTGGCTGCTGTGCTCCAGCATGCTTTGGAGTGTGTGAATAAGGATCGGCTGGGAACGCGCCATATTCTTCAGGTGTTTTATTAAAACCAATGCCTTCACGTACTTTATAGTAGCGTGCAATTAAGGCTTGTGATGTATGTGATTTACCCTGCTTATTAAAACTTTGAATAGCCACTTCCTGAACAGCAAGGAGCAGCTTAGATACCATGTGCCAATAAATACATCCTAAACCTTCAAATCCAAACATCCCGCCAGAGCGGCCGGTGAATGCGCTATGATTGAAAACTGATTCGTAAATCTTTAGTAAGGTTTTCAACGCACTATCATTGGCGAAATCTGGGTATTCTTCAACGATTGAAGGCCAAAGTGCTTTAATAGCATTCGCGTTGGTCAACTCGCTAGCGAATCGATAGTTGTGGTCGGCATCGTGTTTAATCAACCTATAATCGCCGTTCTCCAGCATATGAGTTAACAGTGGATGACTGCTAACGTCGTGCTTTGGAACACAGTTTTTATTGATAAAACTCTGTTGTTTTCGATCTGGGTACAACATGAATGTTTTTTGATCTTCTCTATACATTTCGCTCGCATATAAAGCATCCATAACCTGCAAAGCTCGCTCTGGGCTTAATGCGCCAGAACTTAGGGCCGCCACCTGCCCTTCTAACATCTGATTTAAATGACTAACCTTGAGTGATGCTTGGTCAATATCAAGAATATTGTAGGCATGGTATAAACCCGATTCATCATAGTTAGCTTCTATACTGCGCTCTATTAGAGGCTTCGCCGCAGACAGCAAAGCTTTTAATGCGTCATTACTGAGTGATTTTTTGCTGAAATCACCTGAATGCTGATACATGTTTTCGCGATAATTACTGGCTAAAGTACCCAGGTCATGGAGGATTGAAAATTGCAAACTAGGTGGCACAGAACCTTGGCTCAATTGTTCATTCGCCTTTTGCAAAATAGCCGTCGTTCCGGTCAACCAATCTGCAACTTCCGCTGTCAGCAAAAACTGCTTGTTTGAAGCTTCCACAGACTCCAGTAGTTGACTAAAGAAAGATAAATAACGATTTAGATAACACAATGTCACCATCGATAAGCCTTGGCCAACTAACGCGTTATTAGCATCATTCCATTCAGGGCGTTGGGTGTTTAACCAAATTCCACCATCTATAACCAAGTTACTTAATTTACTTAACAGTGGGATGAATAATTTTTCAACGAGTGAGACTTGATATACTTGACCATTCGCATCCAATACTAACTTGCCGTCTGCGCCAATGTTTTCGACATTGCGTTCAATGACTTCTGACAGTTCATTGTCGAACAAAACTGTGTCTTTCGGCGAATCAATGATCGCATTTAGTGGTTTAATGCGATACGGAACGTTCGCATAGCTGTAAACCGATTGTTCGAGCAATGAAGCTAATTTGCCAGGATGGAAGTTATTTGATGACTCCAGCAGTTTAAGCAAGTAAATGATTTGGTGATCGCCCCAGTAGCCAATATAACTCCAAGGATCATCTGGCTCTTCAACTTCCCAATCAATACCTTGTTTCGTGATGCGGTATGGGTTGTAACCATCCAGCGTTGAGGCGTTCACGAATTTCGCGATAATTGATTCAATAAATGATGGATAGCTAAGCGTCAAGGCTTCCCAGTTTTGGAATATATCTCGCCAATTGCCTTGGTATGACAACAGTGGCTGTCCTCTGTCATCTTTTAACTCAATGGCAAATTGATTCCACGGGCGGCTCGGATCACCGTGGCGGCGACCGAAAGTAATGGGTAAATACTCGTATACTAATCTGCTCAACTGTTTGTCGCGCAACTCATCGATGAATGACATGAGAACATCCACACTCACATCTTCTGGCAGATGTTCTAAAGCGTCTTTGTTACTTTGATAAACGTGATTATTAAAGTGCTTCAAAGTATTGAGTAGATCAGTACGTGAAATCTGATATTGGTCTGAAAAAATACCGCCACGAAGCACATTAAACAGGGTGTTTGCATAATGGTGCAATGAAACATCCTCTTCACCGCTCACTTGAAAACCATCAGCTGCAGCCATGATGCGGGCTAAATTATCATTCCCCTGCAGAAATGATTGATGCAGCTTTTCAGCTAATTCAACTTTGTTTTCTAAGGCATGTTTTAGCGCAACCACATCCGCTTGGTCCTTTTCGACATCAACATTAATGGACCAACGTTCTTCGCCTAAAGCCGGTAAATTCAATTGGCTGTGCACGATATAAGAACTGCGAACACCACGAGTGTGCTCGACAACCTTAGGCGTTTTACCCGCTTTAAATTCCTTAAAACTATTAGCATTTAAATGCACGGTGGAGTTTGCTAAGCCCAGACGAAAAACTGTATTTGCCCGAAGTGACTCAACCGGCTCAGCTCGATCGGTAATGGCAGAGTAAAGAGTGAATAACGCTAAACCGGTTTGGTCATCTACTTCAGTCCATTTGTAGGCGTCAACCAAGTTACTTGATTGCGATTGTGTAAAACGAGGGGTGCCTGCAGGAAGAATATTCTGTAAACCATCCAGTATTTCTAAAGAACAATCTTGCTCTGCCAGATTTTCTAATTTACATTGTCTGCTAATGCCGAACTCACTCGAAAACTGCCAAGAGTAGCGAAACGCGAGTTGCAAATCGTAATTAATCTCTTCAAAGCAAAGTACATTGCCCAATAAGTTTTTGTACAAATTACGGCTGACTTGGTATCTGTCGTCGTGCTCCCGATTATACGGTTCCCAATAAACACTTTGACCTGATGTTAGCAAAACCTTAACGATAGTTTTTGGTCCAGTATGCGGCGTGCACTCATACAATTTGTCTACGGTCTCATAAGGAAAAACCGCTTTATCAGGTGACACTCTACCCATAGTCAAGCCACCGGTTGAGCCGGCAAAAAGCCAGTGATCTTGATCAGAAACCACACTGATAAAAAATGCAGGCATTTGATCGACATCACTAATTTTGTAATAGGTGTCACCATCCATTTTTACGAATGTACCTTCCACGCCCTTCTTTCTTGCTTCTTTGCTATCGTTGAATGACTCAATACTCATATCAAAACTCTCTTATTGATTCGGCTCATGGCTTAGGGCTAGAACGTACCCTAAGATTTAGAAGAAAATGCCGCTTGTTTGTTTCGCGCAACTTGTTTTTCATAAGTTACTGCATATGCAGTTCAAATAGTCCATCTGGCAATTGATAGCAAGCCAAATAAGTTAAAACGGACTGTTTTAGGGACAAAGTGATTCGTTGAATTATTCATTTATCCCCCTTTATTAAAGGTAAAACGAGCTCGGTTAGAAAATCAAATCGGAGCTCGAAATTAGATAATCCACTTTATCTCTGTAGGTGACCAACTTACCGCATTTGTTAAAAATTGATTAACATTTATGCTAAAAATGTTACAAATTAGTTGCGTGTTGTTGATTTAGCGCTCGTAATTAACCAACTTTGGCTAGCGCATCTTTGTTCTAGGCAGCGTGAATATTAATACGGAGAAAACCATGGTGAAAAGAGACTTTAGCTCGTTGTCCAAGATATGCGCGGCGACCATTCTCTCGCTTTCCTTAGCAGGATGTGGGGGAGTTGATACGACTGATACTGATATAGCTGTCATCGATACAGCTGTGCCGGTAAGCGACTGGGAACTAGTGTGGAGCGACGAGTTTGATGGCGACGCTGTTAACATGAACAACTGGTCTTATGAAGTGAATTGTCAAGGTGGCGGCAATCAAGAGAGACAGTGTTATACAGATGATCCTGCAAACTCGTTTGTAAGTGAAGGTATGCTAAACATTGTGGCTTTGCCTGCTCCTGAGGGATCACAACTGCCCTACACTTCAGCTCGAATTAACACGAGCGAGAAGTTTGATTTCACTTATGGCCGAGTTGAGATGCGCGCGAAGCTTCCTTCTGGTCAAGGTTCATGGCCTGCATTTTGGATGTTGTTCAGCGATGGTGTTTACGGTGATACATGGCCGACATCTGGCGAAGTGGACATCATGGAGGCTGTTAACTTAGGTGTTCCTAGAGCTGATGGCACTCCACAAACACAAATTTACGGCACATTGCATTACGGTAAATTGTTTCCGAATAATGAACAGTCAGGCAAAGAGTACACACCACCTAATGGTGTTAATCCTGCTGATGGTTTTCATACCTATGCGATAGAGTGGCAAGAAGGCGAAATCCGCTGGTATATGGATGATTATTTGTTTGCGACTCAAAGACAATCTGATGTTCGCTATAATAGCCAAGGTGAGCCAGTCGGATTGAAACATCGCGGTTGGTACGTTCCGGGATTCGATCCAGTGACAGGTGAAGAGAAAAACTTTTATAACGCCGCACCTTACGATCAAGACTTTTTCCTCATATTAAACTTAGCTGTTGGTGGAAGTTGGCCTGAAAATGTAAATGAAGGTGGTATTGACGCCGATGCATTTGCAAATGGCCAATCTTTTGAAGTTGATTACGTACGTGTTTACGAATGTAGCTTGAACCGCAGAACTGGTAAAGGTTGTGAAACTGTTCGTCCTGGTTACGATAGCCTAGACGATGCATTAGTAGAAGGCACTGCGCCATCTCCTACTCCTCCACCTCCTGCTGTTGCAACTCCAATTACTATCTTCGCTGACGCGGTTAATCCAGGCTGGCCTTTATGGGACTGCTGTGGCGGTACCACGCCTGAAGTTGTTATGGATGATGCTGAACACGGTGCGGTAGCAGAGTTTCAAATCCTAGATAATGCTGGAACGGTACTCGGTTTTTATAGCCGTGATGCTGGCGAACCTTTCAATGCTTCAGGAATGCTCACAACAGGTAGCCTTAAATTCGAAATGAAAGTGGTTAGTCCACCAAGCAGCGACACTACTTGGTTGTTAAAAGTTGAAGCGGATAACAATACATCGTTTGCTGAATTGCCCCTCAGTGCAAGTACTGAAGGTGAAGTCCCAGCAACGGGCGAATGGCAAACTTATACATTCCCACTACAAGCTTTGTCTGACGCTGGTTTAGATATTAGTAACATCGACGTTATTATGATTTTCCCCGCTTGGCAAACAGGTGGCGGCGCGATCTACCGCGTAGACAACGTAACAATAGCACCAGATGGCGAGCAAACGTTCCCAGAATTGGTTATGTTTGAAGATGGTATAAATCCAAGCTGGCCATTATGGGATTGCTGTGGTGGAACAACTCCTTCAGAAGTATCAGACGATGCAGATCGCGGTATTGTTGCTGAGTTTGAGATTTTAGATAACGCTGGAACGGTATTAGGCTTTAACGGTCGTGATGCAGGTTCAGCCTTTGATGCCTCCGACTTACTTACGGTTGGCGTACTGCAGTTTGATATGAAGTTAGTAAGTGCCCCTTCTTCTGATACCACTTGGTTATTGAAAGTGGAAGCTGATGGCAATACCTCATTTGCTGAAGTAGAGCTAAGTTCAAGTACTGAAGCTCAAGCACCAGCTGTAGGTGAATGGCAGACATATACATTCCCATTACTTGCTTTATCGGACGCAGGTCTTGATGTCAGCGCTATTGATATTGTAATGATATTCCCAGCATGGCAAACAGGTGAAGGCGCGGTATATCGAGTTGATAATGCAAAAATCTACAACCCAAATGCAGGTTCAGGCGGCCAAAGTGGACCAGTACTAGCAGGCTTCGTAGATGGTGTTAATCCAGAATGGCCTTTGTGGGACTGTTGTGGCGGTACTACACCAACAGTTGAAGTTGATGACGCGGCACACGGCGCAGTTGCTGAGTTCCAAATCTTAGATAATGCAGGCACAGTGCTTGGCTTCTATAGCCGCGATGCTGGCAGCCCATTTGATGCAAGCTCGATACTAACGACAGGTGTGTTGCAGTTTGAAATGAAGGTGGTTAGCGCGCCTTCGTCTGACACGACTTGGTTATTGAAAGTAGAAGCTGATGGCAACACGTCATTCGCTGAAGTTGCTTTAAGTGCAAGTCAAGAAGGTCAAGCACCTGTTGAAGGTGAATGGCAGACATATACTTTTGACTTGTTAAGCTTAAGTGACGCAGGTTTAGACCTAGGTGCAATTGACGTTATCATGATATTCCCAGCTTGGCAGACCGGTGCAGGCGCAGTCTATCGTGTTGATAACCTTTATATCGGTAACCCTTCTGACATAGATGGTTCGAACAGTGGTGGTTCAGGCGGCGGTGACAATGGCGCTGTTGAAACATTGTTTGCTGACCAAGTGAACGAAGGATGGCCATTATGGGATTGCTGTGGCGGTACTACACCGACAGTTGAAATGGACGATGAAGCACACGGTGCGACAGCTCAATTCCAAATAAATGATAATGCTGGAACGGTACTTGGCTTCTACAGCCGTGATGTTGGTACTCCGTATAACGCTGAAGATATTTTAGTAAATGGTAAGTTTCAATTTGAAATGAAAGTGGTTAGCCCTCCTTCTGGAGAGACAACTTGGTTACTGAAAATTGAAGCTGACGGAAATACCTCATTTGCAGAACTTGCATTAAGCGCAAGCAATGAAGGTGCAGCACCAGTAACAGGTGAATGGCAGACTTATACATTTGATTTAATTACATTATCTGATGCCGGTTTAGATGTAAATGCTATCGATGTTGTAATGGTCTTCCCAGCTTGGCAAACAGGTGAAGGCGCAGTATACCGTATCGATAACGTGATCTTTACTGAACAGTAAAAGATTCACTTACCCGATTATTAAAGGAGTCCCAGCTCGTTACAGTTTGAATTAGATAATGAATTTAATTGTAACGAGCATAAGCTGGGACAAGAAAGCATACAGAATAAAAGTAGGTCAATAATGAGACACACTAAATTTTCAAAAAAACGGTTGTCAGCCACCATCTCAATGTTATTGAGTACAGCTGTCATTAGCCCCGCTATTGCGCAAGAAGTTGATGCTGACGAAGTCGCAAGTGGACAAGTTGAAGTTATCGAGATTCAAGGTATTCGAGGCAGTTTAGCTCGTTCACTTGATATAAAGAAAAACTCTTCTGGAATCGTTGATGCGATTTCTGCAGAAGAAATGGGAAAATTCCCTGACACTAACCTAGCTGAATCTTTACAGCGAATTACGGGTGTAACAATTAGCCGTAATAACAACGAAGGTAGCCAAATTACTGTTCGTGGTTTTGGTCCAAGCTTTAACCTAATCACTTTGAATGGTCGTCAGATGCCTGGTACAGGTAACTCACGCTCGTTTGCCTTAGAAAACCTAGCATCGACTGGCGTTAGTGCACTTGAAGTTTATAAATCAAGTCGTGTTGATGTACCGAGTGGTGGTTTAGGTGCAACGGTTAATATTATTACAGCCAAGCCATTAGCGAGTCCCGGATTAAAGTACTCTTTCTCTGCTAAAGGTATTTATGATCAGTCAAACGTTGCAGGTGATGATGTATCCCCTGAGTTTGCAGCTCTATATAGCCAAACATTCGCTGATAATACTATTGGTGTCTCACTTTCTGCTTCATATCAGGAACGTGATTTCCAACAGCAAAGTGCGAATATTCCGGGGTGGCAAGCGAATACAGGGCCATTCAATTCTGCGACAAGTTTCGTTGACCCTCGCCCAGATGCAGCAGATGAAGACGCTGATTTAGCGCAGGATCCTGTGCGCGATGGCAAAGTAGGCAATACCTTTTTACCTCGCCAAATCTCATATGATATATATGACAACCAACGTCAGCGCACCAATGCACATTTAACCTTGCAATATGCGCCAACTGATTCAATGACTTTTACCGCCGATGCGATGATAGCTGATACGGAACAAGCCGTTGAAGGTTATGGTTTTGGTATTTGGTTTAACTTTGGTGGCAACGTCAACAGTTATGAACTTGATGAAAACGGAACTGCGATTCGCTTTAATGAATCAGATAACGATTTCGCTCATTCGCGCTCGGCATCAACAACTGTTACTGAACAGCAATCAATTGGTTTCAATTGGGAATGGATCGTATCCGATACATTAGAGCTAGAACTTGATTACCATGATTCTAAAATTGAGATTGATAATGGTCGCGACAAAGGCACTAACGCAGCGTCACTGTTAATTCTAGGCCCTAACAATATTGTAAATAAAACCTACGACTTTACGTCTGGTGGAGTTCCAAACTTCGATATCGTTTGGCCAAATGGAGAAGATGAGGCGCAAGCGGGCGATTTTGATCCTTTGTTTGCTCAGTTTTCTCGCGGCATGGGTGAGTCTAGTGTAGAGCAATTGCAGTTACATGGTGTGTGGTTACCCGTTGAAGATATGTTCCTAACCAAGGTGAAATTCGGTGCTTCAATGACCGAACAAACTTTTGGTGGACGCTCAGGGTTTAGTGGCAACCAAGGTCCGAATGGCTACAATGGCAACCAAGCTATCTTCCCAGATAGCATGTTTACCAGAAAAGATACCGGTGACTTACTAGACGAATTCACTGGCAGTGGCGGCTTAACAACCGACTATTACTATGACTTCAATTTAGCAGAAGCACTTGGTCGCATGGCCGGATATTTCCCTGGCTTTACGACTGATCCGTTCAACTCTGCAGGTCAAACATCTCAAGTACTATTGACTGAAGAAACAGAGTCAATTTACGTAACCACTGAAATGTTCTTCGAATTCTCAGACATGATACTTGATGTGAATGCCGGTCTTCGCTATGAACAAACTGACGTGCTAAGTACTAACTTGCAACGAGCAGAAGACTTCTTAGTTTGGTCCAACCCAACAGAATGGCAACTTCGTTTCCAAGAAGGCGGAGATACTTCAGTATCAGGTGGCGCGGACTATGATGTTCTCCTTCCTGCAATCGATTTGCGCTTAGAAGTAATGGAAGATATGTTCGTAAGAGCATCTTGGGGTAAGTCAATTACTCGTTCTTCTCTTGGTTCATTGATCGCTGGTCGCTCATTATCACCTAACCCTAAACCAGGCAGCCGAACAGGTTCAGCCGGTAATCCAGGTTTGGAACCTTATGAAGCGACTAACTTTGATTTGGCTTGGGAATGGTACTACGCGGATAGTAGCTACACATCAATCGGCTATTTCCGTAAAGACGTGAAAAACTTCATTTCTAACGGTCTTAACACTGTGACGTTTGATGGTTTACGCGACCCCTTCATTGGGCCTCGCGCAAATACAGCTCTTGCTCAGTTAGAGGCAGAAGGAACGCAACCGACTGTTACTGCAATTTGGGAGCGTATCATTGAAAATGGCGGCGGTGTAGACGATGCATGTTGTCAAACGCAAATCGTTCGTCAAAATGAAGATGACCCATTGGTTGAGTGGTTAGTAAACCAGCCAGTTAACAACCCTGAAGGTCAAGTTGTTGATGGTTTCGAAATGGCTATTCAGCATATGATTGGCGAAACTGGTTTTGGTATTTCAGTAAATGCTACGGTCGTTGATAGTGACTCTGCATACGATGTAAATAGCTTAGCCGTTCAAGCACCATTAACTGGCGTGAGTGACTCTGCTAACTTCCAAGTATTCTATGAAGATGATCATTGGTCAGTGAAGTTGACTCATACATGGCGTGATAGTTATTTGTTAGGTGTAGGTCAAGCGCAAGGTTCAGCTGATGCTCCTCCGCAGTTTGTTGCTGAAACCAATGTCACTGACTTTAGTGTGAACTATGACATGACTGAAGAACTCACGTTCTACCTTGAGGGCTACAACATTACGAACGAAGTTGAAGAAGGTTACGGTCGTTACCGCAATCAGTTCCTCTTTGCTCGTCAATATGCACCTCGTTATGCTTTGGGAGCACGTTACACGTTCTAATTTAGGAACGTTCCAGAGGAAAATAGAACGAAAAAAGCCGATTTATCGGCTTTTTTTTTACCTATTTGTTGAATGATACGTAATAGATTTCATCGAGTATTCGCGTTAGATTATAGTTTGCAGTAGTATCGAAGCGCGTTTCTTATATTAAGAAATTTAAGGCAAGGCAATGGATAAAAAAATCAAACGAATCGTTATACTTGGTGGAGGCTCGGCTGGCTGGCTAACCTGCGCAGTAATCGCTGCCGAACACTGTGCGAATGCTGAAAACGGTATACAGGTAACCTTGGTTGAATCACCTGATGTAAAACCAATCGGTGTTGGCGAAGGCACATGGCCGACGATGCGCGGAACGTTAAGAAAAATAGGCGTTCGTGAAACTGATTTCTTCAAAGAGTGTGACGCCTCATTTAAGCAAGGTGCCAAATTTGCTAAATGGGTGACGGGTGCCGACGATGATGCTTACTATCATCCACTCGTGTTACCACAAGGCTATAGCGAAGTTAACTTAGTGCCCTTTTGGAATGAAAATGCTGATCGCGTTTCCTTTGCCGATGCAGTGTCATTTCAGGGGCAGTTGTGTGAACACGGACTTGCCCCAAAACAGAATACAACGCCTGAGTATGCGCATATTGCCAATTACGCGTATCATCTTGATGCGGGTAAATTCTCGAGTTTTCTGCAAAAGCATTGCACCACAAAGTTAGGTGCGAAACATATTTTAGATCATGTGGTCAGCGTCAATAGTCATGATAACGGGGATATCCGTTCACTCACGACCAAACAACATGGCGAGATTGAAGGCGATCTATTCATTGATTGTTCTGGCTTTAAGTCCATGTTACTAGGCGAGCATTACGGAATTGAATTTCTTGAATGCAAGTCAGTGCTATTCAATGACACTGCACTCGCTGTTCATGTTCCTTATCCACGTTTCGATAGCCCAATTGCATCACACACCATTTCTACCGCGCAAAAAGCGGGCTGGATTTGGGATATTGGTTTACCGACTCGTCGCGGTGTGGGTTACGTTTTCTCTAGCGCACATACAACAACGGCCGCAGCGGAAGATGAGCTTCAGCGTTATCTCGATGGTATCAAAGGTGACAATGCTGGCCAATTGAGCCCACGTAAAATTAATATTAATCCTGGTCATCGCAAAGTATTTTGGCATAAGAACTGCGTTGCAGTAGGTTTGTCAGCAGGATTTTTGGAGCCTTTAGAGGCTTCGGCACTGGTATTAGTTGAACTTTCGGCAGCGATGATCAGCGAACAACTACCAGCCACCCGCAATGTAATGGACATTGTCGCAAAACGCTTTAATGAAAAGTTCCAATATCGCTGGGATCGCATTATCGATTTCTTGAAGTTACATTATGTCCTCACAAAGCGCACCGACAGCGACTATTGGATTGATAACTGTCGTGAAGAAACTATCCCTGATGGCTTATTAGAATTGTTAGAATTATGGCAACATCAGTCACCTTGGCACCATGATTTTACGCATGTTGACGAAGTTTTCCCCTCTGCCAGCTATCAGTATGTGCTTTATGGCATGGGTTTTCATACCGATCAGCAGCTCACGGCAAAACAAGCACAAAATACGAAAATGGCCCACCAGCATTTAATGAAAAACCAAGAGCTCACGCGTAAACTGGTAAATGGTTTGCCAACGAATCGTGACTTAATTGAAAAAATAAAGACATATGGTCTTCAAATGGTTTAAGCCATTTTTACACCCTATGAATTTCTAAAATAATAATAAAAGAGAGTTTTTATGGCGAAGCACCAACCACTAGATAATGTGACACACAAAGACCTTAAGGTGAATACATCACATCACCCAAGCATGCTTGATAACGATAGTTACGCCCGCGTAGTACTTTCAGAATTAGCTTTCGCTCAAGCTGATTATCCCTTATTTTTGCGCAAAAATGGCGAAACTGGGAAGTTTGAAATCATTGCAATGCTAGGTTTGAAGGAACAAGAAAATTTATTCGTTGATGACAAGGGATGGCATGCGCAATACGTACCGTTGAGCATTAGGCGTCGTCCATTTTTAATTGGTTTCCAAGGCTCTGATAACAACCAACCGACTGTTCATATTGATATGGAAAGCCCAAGAGTGAATGAGTCGGAAGGTGAACAAATATTTATGGCACAAGGTGGCCAAAGCCCATACTTGCAAAATATAAACTCCATCCTGCAAGCCCTGCATGAAGGTCTACCTCAAACCGATACCTTTGCTGATTTATTGCAACAAGAATCGCTCATAGAGCCGGTAACACTCAATGTCGAGCTAAATAGCGGTGAAAAGCTCTCTATTGGTAGTTTGTACACCATTCATGAAGAAAACGTCGCTGAGCTTGATAAAGAAGCCTTAGGTCGCCTCCACCAGCATGGTTACTTACATGCTGTTTATATGATGATAGCGTCGGTGCAGAACGTAACGAAACTGATTGAAAGAAAGAATCAACGTGACTGAGACAAAGCTGCCAGTAAGCAATAGTATTCCTGAAGTTAAACTAGATTGCGCTCAGGACTTCCCCGACGATATTGTTGAGGCTGGACTGCCGACTGTATTGAAAGGATATGTTGCGAACTGGCCAATTGTCGAAGCTGCGCTGAAATCGCCAAGTGCGGCGGCAGATTATATCAGTTCATTCTACAACAAACGTCCAGTTCACCTAATGCAGGCAGACTCTATTTGTAAAGGGCGTCTTTTTTATAACGAAGCACTTAATGGGTTTAACTTTACTCGTTCGCAAGTTGATTTAAGTGCAGTAATGCAGGAAATCCTAGCCACGGCTGATGACGTAAACTCATCGACTCGATATGTTGGATCAACCGCAGTTGATCACATTATGCCTGGGTTTAGAAATGAGAATGACATAGAACACTTGTCAAATAAAGCACTCATTAGTATTTGGATAGGTAATCAAAGTCGTATTTCTGCTCACTACGATGCGCCAGACAATATCGCCTGTGTTGTGGCTGGAAAACGTCGCTTTACCCTTTTCCCACCTGAGCAAATTGAAAACCTATATGTTGGACCGCTTGATTTTACACCCGCGGGCCAATCGGCGAGTTTAGTGGATTTTCATAAACCCGATTACGCGCGCTTCCCGAAATTCAAGGAAGCATTAAAGCACGCATTCGTGGCCGAATTAGAGCCCGGTGACGCGATATATATCCCCAGTATGTGGTGGCATCATGTAGAAAGCCTAGCGCCGTTTAATATCTTAATAAACTATTGGTGGCGACAAGTTGAAAACTTTGTGGGTGTGCCAAATGATGCCCTTTATCACGCGCTACTTAGCATCAAATCATTACCTAAAAATCAACGCCAAGCATGGAAGCACTTATTCGATCATTATGTGTTTGAACCCGATGAGCAAACGCATATTCCAGATGAACGAAAAGGGATATTGAGCCCGCTAAAAGACTCAACAGCGCGCCAATTAAGAGCGATGCTGATCAACAAACTGAATCGTTAGGTTAACTTCAAGCAAAATAATGGCTGCAGAATTACTCTAAAAATAGTAATTAATCCCAAGCCCCCCACTGTGACCAAAGGCATCTCGAGAAATATTCATTTGAATCCCAAAGTTCTTTGAAATTCTCTTGTGACTTGATATTTCGTAAGTTACTTGGTTGCTTTGTCCTGCAATTCGGCTTATTTCATATCCCAAGGAAATGTGTATTGGGATATTCGAAGTTAAACTCCCCACAATATTCACTTTGGGCGTCACTTGAAAACTACCATTGTCTTCCACATTGTTACGAATACTGGCCTCAACACCATATTGCAGCCAGAAGGAGCCAGAAATATGCATGTTATCGCCAATATAGCCTTTTGCAAAAAAGAGACTGGCAAAACGTTCGGTGTCTAAATAGACGCTTTCATATCCAAGGTGCATTGCCCATTCGTGCTCATCATCACCGTACAAGCCGGTTTTACCAATTTCACTCTTGTAAACATCAACAAGATCAAGCTTGCGTAGTCTCAACTCAGGAGAAACTATAAGCTCAGTTTGCAAGAATACGAGCTTTCCTCCTTGCGCAACATCATCTGGCTTATCGGTTTGATTATAGTGGGCAGGCCTGAACTTTAAGTTAACACCATGAATACCATTCAGGTTCAGATATTCACCACCAAACATGATGGGTGAGCGACTTAGAAGGTTTTTCTCTAAAAACGGCGATTGGCTTGATTTCTTTCGTAACGGGAAACTCAAGCGAAGCTTTTTGATATTATCGAAAAACTTTTTATCAGTATCTTCATCCAAGTGAGCATATGCGTATACCGACAAAACTTCAGCTAAATCAGCATCAATCGTTTTCGCAATTTCACGCACAGGCGCCTTGCTGTCATCTAGTTGTGAGAGAGTATATTGAAGTTGCCCTTTTTCCTCTTCGGAAAGAGCATAATATTGACTAGAAAACTTAGTCTTATTGGAAGGTAAATAACTTGAATCCGCGATCATATCGTTATTGTTTAGGTACTCTATCAAATGCACTGGATAGAACAGCGGCTTGAATGACATCTCGGGCAACTCAGATGAAGCCTGAATAAATTTCAAAATTTCATAAGCGCAATTTCTATGAGTAAAGTAATAGGTAAAGTGCATAGATTCTAGTTCTAGCAAGTGCAGCGCTAAAAGCTTTTGGGTATAGGGATCTAACTTAAGTTTATACTCATAAATATCACGACCTTCTAATTGAGAATAGCTGTGAGCCTGCTTATAGTATGATGTCTCTTTGTATTCGGTTGTATAAGATCCCCACAATCCCTTAAGCATATACGCAACAGGATTCTCACCCTCAGGAACAGTAGCACCAATGTTAAAAGTAGCGGATTTTAGATTTGCTTGACCTTGATCTAATTTGATAAACATGTGGCCAAAATATGAAGCTGGATTTCCCATATAACCAGCAGCAAAAATGATTGAAATGTTTTGAAGATTATCCAACTTAGACGCTATGGAAGGACACTTATTGAAGTTTGTTGGAGGCAAAGTGTTTACATGTGCTTGCAAGACTTCATAGGTGGCAGGGAACTGACAGTAATACTCTTCAACTAGGTTTTGCTTTGATAGTTCTGCCAAATAGGCAAGTGTTGCTTCGATTTCTTCTGATGGACGGAAATATTGTGTTGAAGAACTGAACAGCTTTCGATTAGTAAATTCAGTTTTGAAAATGCCATTGGATGTTTCGGAAGCGTGAAGCAGCCTGACAAATTGCTTGGTAAAATTAGTGTTAGATTCTGAGCTTTGGCTGTGGAAAGCCAAAATAATTAATAGAAAGGCCGATAATAATCGGCCTTTTATTTGGTGCCAAATCATGGGCTAAACGTTTGTAGAACAGCTTTTCGCTGCTTGTGTTCCCATAATATTTAGGTACATATTTTCAGCTTTTTCAAGACGAGTTTTATCCGTATTGTCTTGATCAATCATCATTTCGCGCACTTCTTGAGTCAATGCAGTGCTTGAGTCTGTATCACAAGACATAATTGATGAAAGAGTATCGATAAACTGCCCCTCGCCTTGAACAAAATTTTGCTCAAGTGATTCGTAAGTTTCATTGATAAAAACAGCAGTTGCATATTCAGAACCGCTGCAGGTTTCAGGACTAGCGGTTGCAGAAATTACAGCAGTAGTACCAACATCCCATATTACGTTAGACGTAACAGCCGCCCATGGTGTTGATGCAAACAAAGCTGCTCCAATGCCGCAATCTTTATAAGGGTTAGGACCGTTTTGAGCCATTACTGCTGAAGAGCAAGCTAGGGATAAAAGCGACACTAGTATTAATTTTTTCATTAAGAATCCTTGTTGTTTTTTATGATTTAATAGACCAGTTTCCTTGGGCCAAGGTAAAATATTGCATAATCATTTTTCGAAAGCAATAGCAATGAATACGAAAACTGATTGCAACGAATTGAAATGTATATAATTTAGACTATTTCACCACGGCGCTCGATCAATTCTTCTTTAATCTCATGTGCCTTATCTTCAGTAATATCGTACTTCCACATGATCAATATCGCCAGTGCTGCTGTGCTAGAAGGAATAATGATATCGGCGAGTCGTAAATTGGTCATCGTTTCCACCGTTTGACTAGCAACACCTGCATCAAAACCAACAAACTTCAGAACTACACCACCCAATATTAATGCTAATGCCTGACCTAATTTCACCATCAGCCAATAGATTGCAGCAAAGGTGCCTTCCTTGCGCGGCATGCCATTTTTCAATTCATCTAAATCGCATACATCAGCGGTCATGCTCAGCATAAGGGTAAATAAACCACCGATCCCGAATGACATCAAAGGAATTGGCATGAATATCATCCACGGGTTTTCGGGGTTGAAGCCATACCATTTCAATGTATAGCCAATAATGGAAAGCACTGTTGAAATGATAAACGCATTGCGTTTGCCCCATTTATTAGCCATCCAACTGACAACAGGAATGACAAGAAAAGCAGTCACAAATGCACTCACTGTTGAGAACCACGCGGGCCACGAACCAGTAGCACCATAATCCCCATCAAACATATGAAATACAATGATGAAGTAACTAAATGAAGAGACTAGCATAAAGCCATTAAACACGAAGAAAGTAGCTCCGCACAGCCTCACAAATGCTGCATTTCTATAGGCCTGCCCGATACTTCGAAAAACGCCCATCACATTGCTCGATAGTGCTCTAAAAGAAATCTCGGCTCTACTTTCAATTTGCGAACTATCAATTCCTTTGCAGAATAGGCCAGGAACGATACCAAGTACAATACAAACACCGGCAACATATATGGAAAGTTGCCTGACTCCTTCGGCCTGACTCTCAAATAAATCAGGGTCGGCGATCATGACCCAAAACCACGGCACAATCATCCATGCTATTTGCCCCATAAATTGAGACACAGCCATTAAACGCGTCCGCTCTTTATAGTCAGCTGTCATTTCGTAGCCTAAGCCAACAAATGGCGTAGCGAACATCGTATTACCGATAGTGAAGGCCATTGAAAACAACAAGATATACCAGAATGTATAGTTTTGAGAATTTTCAGGGTCTAGCTGCCATAGCAAGGCGAAGCAAGTCCCACTGAGGATTGCACCTACTACGATATATGGTCGGCGTCTGCCCCATCTTGACTTCGTGTTGTCTGTGATGAAACCCATGATTGGATCTGTGATTGCATCAAACAAGCGAGGCAAGCCCCCTAGTAAGCCAGCTAATACAGGGTCGACACCAAATGCTGTTATTAAGAAAAATGCAAAGATGCCTAAAGAGGCGGGTAACAAGTTGAGTACCAGTGTGCCTGTTCCATATGCGGCTTTTTCACCTAGAGGGACGCGATCTTTTTCTGCAGTTTCGTAATGCGACATTTTTGTATTCAGCTTAAGTTGTAAATGGAATGTAAATATATGTCATTTGAATGTCATTTTCTAAAAAAACTGGCTATAAATCGGTAACTTGAACTTTTTACGCGGTGGCTTGGACAAAACCGAAAAGCGACATTAATCTTCCTGCAAAAGTAAGGTCGCAATTGGCCATTTTGGGTCTGCCCCCTAAGATCCTAATTAACCTATTTAAAGTCCACTTAAACTCAAATGGCTTGTCTCTAGCAGTGGAAAAAGCTGTACTTACCGGCTATTTTTACGTTCAGATTCAGTTTAAATGGCATTACAATTCAATATCATTTTCATTTTTATAATTCGTTAGTTGTCAATTACAGGCTGTACACATGATAAAACAACAGAGCAAATCACACTTCCCCAAACCCGTATTCGAACCAATGATAGATGGTCAGTGGATTGGTTTAGGCATTGCTTATGGTTCTTATCGTGACGGCGAAAACCCGCATGATGGCAGCGTGTCTTCCGAAAAAGACATTCTCGAAGATATGAACTTGTTAACCAAGAACAGCAGTTTGTCATGGAATCTTATTCGTATGTACGGCGCCGACCCTGCAAGCGAGCAAGTACTCAAAACCATTAAAAAGCATAAGCTACCAGTAAAAGTAATGCAGGGAGCATGGCTTTCGTCTATTCAAACTGAAGAGCAAAATGCACAACAAATTTCAGAAGTCATCCGGCTCGCTAACGAGTACGAAGGCATTGTTGTTAGTGTCAATTTAGGTAACGAAATATTTGTCGATTGGTCTGCACATAAGTTTGAAGTAAGCGAAATTCCCATGTATCTAAATTGGGTAAAAGAAGTAAAGGCAGCGGTGAGCGTGCCTGTCACCCTTGCAGATGACTATAATTTTTGGAATAAGCCTTGGAGTCAGGAAGTTGCCCAAGAACTTGATTATATTGTGTTACATGCTTATGCCATGTGGAACTCACAAACGCTTGAGAATGCCGTACCTTGGACTGAAAAAACTTATCATGACATTTGTGCATTGCACCCAAGCAAACAAATAGTACTCGGTGAATCTGGCTGGGCAACCAACTCTGATAATAGCAATGGTGATGAAAGTTTGATCATTGCTGAAGCCAGTGAAGAAACGCAAAGTATTTTTTTCCATGCCTATCGCCAGTGGTTAGATGAAAACCGCATCGTTTCGTTCTATTTTGAAGCGTTTGATGAGAAATGGAAGGGTGGTGAAGACATGGGCGACAATATCGCTGAGAAAAACTGGGGCGTCTTTCGTTCAGATAGAACGCCCAAGCTTGCGATTCAATTATAATCCGACATTTCTCGGTCTTAGTTAATTAATTGCTTTGCAAAACCAGTTTGAGTGTTCTATTTAAATAAAATAGGCCCCAATGTTTTTCAGGTTCATTCGGATCATCCGAGCCCTTCCAAGGTTCGTCAAAAGCTTCAAACACGAAAGTTAATATTTTTTCGCTATTCGTCCATTCCATCAGTTGACGATAATACTCAGCTTGCAGTTCAACTGACGCATTCCAAGCCTCAATACCACAACCATTCGACTGCGTTGTCCAGCCTGCCTCTGTTATTACAATAGGCACATCAGGATGACATTCTTGTACCGAGTAATAATTTTGCTTTGTGTATTCCAAGGCATTTTCAATACTTTGATATTCCCAAACCGGGTATGTGTGAATTGAAATGAAATCGAGTTCAGCAACCAAGGGCATCAATTTATTGGTCCATGGTACGTAGTTTTCGCAAAACGTCACAGGTACATCAATTTCGCTTTTAATGCGTTGCGCGAATTCGATTAGGCGCTCTACGGGGACCATGTGATCGGTCCAATCAACACTAGCTTCATTGCCAATTGATACGGCTATCACATGCTTTGGATAACGACGAGTTAAGTCGATTAAACGCTCAATATCATCATCATTTTTTTTACGATTGAGCGCCAATTGCTCTTCGCTATACTCCGCTCCCCACGGACAGTTTGGGTTGCTTACTTCAGCACATATATCCACCCCAAGCATTAACGAAAAATCGAGTTCTTCTTGGGTAATAACCGACAACACCGTTTCAGCGTGCTGACTACAGTCGTATAAGCGCAAATAAGACCAATCTGATAACAATAATAAGTCTTCTTTAATTTCTTCGTAAGTGGGATAGATGTCCTCTCTCGGATTCTGCCCTTCTCTATAGCCTGAATAGCAAATAGCATTTGCGTGGGTTCGGCCAAGCATTTCCTCAAGCACTGTTAGTGGCCTACTCTCATTTGGCATATTTATGCTTTCCATCTTTATCGAGAACGCCCCAATATGCGCCTACATCTCCTTCATCCGCAACCTTCCAGTCTTCATCGAATGATGAAAAATAGAATAGTGGAATGTCTTCTTTCTGCGTCCAATGATAAGCATTAACAAAATAACGAAGTGCATTTTCGTATGAAGGCACTGCAGCTCTGTCAGGCGAGCCTTGATCTGGCCAACCTGTTTCGCTTATGACAACCGGCTTGCCATTCGCCACTTTGACGGCGCGGTGATACATTTCTTTCATATATGTAAGAGCATGCTCTGCTGGGTAGCCTTCCCAAAATGGATAGCAGTTTGCAAAAATCACATCACAAGCTTCGGCGACTGGCGGGTGATCTTCAAACAAGAAATAAGCATCAACATAGCCTACCGGAATACCCGGAGCACCTTGTTTAGCGCGATTAATATAGTCAACTAACTGCTGCTCGCTCATCTCTTCGCGTAGCATGACTTCATTTCCAACTGCCAACATATCGGCATGACCTGCTTGGGCTATCTTAATCGCGTTTTGAAGTTCTTTTTCATTGTTAGCGAAGTTATCATCCAACCAAACGCCAACCATTGTTTTAAGGCCGTATTCAGCCGCAATTTTAGGAATTAGCTCGTTTCCTTCAGTGCATGAAAAGGTTCTGATCCACTCAACGTAAGGTAGAATTAATTGAATGCGTTGATGAATTTGTTCCTCGGTAATTTGCGTTCCCGGGCCCTGCCCTGCGATATAGGGGCTAAATGATAAACCATGGATCTTGTTATCGAGTAGACTTTTCGCTTCTGCCTGCAACTGTGGAATCGTTAATTGCGCTGCATTTAGTTGCTTGTTTCGATAATATTTTCCAGACATAGTCATCTCAATTTAGTGGTTCAGTTGTGAATGTGCAAACGGTGCATTCTTCTGTTACGGCTCTGACAGTTGTGATAGTGCCGACAGCTGTAATAGTGCCAACAGCTGTAATAGTGCCGAAAGCTGTATCAGTGCTTTAAAAGTTTGAAACGAGTATAGCTAAAGTAGCAAAGCAAAAGATTTACTATGCGATATTAGGTATGCCAAATGCGATGAATGGGAAATGAAGATGCTTTTACAAGATTCTCAGATAACAATTTAGCGTATTTAGAGGGTTTAAGGGCATTAAAAATGGGAGACTCAACAAAAGCTAAAAGTTATGCCAAGAGGATGTGGGACATTATGGAGCCTATGAAAGACGCGGCAAAACACGAACAATATCATTTACTTGTTGGGTTAATTGCGGCTGAGGATGAAGACTACAAAGCTGCAGTAGAAAGCTTTGAAAGATCAGACCATACAGACATTTATGAGAAGTATCACAAGGCGTTAGCCTACCACAAGATGCAAGACTCAGAGAAAGCAAGCAAGCTGTTTATGGAGTTAAAAGATTTTAACTTTAATCAAGTTGATTACGCTCTCATCAGAGCGGATACAATTGCCATGGCAAACAAAGTTCAATGAGTACAAAATTTTGATTTATAAAGCCAGCTTCATTGTAAGCTGGCTTTTTTGTCACGTTATCTAATAGTATTTCTAAGCCCCAGTGAATAGTTAAATAGCTCAAGAAGTTCTTGCGCTTATAATTTTGCTGATGCCGTAAAATGGCGCACCCAACTAGATTCGAACTCATCGTTTTTAATTGTGGTCTGCGAGTAATTCCAGACTCTACATCTAACTTTCATTCCAAAGATTCAATTACAAATATCGCCAAACGGTAAGTGTGAAATAAATTAGAGTTAAACTGAGCTTTGTTATATCTTAGAGCTACGGTCGTCAGTCTTAATAGTTTATCCAAAGCCAAAAAGGGAATTTGCTTTTAATATGAATGCATATAGCGACAAAAAGATATATATGAAACTCACGGTAGCTTCATGTATTTTGCTTTGCTTCTTATTACTGTCTTGTCAGCCCAAACCTCATGATCATATTTTAAGAGTATCTGTCACTAACTGGATAGGTTATATGCCTCTTTTTTATGCAAAAGAAAAAGGATTACTCGAGAGCATTAACGTTAAACTGATCAACGCAGTCTCGTTAAGTGAGAATATGTATCTTTATAAAGCGGGAAACTCTGATGCTTTTGGTGGCACGCAATACGAGCACTCAATTTTAAAAGCGCAATTCCCAAGTCTTGTTCCCATTATGTTATTTGATCGCTCAAATGGCGGTGACATGGTAATGAGTAATCAAACTATTTCTTCTCTGCAAAATAGTGACGGTCAAATTGACACCTATTTAGAGATGGATTCAATTAATCTCATCGTATTAAATGATTTTATTCAAAAATTTAATATTGATGAAACCAGAATAAATTATATAGACAAAGACCAAAGCGAAATCTCGTCTCTACAATATATTAATCCGGCTCAAGCAACCCTTATTGTTACGTATATTCCTAATGACATAAAACTCAGAAACAATGGTTTTCAGGAATTGATATCTACAAAGAATGGCCTCGACCTTCTCGTATTAGGTGCCGTGTTTGCTCGTCAAGAAGAACTCATAGAACATAAGCAGCAATTCATTCAGTTAAAGGCAATCGTTGATGAGGCAATACTCTCACTTGAAGCCGATCCTAAAGAGTTTTATGAGACCATAAAGCCTTACTTCACAGAATTGAGCTATGAAGAATTTAACAAACAGATTAATGACATAGTATGGGTTAATAAGGACCTCGACCCATCGCTCAAGATGCGTTTGCAAGAGGCTTCATTTTCAATAAAAGACCTTTTATGAACCTAACAATTAAACAGCTTGTCATTAGTCTCATTTTTTTCATTGTAATTGTTATGTACTCTGTTTTTGGGAATCACTACTTTGCTCAACGAGATAATACCGCGCGGGTAATATCTAGTAGAATTCACAATGAGCTTTCCGAACTATCTTATTTATTATCGAAACACATTAAGAGTTCGCCTATTTCAAGCGCTCGACCTTTGCTCGACAGAAAAGCGGCTAATAATATCTACCTCAGTGCTATCGCTATTTTTGATAACGACCAACTCGTTATGACAACGGACCCTGGTTACTCTAAAGTTCCGACAAGTGCAGATCTGTATGTTGTGGCCCATGAAAGCAACTTCTCCTCGCTACAAACTATAATGGCGTTGAAAGAAAATGTTCACTACTACGAGGGTAAAAATCTTAGAAACTATACGCTTATTTTTTATCTTGATAAAAAAACGATAGAAACTGAATTTACACAGGTAAAACGCGACTTCTTGCTCCTTCTTGTTGTCATGCCCGTTTTTATCGTATTCGTTATTTGGATGGTTGTTGGTCGTCTTGTTGCTAAACCACTCGAAGTTTTGCGTCAATATGCTTATTACAATTCGCAGGTTCCATCGGCCTTCAAGGTTAAAGAAATCGAATACATTAGAGCATCAATGGTCCAAACGTTTAATCGTCTCGATCAAGAACGCAAAGAGCTCTTTAACCAAGCGCGAACCGACTCTCTGAGTGGTTTGGCAAACAGAAATTACTTACAGGAAAGAGTGGAGCAAATTATTGATTTGAGTGAGAGGGAAAATAAGGAATTTGCCTTACTATTCCTCGATCTCGATCACTTTAAAACGGTAAATGATTCATTAGGGCATGATATCGGTGATGAACTACTCAAGAGTATTGCAAAAACAATTCACGATATTTTGCGTGTAAATGATGTTGTGGCGCGCATTGGTGGAGATGAATTTGTCATTGTATTAACGCATTATAAGAATGAAATTGAGCTATATGAAATTATAGAACGCATTCAAACTCAATTGATGAAACCATGGTTAATAAAAACATTTCCGATCCACATTACAAGTAGTATTGGCATTACCGTTTACCCGAAGGATGGAAAAGACCTTTTATCATTAATGAAGAATGCAGATATTGCTATGTACGAGGCAAAGTCTCGCGGGCGCAGGAGCTATCACTTCTTCACAGAGAGTTTAAACATTAAGACTCAAGAATACATTGAGCTTACCAACGCCTTGCGACAAGCACTCAAGAATAGCGAGTATGAACTCTTTTACCAACCACAAAACGATGTGAAAAACGGTCAGATAATTGGGGCAGAAGCTTTGATCCGCTGGAACAAACCAGGTTCTGGGTTTGTTCCCCCGAACACTTTCATTCCTAT
Organism: Glaciecola sp. MF2-115; assembly: GCF_047250385.1. Taxonomy (NCBI): domain Bacteria; kingdom Pseudomonadati; phylum Pseudomonadota; class Gammaproteobacteria; order Alteromonadales; family Alteromonadaceae; genus Glaciecola; species Glaciecola sp. MF2-115. The sequence continues at coordinate 266,948 of NZ_JBLBVM010000054.1, forward strand.
TGCAGAAAAAAATGGTTTTATTATTGAACTTGGTGCGTGGGTACTCGAAACGGCTATTAAACAACTAAGAGAATGGCAAGACCAAGGCTTCGATTTAAAAATGTCGATTAATGTGGCACCGCAACAAATAAAACACCGTGACTTTGTAAGCCAGTTGGAAAGTCTTTTACTAGAGCATAAGGTTGTTGCAAAAAATGTGTTTTTAGAAATTACAGAATCTATATTTTTGGACGGTAGTAATGCCATTCATCAGACGTTTTCTGCAATTAAAAAGCTTGGCGTACAAATTTCATTAGATGATTTTGGAACAGGATACTCATCACTATCTTATTTGAAAAAATTCCCTATCGACATCATAAAAATTGATAAGGCCTTTTTAGATGATTACGCCACTGAAGATGGTTCGGTGTTCATTGAAACCATCCTGAATATGGCAAAGACGCTTAAACTAAAGGTGGTTGCGGAAGGAGTGGAAACACACTCTCAAGTTAGCTACTTACAAGGCTTAAGCTGCAATTACTATCAAGGTTACTTTTGCAGTCCTGCTGTCGAGATAGATGCTTTTAACAAGTTGTATTGTGAGCATAATAAGTGAGATTGGATTTAGAATGCGGTTGTGAGCTTGACTGTTTTTGAAGTGATCAAGTCATTTTGGTCATGGAGTTTTAGTATTGCCGATTTCTTTAAACTCAATTCACTTTTGCATAAATACGAGCAACAAATTGGCGTACCCGGCGAGATTCGAACTCACGACCTCTGCCTCCGGAGGGCGATCCCACGAACGCGGCTTAATTGGTGTAAATCAGAATTATTGGTTGTTTATAGTAAAGGTAGGGCTTGTAGCCAATTGGTGGGAGTGAACAAATTAGCTCTTTTAACACCGATTTAGTGAGCGCACAAAAATTTGGTCACACTTGGGGCACAGAAAAAGTGGCTAAATTAACCAGTTTGGTGTCCCACCAATGTTTATCCTTACCTTAAGGTTCATATTCATACTCACTAGAATAGCTTGAGAGCATCAATAGAACTGACTTGCGTTTAAAAAACTACACTACATGAGACTAAAAGAAAACCCATTAGTATTTGCAAGAGTTACCAGAGCTTCACTACAAGTCAACAGGTTTACTTAAAAACTCTGCAGAAAGCCATGGTCGCATCATATCTACGAGATATTGTTGTTCAAACCCTAGTCGGCTGTCAGCGGTCGTATCGCATGAGTTTGTAAGAGAATTTAAACCTAGCCAAGGCATAAAGGATGTCTAGATATTGAGGAATCGGTCATAGTTACCTATTTTTGACATGAACACTAGCTGTTGAAAGAGCTGTTTAACTTTAACGTTAATATTTTACTCTTCCGTCGTCACCGTTAGACAAACAACTAGAATATTTCTAACACTTGTAAATTTATATTTACTTTGTTATTTTTTTGACACTTTATGTATGGTTCAATTTTTAATAAAGACTTCATTAAGGTTATTAATCTGTTTCTAATAATCTAGCCGTCGAAAACCCTTGTTTAATTTTGTCGCAGAACCTAAGTGTTTAATGACTTAACATTAGATTATGACTTGAAAGGTTAGTTATACAAGGACAGGCCATCATGAAAAAGACACTTTATACAGTGCTAATTTTCACTTTTATTTTAATTCTTATCCCTTCTATTATTGAAACATTTTCTGATTTTTTTAGTAGCCGCCAACAAACAACAGATAAATCAGAAATTATTAAGGAAATAATCGTAGTCCATAAAGAGATTGGACACGACGCCAGTAACAAACAGTGGGATACTATTACCTCTGCTGTTAACTACTTGACAGAACAAGGCATAAAAAACAATCAGTTTACCTATTTAGGTCAAAAGTTTCAGTTATCAAAGCTTTATGAAAAAGATGCTCGAGAAATCATCTGTTCAGGTGACGATCCAAATAATAGGTTACAAAATGTCATTGCTATATTAGGCCCTATTACATCATCATGTGCCCTAGAAATGATTAACAATTACGAAGTTGAAATCCCCGTTATTAGTTCATTTGCAACCCTTCCTTCCATCAATACCATTGGTAGAAAATTTTTCCATAGAACCGTTCCAGGAGATAACTTTAGAATTGACAAACTGATCCAACTTTGGAGGCAGGACGCTACGAGGAACATACGCAATAGAGACTTAATTATTTATGAAAGCGGTAATATTTACTCAAGTGATTCATTTACAGAAGTGCATAACGAAGTTAGTAAATTACATACCGTCCACTTTATAGATGTATCGAGTAGTAATGCGGATACTTACGATAGCGCACAGCGTTATGAATCTATATTTGTGATGGCCAATCAAGCAGATCCAAAAATATTAAATGCAATTAAACGTGTAAAAAAAGAACAGTATTATAACCATGGGGAACATCGACCAAAGTTTTTTGCAAAAACTGAATATGCTGATTCATTGCTTTTTGACAGTCCAGGCTCAATCGTTGCTATGACTCCTTCATTGCTTTCATATAACAATACCGACTCAAGTACTTTTTTAGACATCGAAAGGAAAAACCTTAGCCAACGCTCCGCATCTTCATTTTTAGCTTTTGAAGCTTTGTATACGGCTATTGCTCGAACTATACGATTAGACTCAAACTGCAACACCGAAAATGCAATTCAGCTTTTTAGGTGTGGCATAATTGAACACCTAAAAACCCCCTATAACTCCAACCTTATTGGAAACAAAATAGAATTTATAGCTACCACCGGCGATATTGATATGAAATTTCTCGTAAAAGCCGAGATAAGAGCATTTGGAACTCAATTTAAATATGCGCCCCCAGATCAAAGCCTACCCTCGTTGGTTACTATAAATTATAAAAAGCAAAATAAAGGCGTGTGGCTAGGGGACCCTGTAGAGATATATGTAGAATCTACTAAGAACACCCCTTTTTTAGTGAACTTCAGATATTCGGCGCCTAATTGGATACCCAATGGTAAGTTTAAACGCATACTCGAAAGTTTATTTTCATTCGACCATACTTTTGAAGTAAGTGAAAAAGAATATTCTTTTCACCCTCGCTTTATTGGCGCTTATACCGTTGAAGTTGCAAAATTAGGCCCAGATCTGAGGCAGTCTGCGGGTAAGCATGTAGTCAATATTGTTCCGCCAAAAGGCCTTTTTTTGATGATTCTTTTGTCTTTATTGGTTGCCGCTGTAGTTTCATTTATTACACCTCCTGTGAATCAACGCTTAAATAAAACTAGGTTAATACTGGAAGTCATTGGTGCTGCATTATTCTTATACTTTATAACAGTGACTTTGCGGGGGTTTAACTTACCTGCAGCACCAACGCTATCATTCAGTAATGAACCCGTCACCAATTTGGTATATTGTGCAATTATAGCGGGTACAGTAAGACTGAAAATCTTTGCTTACTTCATTAATCCAATTATTAAACGGTTTACTCCTCAAAGTGAAAGTGCAGAACTACCTAATAAGGAAGCTTAAATTGGTGCTGCTATATTCTAGGATGTATTAAATCCTCCCCTGGTAGGCTATGTAGCTGATTAAAATACAGGTTTCGCTCTGTATGGTTAAAGACAACGGCACCTTTGTTGTGGAAGCAGCTTTAAGAGTGGCGATTCAGAGGGACTATTTTCTTGGATAATTTTTCATTCAAAATTGTAACAATTTAAAAGATTATGGTTTCTTTTTAAAATTAATGAGAGACACAAAACTAGAAGCTTTATCAAGTTGATGTTACGCGAGTTAAATTTATTTTGATGAGCTTATTTATAACTTTAACGTCGAACAATTAAAAAAGTCTCAAAACAGAATTCACGTAATAATAAATTGACGAAATGTACGCTTCAAATATCAAGAAAACGTTAAAGAGTAGTGGAGGAACTGCAGGTCAATATATCGAAAACTGTTAAGACTCACACAATTTTGTCACGTCCTTGTCACATGCACTTTTTAGAGAATCTGTGACAACATTAATAAAACTCAAAACCATAGTAGAAATTTGAGATTAAAATATAATCAAAGATGTTAAAAAAAGCAGAAATGGCGCACCCGGCGAGATTCGAACTCACGACCTCTGCCTCCGGAGGGCAGCGCTCTATCCAGCTGAGCTACGGGTGCTTATTAATTTTGCGGCGCGAATGTTACCACATAAAAATAGTTTGATGCCACGACCTTTAACTATCAATATTAAATGAACATGCGGGAATAGATATCTCTACCACCAAAGCATGCTCAATGTTCACAATTATGGTTGAGCCTCGCTTACCAACTCAGCGCCCACAATCTCATCCAACAAAGCAATCATGAACTTAGTCCCCGTGCCAGATGCTATTGCACCAAAAACGTTTTCATCATTCTGCCCTTTTTGACCACCAGCTAAATCGCTTACAGAGCGAATGACAATCCAATCGACTTCGTTAACGAAGCTGACTTGACCAACGGCTGCCGACTCCATTTCAGTGACTTCTGCGTTGTATACATCTTGCAGCCACATACGATATTTTGCGTTATCGGCGAACACTGAGCCGGTCACACCATTTCCGCCTATCCTAATTTGAATTGGCTTTCCAGACGGCATTTTAATTGTATCGACCTCGGCCAATGCTTGCTTGGCGAGCGTTAAAAGCTCAGACGATACGGTGAAATACGGCATCTTTTGTGGTTTATCTATGCCTGCTTTTACTACGCCAACTTCCTTCGGAAATTGAAAACCAAAGTTCTTGTATTTGGGTTCGTTCGGGTCAACGAGTGCACGTTGTTTGTGGCGAATAACAGCCTCTTCGAAATACCCCGGAAGAATGTATTCACCTTCTTTATCTGGGTCAGGATTTACGTATGCTGACTCATCGTGATAGTACCAACGCTCCGGAATAGCAATGTCACCGGGCTCGAAGACTGGATTGACGGCGCCTGCTATTCCCATCATTACTATCTTATCTATCGGAAAGTAATCGAGCGCCATTTGAATTGTCATTGCCGCATTGACCACGCTCACACCAGTTGTGAAGATAACGACCTTCTCCCCCTTATATGTGGCTAGTTGATATTTGACGCCTTTAATGGTCAGTATTTTATCTACTTTTGCTTCTTCAATTTTGGCAAAGGCGGCGTCGATGGCTTTTATCTCAGGTTCATAAGCAGCAACAACGGCAATCCATTTTTCGTCATCTGGAAATTTTCTAGGGCCATAATTTTCATCAGCACCTGACGAAGCCGATGCGCCGAATAAAGCAATCATTAGCATCAAGCTGGTCAAGTTACGCATAACGCCCATCCTTCTAATTACTCGTGATTTCTTGAATTTTATTTAGCCAATGCTGCTTTTCATTTTCTGGCAGAAAGCTCGCGGTAATACTATTGCTTGCAAGTGCCACGATATCCTGTGAACTCAATGACAGTTTATCGATAAGCGCATAAAAGTTCTCATTCAAATAGCCGCCAAAGTAAGATGGATCATCCGAATTGACCATCACTAACAAACCATCATGCAGCAATTCGACAATATTATGTTGGCTAATATCATCCACTACACAAAGCTTTAAATTGCTTAGAGGGCAAACAGTGAGTGGAATTTGTTGCTCTTTTAGATAGGTCATCAGTTTTGGATCTTCACTGCTGCGAACACCATGATCAATGCGATCGACCTTCAGCAAGTTGATCGCTTCCCAAATATACTCGGGTGGCCCTTCTTCGCCAGCGTGAGCTACCAGATTAAAGCCGAGCGCAGCTGATTGCGCAAAAACGCGCTGAAATTTGGATGGAGGGTTACCCAATTCAGAACTGTCCAAACCAACAGCGCTTATCATCGAATAATATGGCTTGGCTTGTTCCAGCGTTTCTATGGCGCTGTCTTCGCTCATGTGTCGTAAAAAGGATAGAATGAGATACGCGGACATATCCAATTCCGCCTTCGCCTTTTCAATCGCTTTTGCGAAACCCGGCATAAATACATCATAGCCAATGTCGCGTGTGGTATGGGTTTGTGGATCGAACATCACTTCAACATGCACAATGTTTTGCTCGTGACATTTGCTCAAATAAGCCCACATGAGTTCGAAAAAATCGTCTTCGTCACGCAGTACGTCAGCGCCCTGATAATAAAGGTCTAAGAAGCTCTGGAGGTTATTGAACTGATAGGCTTGTTGAATCGCTTCAACGCTGGAAAACGGCAGCGCAATATTATGTTTCTTCGCCAAGCGCCACATTAGAGCAGGCTCTAGTGTCCCTTCAATATGTAGATGCAATTCAGCCTTAGGTAATTGCTGAACAAGTTGTTTAAGCTCATTTTTTTGCATTGTGTAATTGAACCTCTTTGTACTTTCATAATGAAACTAGGACTTTGCTTGATAAGGCTTTTCATTCACTTACCAAGTCTTACTCTCGAAATGCATAAGCACAATACTAAGTTAAGCAATATTTTGGTAATTGTTTTTAACTAAACCTTTAACTTTTATCTTCTTTCGCGTTGAAACACATTCAGAAATAGCAAACCAGACGCAATCAAATCTTCTAAAACCATCGATATTCAGCAATACTTAGCGCCTCAAAACTTTCCATCTCGAATTTAGTGATGAACACTTGCTATTAAACTCACCACTAATTGCAACCAAAAGCTATTAAACGATAAGCTTATAAACAGCACTTACAAGCAGCGATTAATAAAACAATGCGATTGGCAAAAATAAAAATAATAAGGAAAGCCAAATGATAAGTCAGTTTTTAGATAAAACATTTGCACTCAAAGAGCACGCCACAACAGTAAAGACTGAAATTATTGCGGGCTTAACGACCTTCGCTGCAATGTCGTATATCTTAATTGTTAACCCTAGCATCTTGGGTTTAAGCGGTATGCCAGTAGCCGGCCTCATTACTGTTACTGCACTGGCAGCTTGCATCGGTACATTGCTGATGGCGTGGTTAACTAACTACCCGGTTGCTTTAGCCCCTGGCATGGGCTTGAACGCGTTTTTTGCTTTCACCATTTGCTTAACTCGCGAAATCCCTTGGGAGGCCGCCTTAGGGATTGTGTTTTACAACGCCCTTTTGTTCTTGCTCCTCACCATTTCAGGTTTGCGAGAGAAGATAGCCCATGCGATCCCAACAGCGCTTAAAATTGGTGTGCAATGTGGTATTGGTTTATTTATTGCCTTCATTGGTTTGAAAAATGCCGGTCTCATTGTAGATAATCCCGCTACCTTCGTTGGCCTTGGTGACTTATCAGAGCCTGCTGTATTGTTTGCGTTTTTAGGTGTGATTTTCACTATCATTTTAGTCATTAAAAAAGTGACTGGCGCGATACTTATTTCGATTGTCGCGCTTACTTTAATTGGGATGTTTATTCCTACAGAGGGCGGTTATTTAACCGCGACACCGAATGGTATTGTAGGACTGCCTGCACCAATTTCAGATACCTTCTTCGCAATGGATTTAATGTACCCTATCGTCAATTTTGCGAGCACTTGGGATCTCATTTTTGCACTTATGTTCGTGAATATGTTTGACACTATTGGCACTCTTATTGGGGTTTCGAAGCGAGCTCAATTAGTCGATAAGCAAGGGAAACTCCCAAAAATGGGACGCGCAATGACAGCCGATGCAGCCGCAGGTGTTGTTGGTGCTGCTTTGGGCACCTCTCCTGTCACCAGTTATGTTGAATCTGCAGCCGGAGTTTCTGCTGGCGGGCGAACCGGTTTAACTGCCATCGTCGTAGCGATTTGTTTCTTACTTGCCCTGTTTTTATCTCCACTCATGCTTGTGATCCCGATAATGGCTACCACTCCTGCATTGGTGATGGTGGGTATATTTATGATGGAATCAATTAAGGAGCTTGAATTCTCCGATTTAGCAAGCGTTGCCACAGCCACTATCGCTCTGATGGCAATGCCCTTAACATTCAGTATTAGTGAAGGAATAGCACTAGGTTTTATTACTTATGTTGGTATTAAAATGGGTACTGGTGAGTTTAAGAAAGTAAGTGTCATTACTTATTTCATGGCGGCTGTATTTTTGTTGAGATATATTTTTGACTTGAAGTAGTCACTCTTTTCAAATTGTATCTATACTGAATAAGTTGCGTTTGCGAAGAATATGTTTTGAACCATCACAGATGCTAGTGTCGTATATTGTTAAATTCATGCAAATTATTAAAAAAGGTAAACTATGTCAGCTAAAAACCTCAACGAGCAACTCGACGCTAAACTCATTCCACAGCAAGCGTTTGACTGGTATGACGAATATGCACACGGTGACATTAACCGCCGAACTTTTATGACGCGATTGGGTTCCTTATCAGTTGCAGGTTTATCTCTTGGCCTAATCTCCTCCGCCTTGATTCCTAACTATGCCTTAGCCGAGCAAGTAAGCTTTAACGATCCCGATATCAAAGCAAGTTACGCGGAATTTGATTCCCCTAATGGACATGGCAAAGGTAATGGCTACTTAGTTGTACCAAGCAAACTGAATAGCAAAGCACCTACTGTGCTAGTCGTGCATGAGAACCGGGGTTTAAATCCTTATGTGAAAGATGTTGCACGTCGCTTAGCGAAGCAAGGTTTTATTGCATTTGCTCCTGATGCTTTATTCCCATTAGGTGGATACCCAGGTAATGACGACGATGGTCGTGCAATGCAACGTAGTCTAGACCGCGATAAGATTGAGCAAGACTTCATGGCTGCTGCAACTTGGCTGAAAAAACATGAGAACGGAAGCGGTAAACTGGGTGTTGTCGGTTTTTGTTTTGGCGGGTACATCAGTAATTTGCTCGCAGCTGCTATGCCTAAGCAGATTGATGCTGCAGTGCCCTATTACGGAACGCCAGCCAAAGCTGAATTGCAAGCGGAAGTAAAAGGCCCCATTCTGATCCATTTTGCAGAGCAAGATAAGCGAGTTAATGCCACTTGGCCTGATTACGAAACAGTACTGAAAGCAAATAATGCGAATTACGAAGCCCATTTTTACGCAGGCGCTCAGCATGGTTTTCATAACGATTCTACGAGCAGGTTTAGCCCTAAGGATGCAGAATTATCTTGGCAAAGAACTGTCGATTTCTTTAAAAAACATCTTAGCTAAGAGTCAAGCTCGATGTATTGCTTTTACGTCATGTATCAGCAATACATTTTCATTATGTACAAACTGATATATGATGATCCGTTCCGCGTGTGTTTCACTTAAACTGCGCCTCAACCATTGAGCTTAAATAAAATACACTTATGCCAGATAGCAGCCCCATATTACAGTTACAAAAACTTGCTGGAAGACGCACTTTTGACAAGGGCGAAATGCTGTATTTTCAAGAGGCTGTGCATCGATTTTCGAAAGATCAGTTGATCATAACGGCTATAGTTCAAGAAATTCAAGAGTTTGAGGTCAAGCTTTCCATTGTTGATGGTGAATACGAAGGCAGTTGCAATTGCTCCGACTCAGAAGGCTTTGATTTCTGTAAGCACTGCGTAGCGGTTGCACTAACCGATATTTCGCGTGAAGCCGAATTAGAAGCACTCCAAGAAGGTGATGAGATCCAGCGTATCACCGGATATATTGAAGCTATGTCGGAAGCTGAAGCGAAAGCCATACTACTTGAGCAAATTACTAGCGATATTGATAAAACAGAGCAATGGGTCTTATTTGCTGATGTCACCAATGGCAAAGTAAATAAAAAGGCTTTAGTCGACATTATTAATAAAGCCTTGCCTTTGCGTGAGGTATGGCGTCAAAACAGAGTGAAAACTTATTTTGAAGCAGCTATCGAAAAGTTTAATCGTCTAATCTCAATATTACACAAATTACCCACAGACCCTGCTTTTGAACTGACACAAACAGCATTGCTGCGCTATAACAAAGCGCTAAGCAAAATTAAAGACGACAAAGGTTATCGACTTAAAGTTGAAGTTACACTTGTGCAAGCATTTGCGACCTTTATCAGTGAGTTGAATTGGACTGAACAAAGAAAAGTCAGCTTTTTGATGTCGCTTTATCAGCAACCATTTTCTAATTTCTCGTTACCATCAGTCTATAAAAGGTTTGCGAAAAAACAGCCTGACCTTATTCCGTTTTTTATCGAAAAATTAGTGAACCTCGAAACTCAGTTTGAACAAATTGACGTTAGCACCATACAATTAGATAAGACTATCGAGGATAATCATCGTTTAGTACTGGAAGACCTTGCCTTTTATTACGCGGAAGATGCTAAAAATGCCAATAACGAACACCTCGAAAAGCTAATCGAGTGTAAGCATAAACTTGCATCTGACATTAATGAATACATTGAACTCGCAGAACTATGTTTGGAATTAGGTCGTAAGGACCTTGCGAAGAAATATATTTCTGAAATTGAATCTCATGACCTGAACTACAGACAAGAAAGTAAAATTCTGACCTTGAACGCTAACACCCAAGAAGCTTTAGAAGACATTGATGCTTCTCTTGAATTACATTGGTCTGCCTATGAGCATTCCTTAGAGGCAAAGGATTTTCAGACTGTTCTGTCCTTATTAAAATCGTCTGATAAGAAGGGTGATGTTGATATTCAATATTGGTTCGAAAAAGCCCACGCCCTTCTAGTTGAGCAACTGCAAGATGCAGACAATCACGATGCATTGTTTGAGTTGTACTTAGCATGTGATAAAAACGAAGAAGCAATAACTGAAGCGCTTGAAGCTAATATTTCTAATGCCTTACTGCATAAGATCGCGAAGCTTGGAATGACCTTGCAACCAGAAGCAGGTTTTGCACTTTATCGAAGGTTGGTTAGAACTTATCCAAAAAATACAGATACGCAGGGTTACGAAACTGCAATTACTTTATTGAAAGAACTTAAATCGACATTAAAGAGTAAAAAACAGCACCAATCTTTCGAATTTTTAATCAGCGAGCTGAGTTTTGACTTTAAACAGAAACGAAAATTTATCGCATTATTACAAGGCCAATTTGGCTTGTAATACAAAATATTAATAAAAACAGATTGTTAACCGATAATAAATAAATAAACAAAACTTTTACAAATAACGTCGTCAGGGATATTGCAACAAATAGTTGTTAACCACTGACTAATGTTTATAATTGCCCAAAGTGGTTGTATGCCATAGCAAATTGCAGGAGAGAGTAGTGAAATTAAGAGTAGTGTTAAGCCTTTTCATATCCGCGTTATTTTTCGTTAGCGTAAACGCACAAGAAACGACCGATGAAGATATTGCAGAGCGTATAAAACCAGTAGGTAAAGTTCATGTAGCCGGTGCTGCACCTGTTGCCGCTGCTGGTCCTCGTTCGGGTAAAGAGATTTATGACAGTGCATGTGTAGCATGTCACACTTCAGGAGTTTTAGGCGCGCCGAAGCTGCAAGTTGCGGCAGATTGGCAACCAAGACTAGATGAGAAAGGCTTCGACCAAGTATGGAAGAATGCTGTGAACGGTATTAATGCAATGCCAGCTATGGGTACGTGCAATAGTTGTTCTGAAGATGATATTAAGATAGCAATTGAATATATGATTGAAGGCATTTAGTCATTTTTCGATGCTTAAAAAGGATCTCCCTAGCAAATCTGCAGTATAGAGTTGGTAAGGTTAAAAATTGAAATGAAAGAACAAGAGTCGGTAATTGGTGATCTTTCTGAAGAGGAATTGCGGGAATTAATTCCACAGCTTCAGAATTTAACCGAGAAGTATAAGCGCGCTGAGAAAGTCCAAAAGGCGTTATTTGAAATCAGTGAACTAGCAAGTTCAGTGAGTAATCTCGATCGACTCTATAAAGCAGTTCATGACATCGTCAGTGATTTCATGACAGCGGATAACTTCTATGTCGCCTTCTTTGACCGCGGCGACAAAAACGTTGATTTTGCCTACTTTGTCGATGAGTTAGATCAAGAAGTACTAAGCACGATCCCTTACGAAAAAATCATGGACGGCATTACTGGCTATATCCTCAGAAATGGCACTAGTATTGTAATGACGAAAGAAAATACCGAATCTGTTTTAGCAGATACTGGTATTCAAATGCTAGGAACTCCGCCAGTAGATTTGATTGGTGTACCTTTAAAGCGCAGCACTGATGTAATCGGTGCAATGGTCGTTCAAAGCTATACCGACGATGTGCGATATGACCAAGACGACTTTGAAGTTCTGTCATTTATCTCTCAGCACATTGTAACAACGGTGGATCGCGTTAAAAGTCGCGAAGTCACTGAACGCACTATTCGTGAGCGTACTAAACAGCTTCGCAGCATTAACGATGACCTTCAAGAAGAAATACTCGAACGCCAAAAAGTGGAATCACTACAAACCGCTTTGTTTGAGATATCCGAGCTATCTGTAGCACTTGACGATGACATGCCACGTTTTTACTCAAAATTGCATGCCATTCTTGCTCGATTAATCAGTGCGCCAAACTGTTTTGTTGCCGTCTTAAATGAAGAAAAAGATAAACTAAATTTCCCTTACTTTAGTGATGAACTGCATGAATCTGCGGATGAACGCCCCCTTGGTTTAGGCTTAACCGAATATATCATTCGCCGTGGTGAAGCCTCGCTTATTGATAATTCAAAAATCCTTTCCTTAGTAGAGGAAGGTGAAGTAGACGTTAGCGTTGCCCAAAATTTGATGGAGCACAATAACTCCTGGCTTGGCTCTCCTTTAGTCATTGACGGTGAAGTGCAAGGTGTCATCGGGATACAAACCTACGGTAAGCTAAAAGACTATAACCATAAAGATTTAGAAATACTTCGCTTTGTATCGCACCATATTGCCGTTGCAATGGAACGACGACGAAGTGCTGAAGCCTTAAAAGAATATAATCAGCAATTAACAAACAAAGTACAAGAACGTACTGAAGAACTGAATAAAACCAACGAATACCTGAAGAAACAAATAGAACAGCGTAAAGAAATTGAATTAAAACTCATTCACGACGCTCATCACGATGCTCTCACTGATTTGCCAAATCGCGTCATGTTTAATAGTCGACTTGAACTTGCCATCGCAAATAAGAAACGTCACCCAGAAAACCAATTTGCAGTTCTGTTTATCGATCTAGATCGGTTCAAAGTGATCAACGATACCATGGGTCACCATGCTGGCGACGAATTTTTAGTAGAAGTAAGTCATCGTATTGCCTTGTGCAAACGCGGCCATGATTTGTTAGCCCGCTTAGGTGGTGACGAATTTGTAATCTTGTTAGATAACTTCGAAGATGTAAAAGCGGTAGAAGAAGTAGCTTCACGCGTCATTAATTCAGTATCCATGCCTTTCATTTTAGACGGCAAGGAAATGTTTAGTGGTGCTAGCCTTGGTATAGCTCATGTTGATAGCAGTTATGCGTCAGCAGATGAAGTCTTGCGCGATGCCGATGCCGCTATGTATCAAGCGAAAAGCTTGGGCCGTGGACGCTATGTCACATTTGATAAGAGCATGCGTGAAAAGCTGCTTGAAGATATTCAGTTGGAAGTCGAGTTTCGTAAAACACTCAAGAACAAAGGCTTTGATTGTGTTTTACAGCCTGTTGTTAAACTTGAAGACGAATCGATACTATATTTCGAATGCACATTGCAGTGGCATAATCCAACTTTCGGTAAAGTAAACCGTGAACAATTTTGGCAAATCGCAGAACAATGTGGTTTAACGCTTGAGCTCAACCAATTTTTACTAGATGGCGCTATTGGTCTATTAAACCAGTGGCAAGAAGATGCTGAATACGCAAACCACCGTATTGGCGTAAGTTTGTCAGTTGAGCACCTCATGCAGCGAGATCTGGTTAATGAACTTATATCCAGCGTCAAAGAATCACAGTTTGGGCCAAATAAGCTCCTACTGGAGTTTGCTGAGAGCGCATTAAACAATCGCTCACAATTTATTTTACCTGCAGTGAAAAAGTTAAAACGAAATGGCTTCGGCTTAATTTTGGATAACTTTGGTAGCGGCGCGGCTTCATTAAACTACCTGTTTTCATACCCCTTTGAATTTATCAAAATTGACGAACGTTTCGTGCAATCTTTCACCCGTTCAGAAAAAAACTTACGTTTTATTGAATCGGTCATATTAGTTGCTGAAAAGGTTGGTTTAATAGTTATTGCTGAAGGTATTTCTAGCCAATCGAAACTCGAAGGCCTGAAAGGCTTAGGTTGCGAATACGGCCAAGGTGACATACTTGGCAGTACGATACAACTTGATTTCGTTGACGATGAATTGGATGCGAGCAACGCTGAAGCTTAACGCACTTATTAAGTGTTGGTGCAATACGCCGTTTTCTTTGTGAAGTGCTCCGTCATCCTTGCGAAGGCAAAATACTTTGTTCGTTTAAAGTTTTAAAGCCTCTCGTCTTTACTGCGAAGGCAGTAATCTCCGTCTATTTAACCTATGCTAAGATTGATAAATTCAGTAAAAAGGCTTCAGCGAACAGTATTGTGCAACGGAAAGTGCCTCCAACTACTTACATCTAACTCACAAAAAGATTTGCTGTTGATTCAGGAGGTTCCTGCCTTCGCACTGAGGGATCCCCATTTTTTACGAGGCCATGCTATATATTCGTTTTTTATAGTCTTTGTTAAGATTTCGCACCCCTTGACTGAATAATGCAATCACTCTCCTAAAGGTGAAGTGAATGAGTATGTTTTTGGCGAGACT